>CAMWBA010000137.1 GCA_947172355.1 uncultured Bacillota bacterium
CCGGTATATTTTCTGGACAAATTGATGAAGGCATATCCGCTCATTTTCATAAACTGGCCTTCGTCGCTGTCGATCACCGCCTGCGCTTCCGGCGTTTTCCCTATGATTTTGCCGCCGCGGTATTCAAGGGCATCAACCCCAAATCCATATTGGGCCTTCAGCTTTTTGTCCATCTGCCACTTGTACTCTTGGGCAAATACAGTTGAGGGAGTCTCCTGCGTCCCTGTCGCTGTAACATTGGGAGCAGAAACAGTTCTGGCGGAATTTATTTCTACTATCATTTTCCTCAACTATCCTTTCTGCGCTTGACTGTGTTTATGTAATTGACAAATTCAGGAGTACAATGCAGAGAGCACTTTTTACGGGATTACCCGCCCATCTCGGTGCGTGATGCACATTTATGATCAGAACTTTTACAATTAAAGACGGGCAGATGCCTTCCAAAGAGCAGTTGGATGAAGTCAGGTCAGCGGCGGAGCGGGCAATACAGTTTGATGAGGATTGTCCAGAATTATCGCCAGCCGTTCCGCCGCCGCGCCCAAGCCATCGAAGCCCGCGCACCGGCTGGGCTTGGCGTTGACGAGCTGATCCAGAAGGGGCTGACTTTGGGTGCTCTCGTCCAGGGCCAGCTCGGCGGCCATCACATCGTTCCAGGCCCGGTTCAGAAACGCTGCCTCCCGGCGGCCGTGGGTCTTGGTGAACAGCGGCTGACAACCGTCGCATAGTAGCTCAACCGTTTCATCGGGGAGCCCGACAGCGGATAAGCTCCGCTTTAAACCCTTCCGAAAAACGTCCGACAGATGCTCCCAATCCACACGGCTCAAATTGTAGAGCACAAAAGCATACCTGGTATGACAGTGAACCGCCAGGAGGGAGGCGTGCCCCCGCAGGGAAATGGCGTGGAGATCCCAGCAGAAGCGTTGATCCAATTCCTCACCGTAAGGCAAGGCTTTGATGCCAAGATGCCGCTGGAGGGGGATGGTCAGGCCAAGCTCCATGGAAGCACTTCCTTGAAAATTTTTTAATATGCCGCTTTATTGGACTTTATCTGTGTTATCCTTAAACCATGGAAAAGCAATCGACAGATAAGGAGGTCACTCTATGAACCCTATGGGTGAAACCGCCGGAGGAGGACATCATAGAGTATTACATCAGCTATGACGAGGAAGGTTTCCCGCTGGACAATTTGAGCGGGTTAAATGTGGACGGCGCGGTGGCGGAGCGCGGGGTGGATTATTACAGGGAGAACCGAGTGCTGTATTTGTGCTTGGATGGCGTCCAGGGGCGGGCCATCGTGGAGGGAACCAAGCCCTACGAGGTGGAGTTCCAATACCGGAACGGGCAAATCGGCAACCTGTTTTGTGACTGCCCCCTGCGGTTAATACCTGCAAGCATGACGTGGCGGTGCTCCTTCAGCTTCGGGAGACGCTGGAGCTGATCGAGAAGAACTACGCCGCCCAATGGGATGAAAGCCGCTGTTTTGCCATCGTCTCCAAACCCATGCTGTACCGCTTTGCCATAGACGCAAACCCCGGAGCGGTGCTGACCTTGGGCTGAGTGTTAGATTAAGATCCCCTCGCAATGGTCGATCTCATGCTGGATGATTTGGGCTGTCCAGCCGGTGAAGCTCTTGAAACGGGTTTGGAACTTCTCGTTCTGATACTGTATTTTGATAGATTTCCAGCGTTTGGCTGTGCGGATGCCGGACAGGGACAGGCAGCCCTCCTCCGCCTGGTAGGGCCCGGACTTTTTGACGATCTCCGGGTTGAACATAACCATATAAGCACCCTCGTTGTCAAAGACGATGATGCGCTTGTTCACGCCGATCATGTTGGCCGCCATGCCAACACAGCCGTCCTTGTGGGCAGCGAGGGTGTCCAGCAGATCCTGGGCAACGGGCAGATCCTCCGGCACGGCGGGCTCGGCCTTCTTGGCTAAAAACGCTTCATCGCGCATGATCTCACGGATCATGGATATCAGCTCCCTGAATATCGCCGCCGGGACTTTCCCCGGCGGCGGATTTGTGATATACTGCCAATAGGATACCACGAACAGGGCAGGAAATCAAATCCTTCCTGCGTTTGGAGGCGGCATGATGATCGACTTTTTCCATGAATTGATGGAGCAGGCCCTGATCCGGGAGTGCCGGGAGGAGCTGGCGGTCACTCTCTCGGTGGGCGGGGTATTCATGGAGGCAGACCACGACTACCCGGATCTGAACGTGCATCTGACGTTGTTCAACGCCGCGATCAGTGGGGGAACGCCGCAGATGCTGGAACACAATGACATCCGTTGGATTACGGTGGAGGAGATCCCGCAGTATGAATTCTGCCCTGCGGATGAGACGATCCTAAAGAAATTGAGAGGGGAATCATGATGGAGCCTGTTTACTATACTGTGGAATCCATTGATGGAGACTATGCCCATCTGATCAGCGATGGCGGCGTAGAAAACCAGGTGGCGATGTTCCTGCTGCCGGAAGGCACCACCGTGGGGAGCCGCCTGGTGCGGGAAATCCTTGAGTGGAGCCTGGTTTGACAGTGTCACAGAGAAATAGTCAAAGGAGTGCGTGAAGATGAATGGGAATGCCCAAAAACTGATCAAATACATGGACGGCGCATCAAAGCGTTTTGTGATCCCGGTATACCAGCGAAATTACGATTGGAAAATGGAACATTGCAAGCAGCTCTACGATGACTTAGTCAAGGTGATTCGGCAAAATCGAAAAAGTCACTTCTTTGGAAGCGTTGTGTCTGTCCAAAGTGAGAATGGGACGATGGAGGAATTTCTGATTATCGACGGACAACAGCGGCTGACCACCGTTTCGTTGCTGCTTCTGGCCATTTACCATTTGCTCCAGAAGAAAATCGCTGCTTCCCAGGATAGGCAGTTACCTGACAAAATACTGAAAAGGTATTTGATTGATGAGTACGAGCCAGAAGAAAAGCGGATCAAGCTGAAGCCGATCAAAAACGATCAGAGAGCGTTTGGCTTTTTATTTGAAAAAGGCGAGGAATACATTCCCGACTCCAACCTGACCATCAATTATCAGTATTTTTATGAGCGGATCCAGCGGGATGAACTGACGGTAGATGAGCTTTTTGACGCTATCTGCCGTCTGGAAATTATCAACATCAGTCTGAACCACGAGGACAACCCCCAGCTGATTTTTGAAAGCCTAAATTCCACGGGTCTCGATTTAAGCGAGGGTGACAAAATCCGAAACTATATCCTGATGGGGTTGGAGACTGAGCGGCAAAACAAGTTTTACGAAAAGTACTGGAACAGGATTGAGGAATTAACGGGCTATGATGTCAGTGCTTTCATCCGGGATTACTTAAGCGTGAAGCAGCAGAGCACGCCCAATATAAACGGGATTTACACAGCGTTCAAGCGGTATGTGGAGGACGGTGCCGGAAACGATGTGGAATTGCTTCTGAAAGATCTGCTGGGCTACGCAAAGCGGTATGAGATCCTGCTTCGAGGCAATTCTGCTGACGAACGGCTGAACGGGTGTGTCTACCGGCTTAACAGACTGTCTACCACAGTTACCCGCCCGTTTTTTCTGGAGACGCTGCGGTTGCGGGAGGAGAATGCCATTACCGCAGAGGGGTTGTATGAAATATTTCGAACAACGGAGAATTACATCTTCCGCCGCATGATCTGCGACCTCCCCACAAACGCACTGAACAAGATATTCCTGCTGCTGCACCGGGAGATCATCCGCATGGATGGCAGCGAGAACCACTATGTAGAAAAGTTCAAATATGCATTGCTGTGTAAGAAAGACCGGGCGAGGTTCCCGTCCGATGGAGAATTCGCGGAGTGCATGGTGAGCCGGAATATCTATGGCATGAACTCCAAGAATAAGCTGTATCTGTTTGAGCGGCTGGAAAATGCGGGGACTGTGGAAACGAAGGATGTCTGGGAGCATCTAGACAAAGGGGAATACTCTATTGAACACATCATGCCCCAGCATCTTACGCCTGCGTGGATCGGCGAACTGGGCGAGGACTATGAGGATATCCACGAAACATGGCTGCACCGGCTTTCAAATTTAACGCTTACTGGATACAATTCAAGGTATTCCAACAGCCTTTTCCTGGACAAGCGGGATATGCCCCACGGATTCAAGGACTCTGGCCTGCGGATTAACCAGTGGATCGCCCAGAGGGAGCGGTGGGGGCTCAAGGAACTGGAGGATCGGGGACAACATCTGCAAAAACGGGTTGTTGAAATATGGACGTACCCAGTTTCGGATTACCAGCCGCCGGAGAAGCAGATGGATATGGTGTCACTGGATGAAGATGTGGTGTTGACAGGCAGGATTCTATCAAAATATAGCTTCCAGGGTGCGGAACAGCCTGCCGCCAGTTGGGCAGATATGTATCAGCAGGTCATTTCCAGTCTTCACGCCGAAAACAAAGCGGTTCTCATGAAGCTGGCGGTTTCCCAAGACACAACCGCTGATTTGACCCTGCATTTCAGCACATTGGCGGATACCTTTAGTTCATGCAGGCAAATTGACACAAACATATTTGTTTGGACGGGAACGGACACACAGTATAAGATCAACGTACTTAGGAAGCTGTTTGCGCTGTTCGGTGTGGAGGAAAGCGAACTTATTTTTTATCTCAGGGATGAGGAAAGTTCGGAAACGGCAGCGGATATGTGGCGTGAACTCAGAAAACGGTATTGGGAATACGCCTTACCCGGGATCAAGGCTGCTTTTGGCAATAACGGCCCATTCAGCAATGTGAATCCAATCTCAAACAACTGCGTCACAGGTTTCATTGGCATACCTGGTGTTTCCATCAACTGCATAGCAAATTATGATGGAGCCCGGGTGGAGCTCTATTTGGGGCTGCCCGCTAAAGAGCGGAACAAGGCACTTTTTGATTTCCTGCTTGCACACGAAGAAGAAATCGAAACTGCCATGGGAACTGCGCTGACCTGGAGCCGGTCAGATGAAAACAAATCCAGCAAAATATTGTGCGCACTTGCCAATGTGGATGTGTCAAGAGAGACGGACTGGCCCCGCATTGCACAATTCCATACTGAAAAAGCTGCCGCTATTTTCGCAGCATTTAAAAGGCATTTGGAGAGGTATTTCAATACAAGCATCTGAGGCAGCAGAAAAAACATTTTTGGAGCGGGGAAACAGCCACGACGAACGATAAAATTGCCGAGGTAGGTACCAATATCCAAGAAAAGACCACCATCATCTGGAACATCGCCAACGCCCTGTTTGGCTATTTCAAGCCCCACGAGTATGGTCTGGTCATCCTCCCCATGACGGTGGTAAAGCGGTTCCACGACTGCCTGCTCCCCACCCATGCCGCTGTGCAGGAGCAGTATCAAAAGGTGAAGAAGCTGGCGGTCATTGACGGTTTCCTCACCCGTGCCAGCGGCTACCAGTTCTACAACACCAGCAAATTCACCTTTGACCTGCTGCTGGCCGATCCGGACAACATCGAGACCAACTTCCGGGACTATCTGGCGGGGTTCTCCGCCAATGTCCAGGATGTCCTCGCCAAGTTCGACTTTGACAATATTATCAAGCGCATGGTGGAATGCAACTCCCTCTACCTGGTCATCAAGGAGTTCGCCTCCCCCAAAGGCTACCTTGGCCCAGACAAGATCAGCGCCGTGGACTGCGGGTACATATTTGAGGATCTGGTGAAGCGTTTTTCGGAGTCTTACGACGAGGAGGCCGGGGCCCACTTTACCAGCCGGGACATCATCTATCTGATGACCGACATTCTCCTGTCCGACGCCGATCTGAGCCAGGCTGGGAACGTCACCGTCTACGACATGGCGATGGGCACTTCCCAGATGCTCTCGTGCATGGAGGAACGCATCCATGATTTGAACGAGGACATCGAAGTAACTTGTTTTGGGCAAGAACTGAATCCGGCCACCTACGCCATTGCCAAAGCCGACATGATGATCCGGGGCGGTGATCCCAACAATATGCGGTTTGGGGACACGCTCTCCACCGACCAATTCATGAATACGGGCATAAGTACCTATATAGGGTCTACTGAAAAAGTCGAAATTGGGGAATATATGCAGGGCAACTATAATATATATGCAAAAAAGCCTTGCAGAATTAGGAAATGCGCCCCAATACGATACTTTAATGATGCAGATCATAGCTTGGTTATGCAATATATTCATGCAGGAAGTACTTGTGTAGCCCCCCAGAATAGGCATTTCTGCGTATAAACCTCTGATTCTGGGGTCATTTTGATTTTTGAAAAACACGGATTCTGGAATCATTGGCACAAAAATTGTTCTCTCATCAATTAAAACCAACGATATACATCACTTATGCGACTTTTTCAGTAAGCCCTATTATAGATATGGCATATCACATTTGGAGTGTAAAGTGTATAGGCTTAAAAAATTTTTTGTGGGCCATGCCTGGTTTTATGGCAAATATGGAAAACCACCACAGGCTTTTGCTTGTGGCGGTCATCATAATGATATTTATAGTTCCAGACTATCCAACCATTCGTCAAAAGACTCTTCACGAGCAGTGCTGACCCAGCAGTCGCGGCAATGCGCCAGATTTCCCTAACAGCCCACTGTTCTTATGTGATAGGTATTACCTCAACGGATTTGGCCATATAGAGTGCCTCACAGATAAGTTTTCAGTATTCTACCAGAAAAATTCCGGCATGGCAATCACCTTGTAAGGACAATTTGTCCGGCGTATCTTTTCCTGTTGTGCGGCCTTGAACATCTCATCAGAAATAATGGCTTCATGAGAATCTGAGTAGAGATACCGGGGTAGGAGACCATCGTTTTTGAACTGAGAACCGCCTGCGCTAATGGTTTTCTGGAGTAGCACCCGGCCTGTGTATTTTTCGTTTGAGATCAGCTTGTTAATTGCCTCTCGGTTCCATTTGGGCCTGCCTGTGGGGGAGGGGATGCCCTGTTCCTCCAGTCCGGCGGTAATTCTTCCCAAACTGTCACCCCTGAGGTAATGGTCAAAGATCCAGCGGACAACGGCAGCTTCATCGGGGTTGATGGTCAGTTCGCCATTCGGGCCGATGTCATAGCCATAGCATCTGCGCTGGGCCATCTTGGAGGTGCCATCCTGAAAGCCTTTCCGTAGGCCAGCCCGGATGGACTCACTTTTTTTGATGATATTCATGGGAACCTGTCCTT
>CAMWBA010000138.1 GCA_947172355.1 uncultured Bacillota bacterium
GAGACTTCAACAGGAGTACAAGGCCGAGTATGAGCAGTACAAGCCCATCCAGGACGATTTGTGGAGGCTCCAACAGGTGAAGCGGAACGCCGATGCCGCCATACGCCAGCAGGAGCAGACCCGGCAGAAACGCCGGGAGACAGAGCGTTGAAACATAGCCGCAACGTAACCGACAGAATGGCACCGACGTGGCTGCTGCCACGCCAATGCCGGATAAACTTTGATGAACGATGAAAGGAGAGCCTATGACCAACGACCCCAGCATGACGATCACCAGCACCGCCCCCGCCCCGGAGGGGAGCGACAGCACCAGCAGAGAGGGCAAGACCATTCCTCTGCCCGTGACAGAGGGCAGCAACGCTCCACCCGCCCAGGACGCACCCACGCCCGCCCTGGTGCAGAAAATCGGCAACACCACCTATGAGGTGTCGTTCCATTTCAGCACCACCAGCAGGGAAACCATGAGCGACAAAATCAACCGCCTTATCCGCCACGAACTGGACGCATCCTGATTTTTTTCGGGTTTTCCGCACTACCTCCTTGACAAACCGAGCGAAAAGGCACCGTCCTTCTGGAATGTGGGAAGATGCTCCAAATGGGCGGGTATGAGATCAAAATTCTGAATACTATCGACTTCAAACAGTCCATGCGGTACAACCCATTCCGCTATATCTACTGCGAGAATGACATTCTGAAGCTGGTCAACTGCATTATGGAAAATACCAAGGGCGAGGACAGCAAGGGCGGTGAGGATTTTTGGGCCAAGGCCGAAGCCTTGTACTATCAGGCCCTTATAGCCTACATCTGGTATGAGGCCCCGGAGGAAGAAAAAAACATGACCATGCTGTTGGATATGCTCAACGCCTCCGAGGTCCGGGAGGAAGATGAGACATTCAAAAATGCCGTGGATATGCTCTTTGACCAGCTTGAAGCGGAAAAGCCGGATCATTTCGCTGTCCGCCAGTACCGCAAATATAAATTAGCGGCGGGCAAAACGGCAAAAAGCATACTTATTTCCTGCGGCGCGAGGATGGCCCCCTTTGACATTGCGGAGGTCCGGCAGATGATGGAGGGCGACGACCTGGAACTGGAACTGATTGGCGACAGGAAAACGGCGCTGTTTTGCATCGTGTCCGATACGGACATGACCTTTAATTTCATATCGGCCATGGTGTATACGCAGATGTTCAATGTCCTGTGCGACAGGGCGCTTAAAAACGGAGGTGCGCTGAAGCAGCACGTCACCTGTCTGCTGGATGAGTTCGCCAATCAGAAAATACCCAATTTCCAGCACCTTATCAGCGTGATCCGCAGCCGGGAAATTTCCGCCCATATCGTGGTGCAGACACAGAGCCAGCTCAAGGCGGTTTATAAGGATCACGCTGAAACCATCATCGGCAACTGCTCCTGTGTCCTGTTCCTGGGCGGCAAAGAGAAAAGCACCCTCAAAGAGATTTCGGAAACCCTGGGCCGGGAAACCATCGACCTGTTCAACACCTCGGACACCAGAGGAAGCCAGCGGAGCATGGGGATCAACTATCAAAAGCTGGGGAAGGAATTGATGAGCCAGGATGAGCTGGCTGTCATGGACAACGGCAAGTGCATCCTGCAAGTGCAGGGTGTGAGGCCATTTTTCAGCGACAAGTTTGATATTACCAGGCATCCGCAATATAAAAATTTGCTGGATTTCAGCAAGAAAAACGCCTTTGACGTGAAGAAATATCTGAGCCGCTATCTTACTGTCCAGCCCAACGATACCTATGAATGCTGCGAACTGGACGCGCCGCCTGATTCTGATAATACCGCTTCCTGACCTGTGTTTGGGAAGCAGTTTTTTATTTTCAACCCAACATGAAGGAGGGATACCCGTGTCAGACAAGACCCGTATGGTGAGAGCGCCCCCCGATGTCCATGCCGCTTCCTGACCTTTTCGGGAGGCGCTTTTTCATATCCAACCACTCAATCAATCTAACAACGAATATGGAGGTAAACTAATGGAATTTTTCACTTCTGCTATCGGCACTTTGAAGGTCCTGGTGATCGCCCTGGGCGCTGGCCTGGGCGTGTGGGGCGTCATTAACCTGCTGGAAGGCTACGGCAACGATAACCCCGGCGCTAAGTCGCAAGGCATGAAGCAGCTCATGGCGGGCGGCGGCGTGGCCTTGATCGGGATGCAGCTTATCCCCCTGCTGTCCAACCTGTTTACGGTGTAGGCCAGAGGGCTGAACCATGCTGAATATCCTCGACACGATACAAGAATGGCTCAAATCCATCCTGATAGAGTGCATCTTAGGCAATTTCAGCGGGATGTTTGACCAGATCAACACACAGGTCGGGGAGGTAGCGGGGGAAGTGGGGCAAACTCCGGCGGCATGGAACGCCGGGGTTTTCTCCATGATACGCAATCTGAGCGATAATGTGGTGGTGCCGGTTGCGGGGCTGATTATTACCTTTGTCCTGACCTATGAGCTTATCACCATGATTATTGACAGGAACAATCTCCACGACTTTGACACCTTTACCATCTACAAGTGGATTTTCAAAGCGTTTGTCGCCGTCTATCTGGTCACGCATACCTTTGACATTACGATGGCGATATTTGAGCTGGGACAGCACATTGTCCAGCAAAGCGCGGGTATTATCACAGGCAGTACCAGCATTGATTTTGCCGCCGCCCTGGGGGATGTAGAGAGCCAGTTGGACGCTATGGGCATCGGGGAACTGATCGGCCTGCTGGTGGAAACCCTGCTTTTGAGGATCACATCGCCCATCCTGTCCCTGTGCATCATGCTGGTGCTGGTAGGCCGGATGATAGAAATATACATCTATTGCTCCGTGGGGGCGATCCCCTTTGCCACCATGACCAACCGGGAGTGGGGACAGATGGGCCAAAACTATCTGCGCGGTCTTGCGGCTCTTGGGCTGCAAGGCTTTTTCATTATGATCTGTGTAGCAATCTACGCCGTTCTGATCGGCGGCATCACAGGCGGGGACAACCTTCACATTTCCATTTGGAAGTGCGCTGGGTACACCGTTCTGCTGTGCTTCTCTCTGTTTAAGACGGGAGCGGTATCCAAGTCGATTCTGAACGCACATTAACATGAAATGGAGGAAAAACAATGAGCAGCGAAGTTACTAAGACCCAGCGTGACCAGACCATCAAGCTGGAGGTAAGCGCCAAGGTCTTTCCCACAAAGGACCCCAAGCAGGAGAAAGGGAGCATCCTGGCCTTTGCCAGCGCCGACATTGGCGGCTGTTTCGCCGTGACCGGCATCAAGATCGTGGAGGGCAAGGACGGGCCGTTTGTCGCTATGCCCAGCCAGTTCGGAAAGGATAAGCAGCACCATGACATCTGCTTCCCCACCACATCGGCCATGCGGGAGGCGCTGAACACCGTTGTCATGGATGCCTACCGGGGTGTGCTGGAGCAACAGGCCACCCGTGCGGCGCAGGCGGTGGAGCGGCTTTCTGAGCGGAGTGCGGCCAAGCCCTCCCTGCGGGGCGCGCTCCAAAACGCCATGAAGGATGTTGCGGCCCGCCCTCCCCAGGAGGGGCAGCGGGCGATGGAGCAGGGGGCGCGCTGATATGCTCCGGTTGGTCCCTGTTTCCCTGAGAGACGCCAATGCTTTTGTCGCCGCCCACCACCGGCACCATAAGCCGGTGGCAGGGCATAAGTTTTCCATCGGTTGCGAAGCGGACGGGCGGCTGGCGGGTGTGGTAATCGCTGGCCGCCCGGTCAGCCGCCACCTGGACGATGGACATACGCTGGAAGTGACCCGCCTCTGCACCACCGGGGAGCGGAACGCTTGCAGTATGCTCTATTCGGCAGCGGCGCGGGCGGCAAAGGCGATGGGGTATCGGAAAATCATCACCTATACCTTGGACACGGAGGATGGGGCCAGCATCCGGGCGGCAGGCTGGACGTGCGCTGGTTCCGCTGGCGGCATCCGCTGGACGGGCCAGCGCCGCCCCGCCGTTGACCTCTGCCCGCCGCAGATGAAACTGCGGTATGAGAAATTACTGTAAGAAAGGAGCCTGTGATGGACGCTGAAAAATTGAATCAGGAGCTATACAATAAAATGATGGCGGAGCAGAAGGAATACCGCTCCTGGCTGGTGGGGCAAAAGCCGGAGGATATTCTGAACCATGTTTTTGAATATTCTGCCCGCGAAGATATTTTAATGGAAATCTCGGCGCTGGCCCTTCCCGAACAGCAGGCGGCGGCGCTGTTGACCTCTCCCTCCCCGCTGGCAGATATTTATAAGGATTTCCGCAACACGGAGACGAACCAGATGGAGGTCGTGGCAGACTGCATCAAAGGGCGGGCAGAAAAATTGATGGAGAAGCAGCGGGAAGCCACCCGCTCCATTCCACTCTATCAGCAGTCCGGCGAATACGCGAGGGAGCATGGGGAACAGGACGCTTTCCTGGCCTCACGTCAGGCGAATGTGGCTTGTAAGGAGGCCATAGAAGCAACGATTCGGGCAGGCTTTGACGGGATGTATCTCCACGCAGACGCAAAGGGTGTGTTGGCGGAGTTTGGCCCGGAGCGTGTGACCTATGTGCTGGCTGCTACTATCCAGAGTAAAGGGTGGGATGAACGTTTCTCCCGCGGCAATAAGGCATGGGCGGCGGCTATCCCCATGTTTGAACAGGATCACCGCCGCAGTCCCTATATTGTTCACATCCATTCCACAGTAGTAAATGGTTTTGTGGATATGGTGCGGAAAGAGTTGGCCGCTATGCGGAATCAGCCGGGGCAGACGGTGGAAAAGCCCTCCATCCGGGATCAGCTTGCGGCGGCGAAAACGGCGCAGACGGAGAAGCCCGCCATCCAGCAGCGCCAGAAGGACAGGGAGGCGAGGTAGGACATGACGGAAAACCTCACCGATTTGCAAAAAAAGGCGGTGGAGATAGCCAAGAAATATGAAAGTCTGCCCATGAAGGACAAGATTGGGATCATCGCGCAGACGTTCGGCTGTACGTCCGGCAAAATCGAAACCTCCGTCTGTTACGGGAAGTGGCGCGGGACAAGCGATATGGCTATTCGGTTTGATAACGGCACTTCCCTGGGTATCGGGAACGAAAGAACGCCGCAGGCCAAGAGTGCAAAGGTACAGAACGAGTATATCAACTCTGTGCTGGTCCGGTACAACCCGGAAATCGTAGCCGCGGCAAAGGAGGCCGCTCTCGCCCCGCTCAGAAGGCGGGAAGCAATAGATAACGCCATCGCCGCGCAAAAGGGGCTGAAGCCGTACACCATACTGACCGTGGAACTCAACGATGGAACGGCGGATAAAGGCGGTGGATATATCGGCTGGTACTATGTGACGCTGGCGGTTGACGGCAAAATCCATGCCCATTTGGAAACCGGACTGGCCCATTCCATAGCCAGCGGCACCGTGAGCGAAATTCCTACAAGGGAGAAATATTTTACAGCGGGAGCGTTGAAAGAAGCCTATGTTGATTATGTGTTCAACAACGTGGGCTTTTCCTCAATCTCTGATATGTATTCGCTGCCTATCAGCCAAGATGTTCTGGAACGTGCGGAAAAGACGCTTGTGGAACTTGGCAAGGCGCAGACGGCGGAGCATAGTCAGCCGTGCAAACCCTCCCTCCGCGAGCAGCTTACGGCGGCAAAAAAGGTGCTGGCGGAGAGGCCCAACATCCAGCGGCATCAACAGGATAAGGGGGTGAGGTAGTACATGAAGTTCAAAGAAATCGAAACAGTTGACCCCTGCAAGGATGTGGTTATCTATTGGGCCGCTTTGTCAGATGTGCCGGAGGCCGTTCAGAATAGGGCCAGGGAGATTGACGGCCAGGAATATGACGGCGAGGGATTTGGGTTATGTGTTGGCTACGATCTTGCCAAAAAGGAGTTCTTTATCTTTACCGATGAGGACCCGGCGACGGGCGGCAACATATACTATGTGAATAAGGACGGGGACAGGCGTTGGTTCCGGGTGGAAATCGGAGCGGAGCTTACCAAGCAGGTTTTCGATGCCTGCGACCGCATTAACACCTATGTTGACACGCCGCAGGGCTATGCCATACAAAAGACCGTCCAATTTGACCGTGATTTTGGCTTGGTTCTCGCAAAAAAAGATGACCCGACCTACCCGTTTACCTCCTGGATGTTCAAGGAAACCGCGGAAGGGCGCCGGGATTATGTCTGGAGCCATTGCTATGTGGATGAGAAAACTGCGGAAAAGGCTTTTGCCAATGCCATCGCCGTACACACAGAGCATGAGCGCACCTTTTACTCCCGCAAGGTCAAAGTCACTGCATGGGGAGCGGGAAAGAAGCCCTCCATCCGGGGCCAGCTTGCGACGGCAAAGGAGGCGCTGACGGAGAAATTCAATACTCAGCGGCAGCAAAAGGACAGGGGGACAAGGTAACACATGAAACTCAAAGAAATCGAAGCTGTTGACCTTTGGGATGGTATGGCTACATATTGGGCCGCCTTATCGGACGTACCGGAGATATTCCAAATCAGAGCCAAGGAAATTGACGGTGAGAAATACAACGGTGAAGGATTCGGCGTAACTGTGGGCTATGACCTTGCCCAAAAGCGCCCCTTTGTTTTCACAGACGAAAACAGAATAGAGGACGTTGGCAGGATTCGCTATGTGGATGATAAATACCCAGCAGAAGGTATCAGCAGAATCTTTTACAGAGACAAGGATGGACGGAGGCATTGGTTTCAGGTTGGACGTGATACTGAACTCAACAAGCAAATTTTCGATGCCTGTGCCCGGATCATCGCCGGTATTGATACGCCGCATGGCTATACCATACAAAGGACGGTTAAATTTGACAGCGGGGTTGGCCTGGTACTCGCAAAAAAGGATGATCCAACCTATCCGTTCTCATCTTGGGCGTTCAAAGAAACTCCGCAAGGGTATCGGTACTATACCTGGAACCGTTGCTACGCGGACGAAAAGGCTGCGGCAAAAGCATTTGAAAACGGCTTTGCCTCAGAATCATGTCATGCACACATCGTCTACTCCCACATGGTCGAAGCCGCTGTACGGGGGGATGGGGAAAAGCCCTCCATCCGGGGCCAGCTTGCGGCGGCAAAGGAGGCGCAGGCAGAGCGGCCCGCTGTCCAGCGGCATCAGAAAGACAAGGAGGCGAGGTAATGCCATTTGTGCCGGTTCC
>CAMWBA010000139.1 GCA_947172355.1 uncultured Bacillota bacterium
ATGTACGAAGACAAGATCCTGGTATGCAAAGAGTGCGGCAACGAGTTCACCTTTACCGCTGGTGAGCAGGAGTTCTATGCGGAGCGCGGCTTCCAGAACGAGCCCCAGCGCTGCAAGCCCTGCCGTGACGCCCGCAAGAACGCCGCCCGCGGCCCCCGTGAGTATTTCACTGCCGTGTGCGCCGCCTGCGGCGGTGAGGCGAAGGTTCCTTTCGAGCCCAAGTCTGACCGTCCCGTTTACTGCAGCGATTGCTTCGCCAAGATGCGTGAGCAGCAGGGCTGATTAACAAGCCAGGAAAAAAGTCCGCCTTATGGCGGACTTTTTCTTATGCGGGTTTAACCAAGCAGGCAGACGCTGAACGCCAGCAAAAGGCAGGACAGCCAGATGGCGGGCAGATCCAGCAGCTCCACGGCCAGACTGCCGGCCTCGGCTCCCAGAGCGAACAGGAGGATCACAAGAAAGTACAGCCGAGCCTTTTTCCGCTCCTGCGCATCGCCGGTGCGGAGGAAAACACACAGCGACTCCATGCCGCTGCGCAGGTTGCCGATGCACATGGTGCTGGCGAAGGGGAAGCCCTCCACCTGCCGGAAAGCCTGGACCTGCATGGCACAGGAGAAGGAGACCAGGGCGTTGGCCAGCTGGTCCAGGGAGTGAGGGATAAAGCCCACTAGAAACAGCAGGAGAATTTCCCACAGCAGAACCCGCCGCTGCCAGCGGGGCCGGTGGACCCGGAGCCATTCCGCCGCCGCCACCCCCAGGGCGAAAGCCATCACGGGGAGGAGGTAGCGGAGGGCTCGGGCCCAGTCCCCGTCGCACAGGCTTTGGCCCAGCAGTACGATATTGCCTGTCTGGGCATTGGCGAAGACTTTGCCCCGGCGAAGATAGGTGTAGGTATCCTGAAGGCCGCCGGACAGGGTGAGCAAGGCCACCGGAAGCAGCCGCTGGGCGGCAGGATGGGTTGGTTGATTCATACGATCAGATCCTTATTTTTAAATTCATCTGATTATAGCGCTGGTTTGCCCAAAAGGGAAGAAAAAAATTCGTTGCAAAAAGAGCGCATATGGGTTATACTATCCACATCCTAAAGATAAACGGAGGAATGTGACTATGACAATCACAAAAGACACCATCATCGGCGACATCCTGACCATCGCGCCCCAGACTGCCCCTGTGTTTATGGGCATTGGGATGCACTGTCTGGGCTGTCCCGCCTCCCGGGGCGAGACGGTGGAGCAGGCGTGTGCCGTCCACAAGATGGACGTGAATGAACTGCTGGCCAAGGTCAACGCGATGATCGCCGCCGGGGAATAAACGGCGGATGAACAGCCCTCCGGCACGGCTGGAGGGCTGTTATTTTGCCCTTTACATCGGAACCATTTTGTGGTAGAATGGGTACAAATGTTCGATTGAGAGGGAGGCGGACGGGTTGAAGTTCTGTGTGCTGATGGGCAGTCCCCGCAGGGAGGGGAACACCGCTGCGCTGCTGGCCCCATTTCTGGCGGAGTGCGCTGCCCTGGGGGCGGAGACCGAGCTGATCTGGCTCTATGACAAGAAACTTGCCCCTTGTATGGGATGTATGGCTTGCCAGGACAGCCTGGACGGTCTGGGCTGTGTCCAAAAGGACGACTTTGAGAACATTTTTTCCGCGATGGCCGGCTGTGACGTTATCGTTTTGGCTACGCCGGTCTACGCCTTTTTCTGTACCGCTCCTATGAAATCCCTGTTGGACCGGGCAGTCTATGCCGGCACAAAAAACTATGGCCGAAAGAGGGGGCCTAAGCTGCTGGAGGGCCGGGGGGTGGCCACCCTTGTCACCTGCGGCTATCCGCCGGAGAAGGGGGCTGATCTGTGGGAGGAAGGGGTAAAGCGCTTCTGCCGCCATGGAAGGCTGAATTATCTGGGGATTCTCTGCCGCCGGGACTGGGGCAGGGGAGAGCCCTTTCTCAATGAAGAACGGGAACAAGCGGCCCGGGATTTTGCCCAAGCGCTGATTCTGACGCTGCGGACGGATGGAATGCTGACAGAATGCTGATACAGTGAGGAGGAGCGGTATTGAAACAGATTCATCTCTCTCCCCGCCTCCAGATGGCGGCGGATCTGGTGGTTAAAAGGGAACAAAATGCTTGGCTGGTGGATGTGGGCACCGACCACGCCTATCTGCCGGCGTGGCTGCTCCAGAACCACAGGGAGCAGTTTGCCTATGTCATCGCCACCGATTTGCGGGAGGGTCCCTTGGATCGGGCCCGGCGGACCGCCCGGGAGGCGGGCTGCGAACAGAATATTGACTTCCGTCTGTGCGACGGTCTGGCGGCGGTGGACCCGCGGGAGGCGGACAGTATCGTGATCGCCGGCATGGGCGGGGAGACCATCGTTCATATTTTAGAGAGCGCCCATTGGAAGGCGGAATGGTGGCGGGGAGAGGAAGGTGGTATGGAGGACAAAATTTTAGTTCTCCAGCCTATGTCCTCCATGCCCGAATTGCGAAAGTGGCTTCAGGAAAACGGTTTTTCGATTGTGGAGGAGCGGCTGGCCAAAGAGGGAGACACCCTCTATACCGCCCTGCTGGTCCGGGCGGGGGAGATGGCCCCGCTGTCTCCGGCGGAACTGTGGGCGGGAAGGAATTGCCATGTCCCCCTGCGGGGAGAGTGGCTGGACCGGTGGATTGCCCGAACGGGTCGAGCGCTGGAGGGAATGGCTTTGGCACAGGGGGATGGCGTGCTGCCCAAAAAACGGGAACTGGAGGACGTTTGGAAAGGACTCCAGGATATGAAAAAGGAGTGGGAACAGTGGCAAATGTAAAGGAAATCTATCAGTTTATGGATCAGATTGCCCCCTTTCACACCCAAGAAGGCTTTGACAATGCCGGATTCCTGGTAGGACGGAGCGGCCGGGGGGTGAAAAAGATTCTGGTGGCGTTGGATATCACGTTGGAGGTGGCGGACGAGGCGGACCGGCAGGGGGCGGACTTGATTGTAGCGCACCATCCGATTATCTTTCAGCCGGTCAAGTCCGTTACCGATGAGACGGTTACCGGGCAGGTATTGCTGGAGCTGTTAGAGTGCGGAGTTGCCGCAATCTGTGCCCACACCAATCTGGATGCCGCCCACGGCGGGGTCAACGGCTGTCTGGCCAAAGCACTGGAGTTGACGGAGATCGGTCAGCTCCATCAGGCAGGAGTGGACGAAAAAGGCCGGCCTTATGGGATCGGCCGGGTGGGGAGGGTACACCGCTCCGGCCTGTCTGCGGCGGAGTACGCCGCTTTTGTGAAGGAGAAGCTGAACTCCTCTTCGGTGCGCTTTGTGGACGGGGGCAAGCCTGTGCAAAAGGTGGCGGTGGGGGGCGGCGCCTGCGGCTCCATGATGGAGGATGCCATGCGACAAAACTGCGATACCTTTGTCACCGCCGATTTGAAGTATAATCAATTTTTGGATGCCAAGGCCCTGGGACTAAACCTGTTAGATGCCGGTCACTTCCCCACGGAACATGTGGTGTGTGTTCCTTTGGCCCGGCGGCTGGCAAAAGCGTTTCCGGAAGTGGAGGTGTTGGTGTCTCAGCTCCACAGGGAGGTCTATCAAAGTGTTTGAACTGCGAGAAAAGCGGGCCGGCTTTGCCGGAGCGGTGCTGGCGATTTTCCTGTTGCTGCTGGCCAGAATCTGTGCCTTTGGGTTTCAATACTACCAGCAGCTGGACGACTACATTCAATATCACAACCCCTTCACTCTGGCTGAACTGTGGGAGCTCCAGCAGACTACGGGCTTGCTGGCCTTCCGGCCGCTGGCTGTCATCGCGGACCACACCCTGTGGGATAAGCTGTCCGGCCAGCTGATTTGGGCGGCAGGGCTGATTTGCCTGATGTATGCTTTTGCGGCTGTCCTCATCTGGACCATACTGAAGCGGTATTTCCGGCTGAGCCCCATCTTTCCGGTGTTTATGGCCCTGCTTCCCCTGGGAGTGGAGGGGACCTATTGGCTGTCCGCCTCCACCCGGGTGGTGGTAGGGACGCTGTTGGCCGCTTTAACCGCCTGGTCCTATTTAAACTGGCTGGACAGCGGCGGGATAGGCCGGCTGGCGCTGTATCTGGTTCTTCAAATTCTCCCCTTTGGCTTTTATGAACAGGCGGGTGTGCTGGCCATTACACTGACAGCGGGAACGGCTCTGCTGGAGTGGGGCGTAAAGCGCCGCAGCTGGAAGCGGTGCGCCGTGGCCCTGTGGGGGCTGCCCGCCATGGGGCTGTTTTTTGTGATAACCGGGTGGCTGAACATTGGAAGCATCTACACAGGCCGGTCTTCCGTGGTGCTGCCGGTAGGGGAGTACTATTGGAAGGAGTTTCTGCCCCGGGTGCTGGGACAGTTCTGGGATGCCTTCGGACGGGGTGGTTTTTATACCTTGGCCAAGGGGTTTGTCCGGGGAGGACGGATGGTGTTGTCCGGACCGCTTCTGCTGTGGGCGTTTGTGATGGTGGGGCTGTGCGTCCTGCTGTGGCGGCTGACCCGTGGCCAAAGTTCGGAGACAGGGGAGGGCGGACTGTGGCTGCCGCTGCTGTCCGGCGTACTGCTGGCGGCGGGACCGGCCAGTGTATTTCTGGTGCTGGCGAATTCCTGGTTTTCGCTGCGGGGAACGGTAACCTCCTTTGCAGGCCTGGCGCTGATTGCAGATACGCTGCTTCTCTGGCTGGGGGAGAGGCTGTCTCTGCGCCGGGAGGGGGCCGCTGTATTGGCGGCGGTTCTGGCCTTTGTGTTCTGTTTGGCCGGGGCCAGTGAGATTGGCGACTACCGGGATACCTACCGAGCGGACCAGCGGATTGCGGGGCTGGTGCGGGATGCCTTCCACCGGGATGGGGTGGAGCCGGACGCAGGACGGGTGGGCATTTTGAATGTAGAGCCCTCCTACCTGCCAAACCAGAATTTCTACTACCATGAACATATCCATGGCTGCACAGAGAGCTCTTGGGCCTTTGCCAGTCTGTTGGTCAATGTAAGTCAGGCGGATGTTCCAGCGGTGGTTCCCCTGCCCTCCGACCCTCTCTATCAGGACTGGAACGCCGCTTCCAACGATCCTTTGAGCTTTGATTTGCTGTATTGCTATGACGGAGACATTGTGGAACAGGTGGAGCTGCAGCCAGGAGGCGCATACAGCTATTATGTCCGAAATGCCCAGGGAAAGCTGGTGGGGTATCTTTGGGATGAAGAGGGGATTGGATACTTCCGTCTGGCAGACCGTATGCCGGAGGAACTGGCAGAGCTGTTTTTTACCGAAAAATTTTCCGGATAAGCAAAATGGCAGCTTGCCAAAAAAGGGATACGAAGAGGGACGGCGCTTCGCAATCGCCTTGTCAAAGGGGTGAAAGACTAACCTGTTGTCATTGTGTTGGCTCAAAACATAAGCAACAATAGCGCGGTCATACCAATCCAAAAGAGCCCCCATCAAATTTCGTGTAAACGACAAACTTAGACAGGATAAAAAACTTCAACTCCGTCAAAAATGGAAACAATATCCAAGACAAGATAGAAGTCGAAGAAAATGAATACAGCACCGCAGGAATTACGGAAAGAGTATATTAAGAGCTAGAAGTTTACCAGCGCGGCAAAGATCATAACCGCCATGAAAGAACGGTTCTGGGATGTGGTCCAAACGGCCATGGAGATGGACGAGGAACTGGGGCTGGAACGCTGCCAGCGAGTGGAGAGTTCTGACACAACGCCCGATTACCGCAACGAGTACTCTCGAGAGACGGTGAAGACACAACTTATTTGTGCTGCCCCAAAGTATGGCTTTGCCAGAAACAAGAACAATCTGACACAGCAAATGCTTGCTGATCAGGCCGGTATAGGGATTCAACACCATCAGAATATTGAAAATAGACTTATCAATCCGTCCTACAAGGTCCTGTCCGCAATTGTCCATAGATTGGCTATGCCTACGGATATCCTGTTCTATTCAGATATTTCTCGGCAAGAAGAAAACAAGGAACTAATTAGCAAATTCGCTGTCTGCACAGGGGATGAGATTTTGAACTGCTCTTCACAATGAAGTCCTAATATCTATTCCTCGTTCCAGTTATACAGCCGAGTAATGCGGGCTTTGATTTCCTATAGCAGCTTGTTGTCGGCGGCGATTTCCCGGTTGATGTTTCCTTTCACCGTCTGGGATGCGCTGGCCTTGGCCGTCCAGATCGTACACCTTGCGGCACTTCGGCCCTCATCAGCGGCCTCGTCAATATCCCTGAAAATCAAATCCTCCGGGGACTGCACCAGAAACATGGCGTGATTTTCAATGCCGGGGCTGCAATCCATAGAGTAAACATGGTAATAGCTTTTCCTGCCCTCCTGCCGGTTCTCATAGAGCCGACATTCCTCCATGGCAGCAGCAACCTCGTCTGGTACTTCCACAAAGGTATCGGTGGCGTAGGCCGGGGCCTCCCGCAAGGCAGCGGTCAGCCGATCACGCTCGGCCTGTTCCTCCGCCAGCTTGTCCTGCTGGCAATGGGGATAGTAGAGCCGTCGGTTGATGACTTTCATTCTAACCCCCTAAACGACCTTCGGATTTTTGGGGTCTGAATAGAGGGGGCAGGCAGCGGGGCCGGTGCCATTAGCCTGGACATAGAAAAGCACCCAATGGTGCAAGACCATTCGGGCGAAAGGAAAAACAGTGTGAGCCGTCAGAAAACGACTATTTTCGCATATTGGGGTAAGGGATGCCGTTGCAGGGGGCAGGCTTTTTTGATAAGTGCCTATCTCTCCACAATTGCATGGCGGCGTCCTCCTGTTGCCGCCAATGGCTATAAAAACAGCGGCCTTGATTTCTCAAAGCCGCCGCGTGATGGGGCGTGACAATGCTCTACTGTACGACGGCTTTTTTTCTTTTGCCGTCGTGCGGCAGTTTTTACTCTACGGTACAAAAGCCAGAGC
>CAMWBA010000140.1 GCA_947172355.1 uncultured Bacillota bacterium
TCCTTGACGGTATGAGCGATACAGGCATACGGATTGTGAGCGCAACGGCAAAGGAGATAGCGGAAGTCGAAACAGAGGGCAGATAAGAAGTGTCCGTCAGAATTGAATAAGGTTTAGAGAGCGTTGTAATCTTTTTTTGAGGATTGCAGCGTTTTTCTTTTGCGGAAGTTTGGCAAAACCGGGCATAGCTCCGTAGTAAGGGATAAGGGCATAAGGGATAAAAACATTCGTAGCAAGCATAGGAAGCGGGTACCCACTTCCGTATTTTCCCCCTCCCGCGCTGCGGCGCGTCGGTTGAAAATTGCTTGTTGGGAAGTGTCCCAAACCCTCGGAACGGAAAGGAAAGGAGCGAACACATGGACGGACGCAAAAGGACGGTGCAAATCAAATTCAGAGTGACGGAAGCGGAACGGGATTTAATACTGGAAAAAATGAAGCTCGTACCCACCCGGAACATGGCGGCATATCTGCGGAAGATTGCCATTGACGGGTATATCATTCAGATAGACCATGCCGATATAAAGGCAATGACCGCAGAGATACAGAAAATCGGTGTCAACGTCAACCAGATAGCCCGACAGCTTTCCCCTTCTGCCCACAGCCGGGCGATCTCCTGCCGCCGCTGCTGCCTCTGCCGCTCCTCCTCCGTCAGTTCTTTAAATGCTTTTGCCATGGAGCCTCCTTTCCTTACGCTTCATGGTACACGCAGGGGACATGTTCTCCCTCCGGGCAGTCCGCCCAGGCGTCATAGATACGGAAATTCCGGGGATTATGCCCCGCCTCCCGCTTTCTGCACCTGGCGATATACCCTTTCGCAGTTTTAATGCTGCTGGCAAAACCCCAGACGTGGGAATACCCGCCGCATACCTTCCTGTCGCTCTCGTACTCCATGAAATACTGCTTCATACCGTTCCCATTCCCTTTCCGGAAAGTGTCTAAAACAATCCTGCGACTCCCTCCGCAAACTTAGTCCCTGCCCCAAATTTCGGAAGTTTTACCCATGTGTGGGATATTCACTTGCCAGCCTGAAACGGCTCTTTCTCTACAATCCGTTTTCTGTTGGTTTTGTCTGCCTCTCACACTGCCTGTAAATAAAAAATTGTTTTAGACGCCTTTCTCAAAGTGTCTAAAACAATTATGACATCCGCCACGGGCGTGAACGCGTCATATTGTTGCTTGACTTTCCAAGTGCAAAAGCCTATAATAACAATGAGTACATTATAAGGAGGTTTTGGCCATGGACATGATGAACAGTATCGCTTCTGCCAGCATGAGCATGAGCGCTGCGATGTTTCAACAGAATTATTCCATTGCTGTCACCAAGAAGATGATGGATACCGAAGAGCTGGCTCTCCAGGAGCTGCAGGAAATGCTGCCCCCTTCCAGCCCGTATAATTTCGACATCCGCGTCTGAGTTTGTACTGTACAAAAAAGCCCGCCGCCTTTTTCTCAAGGCTGGCGGGCTTTTCTATAGCAGATCCAATGCACGTCCCATCGAGATAGAGAATAATGTCTGGATTGGCAGCGGCTGTATCCTTCTGCCGGGAGTTACCATAGGAGAAAACAGTGTGACAGGGGCTGGAAGTGTTGTACATCGCCCTAGCCGGACTTCCAGAGGGTTTCGTTCCAGTCGAGGTGTTTCTCTCCTGTCTCGCTCTGCGAATAGTGGCTGCGGCTCGTCCTGACCGCGCGGCTGAACGCCTGCTGGGTGTAGCCTTTGGCCTCGCGCAACCGCTGCAGAACGACGGGAGAGATAACGGCTTTTCTGTGCTCCAAAGCGGTTATAAGCGCGAAGGAACACAGTAAGAACGGCCTGAAGGTTTTCCAGCTTTCCACGCAAGCTGGAGAACCTCAGGGCTGCTCTGGGTCTTTTTGTGCGTGCCTACAATCGGTTCGGAGCGGCCAAGGCTCGCTTTCGGGTGCTCTCCCCTCTCTCCCAACCTCCTTTTTCTCTTCTCGATTTTTTTAACTGTTCGCTTGGACACTCCCGCCTGAAGCATAGCCCTGCAAACCCTTTTGAAAAAAAGGTTTGATCCTAGGGCTTGTTTGAAAATAGAGGAAATGACGAATTTTTGATTCAGAAGTGGTCAGATTCCAGGAAAAAACCGCAAGCCAACCTGCCGGTTGGCGAGGATTTTTGACGCAGAATATGGCCGCTTATGGGCCAAAAAACAGCGTTTTCGATTTTTCAAACAAGACCTAAAACCACTTATCCAAATTGATGAATTTCTTTCTATAAACTCCTCGCTTTGGGCACTCCCCATCGTTCAAAACTAGAGTAGCAAAACAAATTCCGCGCAGCAGAGAAGTTTCCCCTTTTTGTACAGGCATCTTGAATTCCTTTTTCCGATGGTTTACTTCAAGCAAGGCTATCCCGCCTTGCTATCTGCTAATACTCATTCTTGCCTGTAAGTCGTCGGAAACATTCCCTATAAAGCCCCTCAGTAGTGTGCACGATATCCTTCGGCAGCGCTGGCCCAGGCTCTACTCCATCCAGCCCATTGTCTGTAAGCCAATCCCGCACGAACTGCTTGTCAAAGCACTTTGGCGATATGCCCGTCCGGTAGTCCTCCGCTGCCCAAAACCGGCTGGAATCCGGTGTGCAAATTTCATCGCCCAAGGTGAGAGTACCATCTCCATCATACCCAAACTCGAATTTTGCGTCTACAAGGATGATGCCCTTTTGTAAAGCGTGTGCTGCACAGGTTTCATAGAGAGCAAAGCTGATTTTATAGATTTTTTCTGTCTCATCAGGGCCCAAATCCTGCCGCAGCTTTTCCATTGATATATTTTCATCGTGCCCCGCGCTGTTCTTTGCCGCAGGCGTCAGGACAGGCTCCGACAGCTTTTCTGCCAGTTGATACTTGTTCCCATTATAACTCCCAGCCGCCTGATACTCTTTCCACAAGCTGCCAAACATATAGCCCCGCACGATGAATTCGTAAGGCAGCATGTTCAGTTTCTTAACCAAGACTGTGCGCTTTTGGCAGGGCTGGGGCAGCCCCGCAGGGTTAGCTGAAAGGATGTGGTTTGGCACAATAGCGCGGGTATAATCAAACCAGAAATTGCTAATCTGCGTAAGCGCCACTCCTTTGTCTTTTATAACGGAGTCCAGGATGACATCGAATGCCGAGATCCTGTCCGTAGCTACGATGGCCAGTTGGCTTTCTCCCGTTTCGTAAACTTCTCTTACTTTGCCGGAAATAATTTTTTTCATAGGCTCATCCCTTTCCGAATACTCAGATCACGGCGGTCTGCTTGATAGCGTACAGGGTGTCCATGCAATGCCTATGCGGGGAACCGCCGCTCATGCAGTCGAAAATTTTCTCCTCGCAGTGGACGATGAGCCAGTCGGCGTAATAAGTGAAAAGCTCACCGGACACCCATTTATAACGGCCCTCCCGCTGGTCGGATTCCGTAATGAGGAAGGGCTTCCTCACAAATACGTTCAGGGCATGAAGCCCGGCATCTGTTGTGTGCGCCTGGTAATTTTCCAATATCTCCCGCCGCAGCTCTTGAGAAATGTAGTGCAGAGAGCCAGAGCAGAACACAATATCAAAATGGCTGTCCAGCCGGAAATCACGCAGATCAGCCCGGAAGAAGTTGATATCCACCTGAACCTTTTCGGCAAGGCGTTTTGCCTTGTCCAACCCCAGGTGTGCCGCGTCAAAAGCGGTGACGCTGTACCCATTGCGGGCAAAGAACACCGCGTTTTTCCCTTCGCCGCAAGCCACATCCAGCAGGCGCAGAGGCTTTATGGGAGGACAAAGCTTCATTATCTCATAACACATAGGAGAGGGCTGCACGCCCCAATAGTAGCCATCGGCCTTATAGCGTTCTTCATAGTCGGTAATGCGTTTCTGCTCTGCCGCATAGCCCATCAGTTGATCAATGCTGCAGTGCAGGACATTGGCCAATAGGGGAAGCGTGGAAATGTCTGGCAAGGAGTTACCATTCTCCCATTTAGAGACAGCCTGGAAAGACACCTTTACTGAGTCTGCCAGTTGCTCCTGGGTCAGCCCTTGCTGCTTCCGCAGGGTATGTATGTTCCTGCCAACCTGATTGCCCATAACATCCGCTCCTTTCAAGGCCAGTATAGCATAAAAGAGGGAATAAGGGTATAACTTCATTTGCGAATTCAGAGGGCAGGTTCAACTGTGGGTAGAATAGGACGTGTACGGCCGAATTCTCCCATAAATGAGGCGGGTTTTGCACCATCGGATAAAAAAGCAGGCTAAAGCTCGGGCCTCCATACAGATAGCAGGAGAAAGGCGGGTGGGTTGCGCTGCACCCATCCGCCAATTCACAACGCCGGTCGTTTCAAGGGATTCCGGGCTTTCTAGTGCAAAATCACGATAAGGGTTGCTAATGAGAATTTGGGGTGAAATGTGGGGTTGCTATCGCGAAAAACGACGGGACTGCGAGGAATTTCCAGGGGTTGCAAATGATGTGCAGATGTCCTACAAAAGTCCTCCCTTTTGAGGGAGGGCAAGCATGAGCGCAAACTATCCTGCGGATAGTTGTATCCGACGTTGTCGGACGGAGCGATTACCGGGCAGTAGCCCGCGCCCACTGTTTCACAGGCCAAGCTCCTGGCTCAATATTTGCGTTGCAAAAATAGAATACGGCCTTTGGAGATCCGGGAATATCAGCGCAAAAAGCAAGAAAAATGTCAATGGACTTCCCCAGCAAGGCCACGCCCGTCACATAAAAAGCGAAGGATAGAGAGGAAGAAGGCAGGTGCAAAAGAGCAGAAAACATATGAGCCTTTATGGAAACTTTCTTGTGATGGCAGGCAAGGAAGTTTTTATGGACAGCCAGTGCGAATTTGTGTAAAACATTCATGGCGCGGTTGGCGTTTTCGCTCAGAAAGCGGCAATCATCTCCCGAAAAAGCCACATCCGTTGCCTTGCGGAGACATCCCGCGTTCTTCTCTACAGTCTGGGATCTGTCCGTTTCCTTTGCGCTGAATCCCCTTGCGGCAGGTTTCCCGCTGGAAGTGCATGGCATCGGCGGTGACTGTTTTCCTCTCGACATCCAGATAGGTGGGCATCTCTTGGAAAACGGGGATCTCGCTGGTTTTCTCATAAATGGCCTCTTTGCGCCAGCACCACGCCGTTTTCTGTCACATATGCGCTGAGAATCTGCAGCAGGCTGTGGGGGTTCCCCTGATTTTGCTGTACCGCGAATGGACTTTCCATCCGCGGCGATCACTTTCCCCGCAGTGCCGAACCGCATACGGAGAATATCCAAAACAGCACCGCCTATTTCCTTGCCATTGACAGCGAACAGGCCACGCCCTCGCTGTCACAGGCGCAGCGAATGAAAAAGCTCTCTCAATCCGGCGAGCTAAACGACGATACCATGCTGGAGATTATGATGGAGCAGAAAAAGCCGGAAAACGACGGCATCAGCATTTCCGGCTAGGTACTGCGTAAATACTTTCCGTGTTCCTACTCACCCCTGCGGATGCAGGAAACCATCATCAAGCTGCTGGAGGGCTGGGCGAAACGCCGCCAGCGGGATCAGTCAAGATAACCGCATACCCCTATTCAGCCGGTCAAGGTCTGCCTTGCCGGTATTTTTTATACCTAACAGGAGGTCATTCATGTATATCTGCACTTTCAAATATACGCCGGAGCAGGTTGACCACTGTAGTCTTTCCACTGTCGGTTGCCCCCACAAGAGCAACCTTTTTCCCGGGAGGCACCTGCAAGGTAAAGTCGCGAAGCACCGGGTGCCCTGGAGCGTAGGCAAAGTCCACATGGGAAAACTCCACCGCCGCACGGTGGGGTTCCAGAGGCTCCCCGGACATATCCTCCTCTTGTTCGTCCAGGACGGTAAACAAACGCTCTGACCAGCATAAGGATGCCGTGAAGCAGCTGTGTGGTATAAGTGATGGCCGCCATAATGACCCCAGGGGTCGCGCCGCCGCTGGTTACCTGCCGGGAACTGGAAAGGCAGATGACGGCTGTCGTCAGGTACATCAGGGCGTTTATGGCCGGATTCATAAAGGCAAAAATTACCAGTACCTTCAGCTGTGTCTTGATGAGTTCATCATTTGCCCTGCCGAACCGAGCCTTCTCATAAACCTCCCGGACACAGGCTTTGATAATCCGTATGCCGGAGACGTCCTCCTGCATGATAGCGTTGATCCAGTCCAGCTGGGCCTGGAGCCTTGGGAAAAGAGGGTTGGCTTTCCAAAGGCAGAACGCCAAAACCCCTACGGCGATTTGGTGGCTATGAGCATTGAAACCTATGAGGAAATGCTGGAAACCGCTGCTGTTGACGCAGCCATCTCAGAGGCGGAGGCCGAGTTTGCCCATGACGGCAAGCTCCATGACGCCAGAGAAGCCCTTTCTTCTCTGAAAAGGAAGCATTTTGGCTGATTCTTATACGGTAAAGCTGATGAGCCGCGCTCTGCGCGATCTTGATGGTATCTACAAGTATATTGCAGAAACTCTGTTGCAGCCAGGTACGGCCTTAAAGCTGGTGGAGGAAATTGAGCGGGAAATCCTGTCTCTGGAACACTTCCCGAACCGCTGTCCCATCCGCAGGACCGGCGTGTATGCCAACAAAGGCTACCGTCATCTATTTGTCAAAAATTACACCGCTATCTTTCGTGTGGACGAGGCGGAAAAGACCGTTATCGTTGTGACGGTGCGCTATTCCCCAAGCCAATTCTAAACCCATTTCACAGAGAAAAGCAGTCCTTCGGGGCTGCTTTTCTCTGCCTAAAAGACAGGAGGAATGATATTAGACCTCTTGCGAAATTAGGCAAAACGGTCAAAATTGCAGATACCAGCAATCAAAGAAAAGCGAAGTGCGAAACGATGCCTGCGGTTGCGATAGCGTTCAGAGAGAATGCGAAACCTTTTG
>CAMWBA010000141.1 GCA_947172355.1 uncultured Bacillota bacterium
ATCTGCCGGTTGACCTCCGCCACCTGTTCGTAAATTTCCGCCTTTTCCGCAGAGAGCCGTTCTCTGGGGATGCCGCACTGTTCCAGCACAGCCACCGCATCCATGTACCGGGCGTACTCCGCCTCCATCCCGGACAGGCCGTCCTCAGAGAACTTTTGTCAAGGGTAAGTTTCAGAATGTTTAAAAGGCCGGTTGCGAATTAACGCGACCGGCCTTTGCTTAACCTTAAAGCAAGATCTCGCATTTATCAGGATATAGGGATAGTTGGAGCATAAAGGAACGTTCGCTCAGGTGCTCCCAACTTATGTCGGAGAAGCTGCCTCTCCACAACTCAAAGGGCAAAAGGTACGTCTGTTTTTCCCCTTGCCGAAGCTCATTCAACGCCACAGTCTCTTTATTGAGCGCATGGTATAATTCACCTGTATCCACCATGCTGCTCCAGGCCCCGGACACGGCGGCTATATGTGGCATTTTCAAATCAGCCTGTTCCTGGCCGACCAGATCAGGACCGTTCCGCTCGATCGTAACAGTGCAGAGCAGGACCGCTTCCGGCAAAGTCCTGTCTGCTGTGGACAGCCCGTTTTCTTCATAGAGGGCGGCGGTTTCCTCCATGCAGGCTTTCTTAACTGTGACTGTATACTGCCCATATTCCAGCGGCTCATCCAGCTCTGCCCGGGTTACCTCTGCCTGCGGATAGGCCCGATTGGCGCGCACAAAGCAAGTTGACCATACCACCATTATAACGATGCCCATGATTGCGGCAAATAGCCAAAGCTGCCTTTTTCTGCCCACATCACTCACCTGCCTGCCGTATGTTTTCTACCGACGAAACTGCGCCGCTTTTCATTGTAATCACAATATCGGACAGACCATATAGTTCCTTGGCATCATGGCAGGCCAGAAACACCATTGCCCCAGCGGCCCGCTGCTCCTGAACCACATGACTGACCTGCTCCACCCCATCCTGATCCAGCGCATTAAAAGGTTCATCCAGCAGAAGTAATTGCGGCTTCTCCAAGATAGCGGCGGCAATGCCCAGGCGCTGTTTCATGCCCAACGAATATTTACGGTATGCTCTATGGTCATTGGGATTCAAGCCAACTGCGTTTAACGCCTCGTCAATATGGCCTTGCGGCAATTCCCCTCGGATAGAACCGAGCAGTTCCAGGTTTCTCCGCCCAGTGTACTCGTTCAAAAAAGCTGGATTTTCAATAAGCGCACCCACACTGGGAGGAAAAGAAATATCTTTTCCCAAAATCTGCCCATCCACAGAAAGCGTTCCCTGTGTGGCATAGATCAAGCCGCACAATGCCCGGATCAGCATGGTTTTTCCGCTGCCGTTGATTCCCTGGAGGCCGACGATAAGGCCCTTGCCCTCACTGTCAAAATGGAGATTTACATCGTCCAATACGGTTCGTCCATGCAGTTTTTTTGTAAAATGGTCAATATCAATTTTCATATGCCGCTCACCGTCCTTTACTATGCGATAAGATACTGCTTTTTTGAAATAGAGCTGCGCCCACACTGAATACAGCCAGAAAAGAGGCAATCAGATAGGCCGATGCTCTGACAGGCGAGAAACCGTCCATCGAAAAGGCGCTGCTCCGCAAAAGCATAGAATAACGCGGCCAAAGCGCCGGATGATTCCAAAACGCCGCCCATACCATCAACGCCACATTGAGCAGCTCACCTATCAGGGGCGAGGCCAGCGCCGAGCAAGCAGCTTGCAGCTCCGCTAAGACACACAGGGTAAGAAAGACCGCACCGATCAGGCTTACAGGTATCGCTCCCATTTGACAGGCGCCATATCGAACGACCCCTATCATCCCCATACACAGCAGACCCATCAGCATATAGGCCGCGCACCAGAAAATGACGAGAACTGAAAGCCTGCACCACCATTTCAAGCGGCTCCCGGTCTGGAGCAACCGGCCGACCCCCATTCCCCGCATCATTCTGTAGGGGAAAAGGGCACAGGTATGTATGCAGAAAAATATCAGTGTGAACCAGATAATCGGCAATGTGAATGGAGCGCTGGAACCATGGATAAATGGGCAGCTTCCAGCAAAGGCAAACGCGATGTAGTCGGACAACATTGGAATTTCCTGCACACGCTCCGCAGGCCCCAGCGATGTTTGGTATGCCATTGCGGCGGCGAAAAAGAGCAATGCTCCAATCCCCAGCCCCCAACGGGAATCCTGGAAGGACAGCACAATATCCTGCCTTATCATTGCCCAGGGTTTGTTCATAGCACATCCGCCTTTCGATAAACCGCACGGCCCAGAAGGTATAGGATGGCAATGAATGCCAGCCATCCTGCCAGCAGTACCGCCGCACCATAAGGCTTTGCCCAACAGCTATAGCTCAGACTTGCCCAATCCCATATCGAATGACGGAGCGGACTGTTGAAGGCCAGGTTAAATAGCAGTACAGCAATAAAAGCCGCAAATGGCCGAAAGCGGCACTCCAATATGCCGTACAGAAGAAGGCAGGCCATAATTTGTAAACACGCCGCCGCCCAATACCCCGCAAAGACCACCACCGGCGGGACGGCTGCTTGCAGTGGGTTTCCCGTCATAAGAGCAAACACGCTTCCTGCCCCGCCCCAATTCATGACAGGGAGCGTTTTTTTGCCGCTTAAACCTGGAAGAACGGAACAGATCGTAATCACGATGCTCCCGACCATAGCTTCCGCCAGAGCATCGCGGCACAGCGTCAGCCAGTAAGCCCCCCGTGATGGGTAAAGGTACATATTCCGCTTTGCATATATGCCGGTGTGGGATATTCCGTGATAGAACATCATCAGCGGTACAATCAGAGGCGGGATCAGGGAAAGCTGCTGAGAAAACCAGGCATAGTCTGCAAGGCTTAATGCAATACCCAAGCGGGAATAATAACTGGCCCAATCCAGTGCATTGGCCCAGCCTGCGATGCCAACGCACACAAGCATGACGCAGGCAATCAGGCGGGGCCGCATACGCAATGACCCTGCATTATGGTTACACTTCATCGCTCAATCTCCATGGGCTGAAATAGCATACAAAAAGAAGGAGCAGCAGACCGCCAAGGATCGCGCACGGGATTCCAAACGATATATTTGCTATCGGCTGGAAGGGCAGGAGGATGGCCATGGGCGCTATGTTGGACGTTTCCGACCATATACCGAGAAAATAGAAAATCAGGTATATCAAAAAAGGGGCCAATATAACCTGGAACCGCTGATTCAGCCATCGGCTGAATGTGAGTGAAAGCGTAGTCCAGACAGCGATAAAAACACCGTCAAATATGGTGTAGCCAACAACATAGAGCATGGGGAATTGATAAAACAATGCCCCGAACATACTTCTGTCCGTGATGGAATACAGCCCACTGGCTGGTTCCGGGGCTATGCAGGGCAGAACGGCGCTGGTAAGCAGGAAATCCACCGTCAGGGGGATTACTGTCACCACAAATGCCGATGCAAAAACTGCCGCCGTCTTTGCCATTTTGTCCTGCCAGATTTCACAGCGCAGCCGGATTTGGTTCAAATACCCACTGTTTCGGTCATACCAATCATGTTCCGCCGCTGGCAGCGCCGCCAGAAGGGGCAGCACCATGAACAGAAGCACAGGCCATACAGTGGATAAGTCCATACCGATCCAATGCCGATAGGCGGAGTGTGGCGCAGCAAATGAATCGCCTTTCCACTCGTCCAGCCATTTCACCAACGGCAGTACATCGGTCAAAAAGTGCATGATTGATACGGCGATCCCTACTACAACAGCTATACGGAAGCGGATGCCGCCCATTGCGCGAGAAAGCTCAAAGCGAAAAACCTTGCTCATACAATCCGGCCTCACTTCAGCGCACAGAATATGCCGGTCACAGTATCAACGATGGGATCTTCGGTGGGAATGGGCTCGATATACCGGCCAGTATAATTAAGTTCCAGGAAAATATCCTCCAATTCAATTCGGCGATCCGCGTAGAATACCGCTGTATAATCCTGGGACTGGCCGGGAGCCAGAGTACAGTGGAAAAAGGTGCTGCCGCTCATGCTCCCTTCCGTATTGGAGGCCGACATCATTTCTGTGACGGTGGTATCGTGGGCGAGCTCTCCATTGACAAACACATACGGACGGATACTGTTGAGTGAGAAATTCACTTCCTCGCTCCCGGTGTTCTCTACGGTAAGCTCCACCGTCAAATAACCTTGGGTTTCCGCTCTTTCCTGGTAGGCCGCTCTCAACAGCTCCGGCGCAAGGGTCGTTGTTTCGTCCAGCACAGCAGAACGAATCGTTGTTGTGAGCTGTGGGCCATTGGGATCAAAATTACCCTCCTTGTCAAAACCCAAAAGCGAGATTGCAGGAGTGCCAAAAGCCGTAATGCACGATTCGGGCAGGAGTGTCTTTGTCCAATTGGAGCATAAGTCGTTTTCCATGGTTTCGTCTCCGCCATTGGCCCGGATTTCCTCAAGAAGCGCCCGGAAGTAGTCCACCATAAAGGGATACTTGATTCCCCAGGGGGTCGAGGCGAGATCATAGTCGCCGCCGTTGACATCCTTCACAATAAAGGGGCTGCCGGAGGAAATGGCAGGAGATGACGTATCATCTGGCGGCAGAGATATGCTGTCACTGGCTGTAACGGGATCGGAAGGTTGTTGGGGCTGTGCTGTGTCACAGCCTGCCAGCAGGCATGACAGGGCGATGGCGCCAGACAGCGTGAAAGCCAAAGCGCGATGTTTTTTCATATTAAGACCTCATTTCATTGTTTGGCATAAAGCGGGAGTGCAGAGATTCTTCCTCCCTCTTGATGCAAGATTATATATAATCGCTCTATATATGTCAATACTATATATTGACTTTTTGAAAAAATAGAGCTATAAATATTTTAGCAAAGTGAGGAGAGTGCATATGGGAGAGGCAGGTCATAGCTTTGAGGCTTATTACAAACGGGCAACCAGCCCGCTTGTTGTCCTGCGTCTTTTACAGGATCGCACCATGTACGGCTACCAGATTTCCCAGGCTATGAAGGAAAAAAGCGGCGGGAAATTTACGATTGCCGTCCTGTATCCCATTCTCTACCGCCTGGAAGAACAAGGATATATCCAGGTGGAAAAAACAGAAGTGACCAACAACCGCGCCCGAAGTTATTACGCGATTACCGAAAAGGGCCGTCAGTATCTGGCCCGCACTTTGGATGAATACCGGGTAATTCATCAGGCGTTTATGGATATTGTAGAGGATCATGAGCAGTAATATTGCAGTCTTGACGTGCAAATGGGGGTTAACTATGGCGCCGGCATATATAACATATCTAAAGCGGGTAAAGCAGGGGCTGTGCTGTTCACGAACCGAACAAAAGCGTTTGATCACTGCATTGGAGCAAGAGATATTAGATACCATCCCCAATGCCGATCATGCACCTCTCGCAGAGATTGAGGAACAATACGGCCCTCCTGATGTGATGGCCCGGGAACTGCAGCAGGTGCTTCCTTATAACGCTGCCACCCAGGCCGCGAAAAGGCGATTGCGTAGGATTTGCCTGTTTTTTTCACTGTGTCTCTTGGCCATTGTCCTGATAGCCGGCGGTATCATTTATCAGGAACATATCAAAGCTGAAAATACGCCTCCTGACGTGATTGTTGTGACCCAGCCGCCGGAAATTATCATGGTAACGCCGAGACCGCCAATTTCTGAACTGCCACCCGCGTCTTTTCCGCCGGAGGAGTAGCTGCAAGAGGACATGAATAAAGTACCGGACTGGAAGGGCGGCGCGTCCATGCCCGCGAAGGCCACCAGAGCGCCCTTGTGGGTAAACCGCCGCACATCGCCGATCTCCGCCATGAGCTGTGGTCCGGTGACCTCGCCTGCGCCCTGCATGGCTATGACAACATCGAATTCCGGCAGCAAGGAGGCCAGACGGAGCATCTCCCCGCGCAGGATGTACAGCACGTCATAGACGGCGTTCAGGCTGTCCACGGCCTGACTTGGTGCTGTCGCTTTTGGGAAATGCAGCCACGGAGTTTCTGGCAGCTGCGTGGAGCCTTTCAGCGTCAGACCGAGAGAAGCGATAGCCGGATTTAACACACCATTTGCGGTAAGCATCCGAGAAAGCGGCGAGGGAAACGCCTGCCACGCAGTCCCTGTGCCAGAAGCGCCGGATAAAGTCAACCCACTTGAAATGCCCGTTGGAACGCTTGGGCTGGGTGTCAAGAAGGGTTTGAGGAACCTCTGAAATAATGAGTTCCACCAGATGTCCTTATAGCGGGTGGAGGAGCGGATCTGGTGGACGATGCGCTGTACCTGGCTGTGGGGATAAATAGCCCTAATAGCTTCCACGAAGCCCTTCAGACCGTCCACACAGAACAGATGAATATCCAAAACGTTGAGGCCGTTCAACACATTCAGCCAGAATTTGCTGCTCTCATGCTCGCCAATCCACACGCCCAGGATATCCTTTGTGCCGTCCATGGTGATGCCCAAAACCACATACGCCGCCTTGGTTTGGTACTGATGGTTTTCCTTCACCTTGTAGTGGATGGCGTCCAGAAATACGAAGGGATACACCGTCTCCAGCGGCCGGTTCTGCCATACTGTGACCTCTGGCATGATCTTCTCGCTGATATGGACAAGACCACAAAAATTATGGAGCGGAGTTGCTGACAACACTTTGCGAAACAGGCGAAAAGTATCATTTTTGCGGAGAGATTGCCTGACATTGACTTGTGTGTTGACAAACGCGCCAAAATATGATAATCTTACCCAGGTTTCAAAAATTCCCAAGGAGGGGCCAGCATGAATTTTCGTTTGACTGATAAACGAGTGAAGAGACTTAGCTCTGTACAATCCGAACCGA
>CAMWBA010000142.1 GCA_947172355.1 uncultured Bacillota bacterium
ACGCCATCGCCTCCTCCATCATCGGCGGCACCCTGCTCACCGGCGGCGTGGGCAACGTGATAGGCACCTTCTTCGGTGTGATAAGCCTAAACACCATCAAGCGCATTGTCGCCTCCCTGGGCTTCGACGAGGCCTGGTGGTCCAACATCACCGTAGCCGCTATGCTCTGCCTGTTCCTGGTCATTCAGAGCATTGTGCTGCTGCGCAAGAACAAGAAGTAAGGGGGGCTGGGATATGAACACCTGTTTAGGCATCGAACTGGGCTCCACCCGGATCAAGGCTGTCACCATTGACAGCTCCTTCCGGCCCGTCTCCTCCGGAGACTACACCTGGGCCTCCACCTATGAAAACGGGGTGTGGACCTATCCCTTGGAGGAGGTGTGGACCGGTTTAACCTCCGCCCTCTCCCACGTGGAACACCGGGAGTCAATCGCCGCCGCCGGAATTTCCGCTATGATGCACGGCTATTTGGCCTTTGACAAGGACTGGAACCTGCTGGTCCCCTTCCGCACCTGGCAGAACACCATCACCGGCCCCGCCGCGGCGGAATTGACCGAGCGTTTCGGCTTCAACATCCCCCAGCGCTGGTCCATCGCCCATCTGTATCAGGCGATTTTGAACAAGGAAGCGCACGTCCCCCAAATCGCCCACCTCACCACCCTGGCGGGGTACATCCACTACATGCTCACCGGCGTGAATGCGGTGGGCGTGGGCGAGGCCAGCGGCATGTTCCCCATCGACAGCAAGACGCTGGACTACGACGCCGGGATGCTGGCGAAGTTTAACGACCTCCCCGCTGTCCAGGCCCAGCCCTGGAAGCTGGAGGCTCTTCTCCCCAAGGTGCTTGCGGCCGGTTGGGAGGCCGGGACCCTCACCGAAGCCGGCTCTGCCCTGCTGGGCGGCCTGCTCCCCGCCGGGATCCCCTTCGCCCCCGCCGAAGGGGACGCGGGCACCGGCATGACCGCCACCAACGCCGTGGCCCCCCGGACCGGCAACGTGTCCGCCGGGACCTCCATCTTCTCCATGGTGGTGCTGGAAAAGCCCTTGGAAAAGGTCTACGAGGAGATCGACCTGGTGACTACCCCCACCGGCGCGCCGGTGGCGATGGTCCACTGCAACAACTGCACCAATGACACCAACGCCTGGGTGAGCGTTCTGAAGGAGACCGCCCAGCTGTTTGGAGCCGATCCCGACGCCGGAGCGCTGTACACCAAGCTCTATGAGAAGAGCCTGGAGGGGGACCCGGACTGCGGCGGCGTGCTGGTGTGCAACTATCTGGCCGGCGAGGGGGTCACCCATATGGACGCAGGCCGTCCTCTGGTGGCCCGCACCCCGGAGAGCAAATTCACCCTGGCCAACTTCTTCCGCGCTCAGCTCTACGCCACCATGTCCACCTTGAAAATCGGCATGGACATCCTGGCCTCGGAGCATGTGTCCATCGACTCCCTCACCGGCCACGGCGGGCTGTTCAAGACCCCCGTGGTGGGCCAGAGCTATATGGCCGCTGCCTGCAACGCCCCGGTCACCTGTATGGAGACTGCCGGAGAGGGCGGCCCCTACGGCATGGCCCTGCTGGCCGCCTACCGGCTGAGCCGGGACGAGGGGGAGCGTCTGGAGGACTTCCTGTTCAACCGGGTGTTTACCGGGGTGTCCGGCTCCACCATCCAGCCCGACCCCGCCGCCGTGGCCGGCTTCAACACCTACATCCAGCGGTACAAGGCCCTGCTGGATGTGGAAAAGACCGCTGTGGAGAAATTGTAAGGAGGAATTTTTATGAATTATTCGTTCTGGTTTGTGGTAGGCAGTCAGTTCCTGTACGGCCCCGAGGTGTTGGAGACGGTTGCCCAACGGGCCCAGGAGATGGCCGGGGAGCTCAGCAAGGCGCTGCCCTTCCCCCTGCTCTACAAGGTGACCGCCAAAACCAACCAAGAGATCGCCGACGTGGTGAAAGAGGCCAACTATGACGACTCCTGTGCCGGCATCATCACCTGGTGTCACACCTTCTCCCCCTCCAAGATGTGGATCAACGGCTTTGCCAATCTCCAGAAGCCTTACTGCCACTTCGCCACCCAGTATAACCAAGCCATCCCCAACGAGGAAATCGACATGGACTTCATGAACCTGAACCAAGCCGCCCACGGCGACCGGGAGCACGGCTTCATCGCCGCCCGTCTGCGGATGCCCCGGAAGGTCATCGCCGGCTATTGGAAGGACGAGGCCGTCCGGGAGCGGATCGGCAGCTGGATGAGAGCCGCGGTGGGCGCAGCGGTGTCCAAGAGCCTGAAGGTCATGCGCTTCGGCGACAACATGCGGGAGGTGGCCGTCACCGAGGGCGACAAGGTGGAGGTCCAGACCAAGCTGGGCTGGCAGGTAAACACCTGGGCAGTTGGCGACTTGGTGAAGGTGATGAACGAGGTCACCGACGCCGAAATTGACGCCCTGATGAATGTATATAAGGCCAGTTATGATGTGGCCACCGCCAATCTGGGCGCCATCCGCTACCAGGCCCGGGAGGAAATCGCCATCAAAAAGATGATGGACGCCGAGGGCTGCAGGGCCTTCTCCAACACCTTCCAGGACCTGTATGGCATGGAACAGCTGCCCGGCCTGGCCAGCCAGCACCTGATGTCGCTGGGCTATGGCTACGGCGGCGAGGGCGACTGGAAGGTAGCCGCCATGACCGCCATTATGAAGGCCATGGGCGAGGGGGGCAACGGCTGCTCCCTGTTTATGGAGGACTACACCTATAACCTGGAGCCCGGCAAGGAGTACTCTCTGGGGGCCCACATGCTGGAGGTCTGCCCCTGCTGCGCCGCCCAGCGGCCCCACATCGAGACCCACCATCTGGGCATCGGCATGAACGAAAAGGACCCCGCCCGCCTGGTCTTTGAGGGCAAGGAGGGGGACGCCATCGTGGTCAGCCTCATCGACATGGGCGGCCGCCTTCGGCTGATCTGCCAGGACATCCACTGCGTCAAGCCCATCCTGCCCATGCCCAACCTGCCGGTGGCCCGGGTGATGTGGCAGGCGGAGCCCTCCCTGACCACTGGCGTGGAGTGCTGGATCACCGCCGGCGGCGCCCACCACACCGTCCTCAGCTACGACGTCACCGCCGAACAGATGAAGGACTGGTGTACCATGCTGGACATTGAGTTCGTACACATCACCAAGGACACCACCGTGGAGTCCCTGGAGCATGACCTGTTCCTGTCCGACCTGGCCTGGAAACTGAAGTAAGCCGCCTGTCCTCCCCCAGCCGGGGGAGGACGGATCGAAACGAGGTGGATTTCATGTTAGAAGCGTTGAAACAAAAGGTCTTAGAGGCCAACCTCCTGCTGCCCAAGTACCATTTAGTCACTTTCACCTGGGGCAACGTGTCGGCTGTCGACCGGGACAAGGGGCTGGTCATCATCAAGCCCTCCGGGGTGGAGTATGAGGGGATGACCGCCGAGGATATGGTGGTGGTCCGTCTGGAGACCGGCGAGCGGGTGGAAGGCAGATGGAAGCCCTCCAGCGACACCAAAACCCACCTGGAGCTGTATCGGGCTTTTCCGGGAATCGGCGGCATTGTTCACACCCACAGCCCCCATGCGGTGGCCTGGGCCCAGGCGGGGGAGGATATCCCCTGCTTCGGCACCACCCACGCCGACTACTTCTATGGCTCCATTCCCTGTGCCCGGCATCTGACCCAGGGTGAACTGGAGGAGGACTATGAGAAAAACACCGGCATAGTCATCGCAGAGACCTTCCGGGAGCGGTGCATTGAGCCCACCGCCGTCCCCGGCGTGGTCTGCGCCAGCCACGGCCCCTTTACCTGGGGCAAGGACGCCGCTCAGGCGGTGTACCACGCGGTGGTGCTGGAAGAGGTGGCCAAAATGGCCATCCTCACCCGGCAGGTCCGGCCCTCAGCCGGCCCTGCTCCCCAGCGCTATCAGGACAAACACTATTTCCGCAAGCACGGCCCTGGGGCCTACTACGGCCAGGACTGATAAAACATCCTCTGCCCCTGGAGCATTTTTTCGCTCCGGGGGCCTTTTTGTTTCAATGTCTGGCTTTTTCTCGTTGTCTATGTTATAATGAACCAACTTCTCTCCCCCCGGGGCAGAGATTGCAGAAACCAGTCCATAGACCACCTTATGTCTGATATTGTTGAAAGGAGGATTTTTTATGCGCAGAATAGACCTCAACAGCGATTTGGGCGAGAGCTTCGGCGCTTACACCATCGGTATGGACGAAGCAGTGATCGCCCATATCTCCTCGGCCAATGTGGCCTGCGGATATCATGCGGGGGACCCGCTGGTGATGGACCGGACGGTGGCCGCCTGCAAAGCCGCCGGTGTGGCGGTGGGCGCCCACCCAGGCTTTCCTGACCTGGCAGGCTTCGGGCGCAGAACCATGACCTGCACGCCCAAGGAGGTCCGGGCCTATATCCAATACCAGATGGGGGCTCTGCTGGCCTTTGCCGCCGCCCAGGGCGTCAAACTCCAACACGTCAAGCCCCACGGCGCGCTGTATAACATGGCCGCAAAGGATATGGACCTGGCCCTGGCCATTGCACAGGGTGTCGCCAGTGTGGACCGGGACGTCATTCTTCTGGGACTGGCCGGCAGCAAGCTCCTCCAAGCGGGCCGGCAGGCCGGCCTGCGGGTGGCCAGCGAAATTTTTGCCGACCGCGCCTACCAGGCTGACGGCTCTCTGGCCCCCCGTTCCCAGCCCGGTGCGGTCATTCACGACCGGGAAGCGGCCATTACCCGCACCGTACGCATGGTCACCCAAGGCAAGGTCACTGCCATCACCGGTGAGGAAATCTCCATGGAAGCCCACTCCATCTGTGTCCATGGTGACAATCCCTCTGCGGTAGAGTTTGTCCGGCATATCCGCGCCAAGCTGGAGGCCGAAGGGGTTGCCATTGCCCCTTTGGCGGACATTGTATAGCATACAGAGAGGAGAATTGCTGTGACTGAGGTCCGATTTTTGCTGGCGGGGGATTCTGCGCTGTCCGTCGAGTTTGGCAATGAGATCAGCGAGGCAATCAACGCCCGCATCCGTGCCTTCCGCATCGCGCTGGAACGCAGCGGCATCCCCGGCATCCAAGAGACAACGCCCACCTACCGCTCCCTCATGGTCCACTACGACCCCGGCGTCATCCAGTACGGTCCCCTGACCCACGCCCTTCAAGGACTGCTGGCCGGGTTGGACCGGATCGAACTCCCCCCCAGTCAGGTGCTGGAAATTCCCGTCCTTTACGGCGGGGAGATGGGCCCTGACTTGGACTTTGTGGCCCAGCACGCCGGGAAGACACCGGAAGAGGTAATTCAGCTCCACAGCACCCCCGAGTATCTCATCTACATGCTGGGCTTTACCCCCGGATTCACCTACCTGGGTAGCATGGACACGGCCATTGCCGTCCCCCGGCTGGAGACGCCAAGGGTAAAAATCCCCGCCGGGTCGGTGGGCATTGCCGGCAGTCAGACCGGTGTGTACCCCATCGACTCCCCCGGCGGCTGGCAGCTCATCGGCCGCACCCCGGTGCGGATGTATGACCCCGACCGCCCGGTTCCCATTCTCCCCCAGGCGGGCCAGTACATCAAATTTTATCCCATTGGTCGGGCGGAGTTTGACGAGATTGCCGCCCAAGGGGCCGGCTATACCTGCAAACGCCGCCCCAGGAAGGAGGGCTGAACCGTGAGCATCACCGTTTTGAATCCCGGCTTGCTTACCACGGTGCAGGATATGGGCCGGACCGGCTACCAGCAGTTCGGCGTATCCGTCTCCGGCGCCATGGACCCCCGTGCCGCGGAGATTGCCAACATCCTGGTGGACAATCCCAGCGGCGAGGCTGTGCTGGAGTGTACCATGATGGGCCCCCACCTTCAATTTGACACGGCGGTCTGCATTGCCGTCACCGGGGGGGACCTGGGGCCCACCCTGGACGGCGCCCCGCTCCCCTCTTACCGCGCCGTTGCTGTCCAGGCCGGCCAGGTCCTTCGCTTTACCGGCCCCAGAGCCGGCTGCCGCGCCTTTATCGCCTTTTCCGGCGGGCTGGATATCCCAGAAGTTATGGGCAGCCGTTCCACCGATTTGAAGTCGAAGCTGGGCGGCCTGGCGGGCCGCAAACTGGAAAAGGGGGATGTGCTCCCCCTTCGGGCCCCTAGAACCGACTTAAAAAACCTCTCCGGCCGCTCCATCGCACCGGAATTTGTCCCCCGGCCGGTGTACACTCTCCGGGTGGTTCTGGGCCCCCAGGACGACGCGTTCTCCCCCGAAGGCATCCGCACCTTCCTGACCCAGACTTATACCGTCACTCCGCAGTCCGACCGGATGGGCTGCCGTCTGGAGGGGGCCGCCGTCCAGCACACCGCTCCGGCGGACATCATCTCTGACGGCATCGCCTTCGGAGCCATCCAGGTCCCCTCTTCGGGGATGCCCATTATTATGCTGGCCGACCGGCAGACCACCGGCGGCTACACCAAAATCGCCAACGTCATCACTGCGGACTTCCGCATTCTGGGTCAGCTGAAAGCTGGAGACAAGCTCCGCTTTGAGGGCGTCTCCATTCAGCACGCCCAAGACGCCCTCCTGACCCAGCGCAAAGCTCTGCATAACCTTCGCCACGCCCTCCAAGTGTGCTGAGGGCCTGCCCCTTCTGCCTTTTGCGGGCGGCGTAAAAACCGGCGGGACTCAGCAACAAGGCTGAATCCCGCCGGTTTTTGTTCTTAACCCAGAAGTTTCTCCACTGCGGCCAGCTTGGCGGCGGTGCAGAAAACCTCCATCGCCTGCGCCAGCTCGGCGGGGGTGGGGAAGGAG
>CAMWBA010000143.1 GCA_947172355.1 uncultured Bacillota bacterium
CCCGATTCCAGAGGCGCCCCCTCCGGAATACTCCACCGAGGATGTCACCCAGGCCCTAGCGGAACCTGCTTCCGCCTTCCCTGTTTTGGTGGGCGAGGTGGAGCGGCGGTTGGGCAAACGGCTGTCCGCCGCCGACCTCAAAACTCTTTACACCCTCTATGACCACCTGGCCCTGCCTGCGGAAGTGATCCTGATGCTGACCGGCTGGTGCATTGAGGAAATCGCCCACAAATACGGTCCCGGCCGAAAGCCCCACCTGTCCCAGATCCGGCGGGAGGGCTTCTCCTGGGCCCGGCTGGGGGTGGACACCATGGAACGGGCAGAGGAGCATATTGCCAAGCTCACCCGGCTGCGGAGCCGGGAGGGAGAGGTACTCCGGCTGCTGGATATCTCTCCCCGGCCTCTGGTCCAGCGGGAAAAGGATTATATTGCCGCCTGGGACGGTATGGGATTTGACAACGAGACCATCCGCATGGCCTATGAGCGCACCGTATTGAAAAAACAGTCGATGGACTGGGGCTATATGAACGGCATTCTGCGGCGCTGGCACGAGAAGGGGCTACACACCGCTGCGGCGGTCCGGACCGGAGACCGGGACCCGCGGCCTGTCTGGGCCGGAGGACAAAAAACGGCCCCGCCGCCGCCGGCCGCCCTGGAACAACAGGCCAAGGCGGATATGGAGCGGATGCGCCGCCTGATGGAGCAGATGAAACAGGAGGAAACCTAGAATGGCATACGACACCAATGTCATGCGCCGGGCCGTGGACCGGCTGGAGCGGCAGCGCCGCAACCGGGAGGAACGGGAGGAACGGCTGCGGCTGGAGGTCTATCAGCGGGAGCCCCGGCTGCGGCAGCTGGACCGCCGCATCCAGGGCACCATGGCCGGTCTGGTGGCCGCCGCCCTGCGCCAAGGAGACGACCCGGTCCATGCGGTCCGGGCGGTGAAGGAGGAAAACCAGCAGCTCCAGCGGGAGCGGGCTGTTTTGCTGGGGGCCATGGGCCTGCCCGAAGATGCCCTGGAGGAGAAGCCTGCCTGCCCCCTGTGCTGCGACCGGGGCTGGAAGGGGGCGCAGATGTGCCGCTGCCTTCAGGAGCTCTGTGCCCAGGAGCAGCTGAAAGAGCTGTCCAAGCTGTTGGACCTGGGGGATCAGTCCTTCGATTCCTTCCGCATGGATTATTACAGCCAGACTCCATATCCCGGCTGGGGCGCCTCCCCCCGAAGCAACATGGAGCTGGTCTACGATGTGTGCCTCAGCTATGCTACAAAATTCGGCCGTTTTGCTATACAAAATCTCTTTCTCTCCGGGTCCCCGGGGCTGGGAAAAACCTTTTTATCCGCCTGTATTGCACGAACCGTGTCAGAGCGGGGGTGTTCCGTGGTTTATGACACGGCGGGCACTATCTTTGCCCAATTTGAGACCAAAAAATTCCAGCCAAACAGCTCCAGCGGCCTGGACGCCCGGGACGAGACCCGACGTTATCTCAGCTGTGACCTTCTGATTCTGGACGACTTGGGCAGCGAATTGACCACCCAGTTTACCCAGTCCGCCCTCTATGAACTTATCAACACCCGTCTGGTGGGGGGGAAGCATACCGTCATCTCCTCCAACCTGTCCATGGCGGAGGTTGCCCAGCGCTATGCCCCCCAGATTGCCTCCAGGCTGGAGGGAGAGTACCACATACTCCACTTTTTCGGCGACGATATTCGGCTGCTGCGGAAGAACCGGCTGTAGTGCTTCTTTGTTTAAAAAAGAAAGAAGCCAAAAAACTTCGTTTTTCCTCTCACATCATTTGCAAGCCTTTTCCAATCAACGGTAACATATTTTTCAGCAGCGTTTCGTGATTGGGCAAAAGGCCGAAGTGAGCATGCGCCGTCGTGGCGCAGGAAAGTTTCTTTTTCGCTTCCTTTTCTTTGAAAAGAAAAAGGAAGAAAAGGAGGAAGTGTCCCATGATTTACGCACTCATCGCGGCGGCGCTGGTGGCGCTGGACCAGCTGGTCAAATATTTGGTAATGACCAACATCCCCTTCGGGGAGCATGTGCCCTTTATCCCCCACATTTTGGAATTGACCTATGTGAAGAACACAGGAGCGGCCTTTTCTATCTTCTCGGATCACACTTGGGCTCTGGCTCTGGTGTCGCTGGTTATGTCGATTGTACTGGCTTTGGCGCTGTGGAAAAACATATTCCGCCATCCCTTCGGCAAGCTGGCGCTCACCCTGCTGCTGGCGGGCGCGGCGGGCAACTTCATTGACCGGGCCTTCCGGGGCTTTGTGGTGGACATGTTCAATGTGCTGTTTATGAACTTTGCGGTGTTCAATGTTGCAGACATCTGTGTGGTGGTGGGAGGCTTTGCCGCCGGTATCTACTACCTCCTTTTATGGGACAAGCTGGAGGGCAGGAGGGAGGACCCCCATGACGGTACTGACCCTGACCGCTGACCGGGAAGGAGAGCGGGCCGACGCCCTGCTGGCCCGCCTTGTGCCGGACCTGACCCGCTCCGCCGCCCAAAAGCTGCTGGAGCGGGGGGACGTTACTGGGAACGGTAAACCGGTGCGGAAAAACGACCGGCCCGCTCCTGGACAGACGCTGGAAGTCCGTCTTCCCGACCCGGAGCCCATCAACGTCCTCCCCCAGAACCTTCCTCTAGATGTGGTCTATGAGGACAGGGACATCATTGTGGTCAACAAGCCGGTGGGGCTGGTGGTTCACCCAGCCCCAGGGCATCCCGACGGCACCCTGGTCAACGCCCTGCTCTATCACTGCGGAAGCTCTCTGTCCGGGATCAACGGCGTTCTGCGGCCCGGTATTGTTCACCGTATCGACCGGGACACTTCCGGCCTGATTATCGCCGCCAAAAATGACCGCGCCCACCTGGCTCTGGCTGCCCAGCTCCAGGACCACAGTCTGGCCCGAACCTATGAGGCGGTGGCAGTGGGGAAGCTGCGCGAGGACACCGGAACCGTAAACGCCCCCATTGGGCGCCATCCGTTAGACCGAAAAAAAATGGCCATCGACCCCAAAAATGGCCGGCAGGCCATCACCCACTGGTCCGTCCTGGCCCGGTATCCCGGCTGTACCCATGTGGAGTGCCGCTTGGAGACCGGCCGCACCCACCAGATCCGGGTCCATCTGGCCTCCATTGGACACCCCCTCCTGGGGGATATGGTGTACGGAGCGAAAAAACCGGTCCCCGGCTTGGCGGGGCAGTGCCTCCATGCCCGGCGTCTGCGGTTTGTCCACCCGTCCACCGGGGAACTGGTGGAGCTGGAATGCCCTCTGCCGGACTGGTTCCGGGAAATTTTGCGGAAACTTGACCGGTAATTGGCTAAAACACCACTTGACAACCCCTCCAAAACCGGATAAGATATGGAACACATATGTAAAAATGCGCAGAAAAGGACCAGTACCTGCCTCCGAGACGCAAAGAGAGCCGCCGTTTGGTGAAAGGCGGACGGGAGGGGACAGCGAAGATCGCCTTGGAGCTGAGTGGCTGAATCACAGTAAGCCTTTCCGGACGCCCCCGTTACCGGGCAGACTTGAGTGGCCGGGACTTTGCGCCCCGGCAAGAAGAGTGGTACCGCAGAGGTTTGCGCCTTTGTCTCTTTGGGGAGACAGAGGCGTTTTTATTTTGGGAAAGGAGCGTCAGGCCAATGACGAATATGGAAAAGATCCAGCTGTGCCAGGAGATCGTGACCCAGATCCAACAGGATAGCAGACGACCCGCCTGCTATCTGGAGTTCAGCCAAGAGCCCTTTGGCATCACCGACAGCCACCTGGGCGGGGTGCCCTACGTCCCCCGGGACGGCGGGATTCCCACCGACGAAGAAGGAAGCCAGCTGTGGCTGTGCGCCCAGATCAATTTTGCCCAGATGCCCCGTATGGACGGCTTTCCCGACCGGGGAATTTTTCAGCTCTTCGCCTCAGACTTTGACGCCGACGGCGGCTTTGGCTTTGACGCCGGAAACTGTGATGAGCAGAACGGCTGGCGGGCGGTCTACTATGAGGAGGTGGACGGCACAGTCACCGAGGCGGAATGCGCCGCCAAGATGGCCGTCCCCTGGGAGGAGGCCAGCAAGAAAAACATGCCCCGCCCCGCCCACAAGTTCGACCTGAAGGACATCGAGGAGGGCCGTGCCGGCCTGTGGCGCATCCCCGCTCACCCGCTGAAAGTCTCCTTCCGTTCGGTGGTCCAGGACGTGGTGGGCCATACCGATTTTCATTTTGCCGCCCTCTTTGCCGCCGAGGCGGAGCGCCGCCTGCCCGGCACAGACCCAGAGGAGTTCATGCCCTACGGCCTGCGGGACGAGACCGGCGAGGAGCGGGAAGCCCTGCGCCGCATCCGGGACCAAATCGAATCCGGGGGCTGCAAGCTGGGGGGCTACGCCTACTTTGAGCAGGAGGACATCCGGGCAGACGACGAGGAGCGGGCCGCCTGGGACACCCTGCTGTTCCAGCTCCACGACGACTTTACCGATTTCCCGGCGGGAGAGTTCCCGGATATGGACCTGTACCTGGGGGGACTCGGCGCACTGAACATCCTGATCCGGCCCGAGGATTTGGCAAACCGGGACTTCTCCCGGGTACTGGGCTACTGGGCCACATCGTAAACAGAAGGAGGAAACCGCTATGACATTGGAGGAATACCGGGAATATCTGCCCGAGGGCTGGATAGAGCCGATCCAGCAGGACCCGCTGCTGAAGGAGATCTTTGACGAGCACGAGTACGATTTGGAGATGGAGGCGGTGCCGCCTTTTCTGATTCAGGACCTGCGGGGCGGCAATCTGGAGCGGCTGCGGCCCATTCTGGCCCTCTACGGTCCGCCGGGGCTGGAGATGCTCCGGGGGCTGCTGGAGATCGACCAGGCCAGCCGGGACACGGCAACCAGCACCACTCCCACCGGCCAGACCGCTTACGCCGCCTACTTCTTCGCCCGGTTCTCAGAGGAGAACAAACAGGCCGCCATCGACGCCGCCCGGGCCTATGTCAAGGCCATCGACCGCATCTATGTGGAGGAATTTGACGAGGACCCGCCCTTGGACGAAAACGCCAGCATCGAATTTCTCTCCGGGCAGGAGGGCCGGGACTTTGAAGAGCAGGTCCGCCAGGTGTGGATCACGGGGGAGGGCATCCAAACGGTGGACCTGGACGAGCTGACCGAGTGGTATCAGGAGGACCTGCAATACCGGAAGGGCTGCGAGGATATCGAGCTGATGTCCGAGGCCCTGTACCACATCAGCTGCGACTACGACCTGTCCCATTATCTCCAGTGGCCTATGTATGATACCGAACGGGAAAACCCCTTCCATGGCTACTTCGCCCTGTGGAAACTGGGCCTGCACATCCACTTCCCCGCCCGGGACCGGATCGTCCTGGTGAGCTGAAGGGGGTGCGATCATGACAATAAAGCTTGTCGCGCAGGACACCCCGGAAAAATTCCGGTCCACGGCGGAGGAGGCCACCCAGGCGCTGGCGGCCCTGCTGCGGGAACTGGCGGTTATGGAGAATAAGAGTTTTGCGCAGTACACCCGCCTGTGCAAAAAGGGGCGGGTCATCGAGTTCAAGGACGGTGTGCGCAGGGAATTTACCGACATCCAGGACTGGAAAGAGGAGATGAAGCTCCGCTTCGCCGCCCTGCTGGACCCCCACTGCACCCAAAAACTGATTGCCCAGCGGCGGGACTGTCTCCACGCGGAGCACTTTCCCTCCTCATTCAACTGCGTGAATACCGGCTGTACACTGTCTGTCACCATGAAAAGCGCCGGAAAGGCTGTGGTGCAGCTGATCCCCGACGGGGACAGCGTGCCCTTTGACCTGTCTGACCCGGATGTGCGCTATCTGGTGGAGGATGTGAAACGCGGCGGGCACGACGCCCAATGCTATGGCTATTTTCAAAAATACCGCTTTGTCCTCAAACGCGAGGCGGAGGAGTGGCACATTGACGAGGTGTCCTGCGACAGTCTGCATGGGGACCGCTGGCGGCGGGACCATTGCTTTTGAGGGGGAACATTTGTGACGATTCAAATAGCTGGCACGTGGAGCACTATGTGTAAGGAGGGATCCTGTGATGAACTGTCCAAACTGTGGAAAGGAAATGGAGCCGGGAACCGTATATTCCCCCCGCGGCTACCTGTTTTGGACACCCGAACAGGAAAAACTGAAAAATTTCCAACGGCCCAAAGACGCTGTTCGTCTTCGTCCCGCCGGAGACCACACCAAGTCCGCTTTTTCGCCCCAAGCCCTCTCCGCGCTTCCCCAGTACTCTGGTACGATTTGCCGGAGCTGTGGCGCCATACTATTTTCCTTTGAAAACAAAGAATGACCACTTACCATAAAAGGAGGAACAAAAAATGGACTACAACAAGACCATCAATCTGCCCAAGACCGACTTCCCCATGCGGGGCGGTCTGCCCAAGCGGGAGCCCGACATGCTCAAGCGGTGGGAGGAGATGGACCTCTACCACGAGCTGCTGAAAAAGAACGAGGGCAAGCCCCTGTACTCCCTCCACGACGGCCCTCCCTTCTCCAACGGCGCGCTGCACATGGGCCACGCCCTCAACAAGTCCATCAAGGACTTCATGGTCCGCTCCGCCGCCATGCGGGGGTACTACACCCCCTATATCCCCGGCTGGGACAACCACGGTATGCCCATCGAGTCCGCCATCATCAAGCAGAACAAGCTCAACCGCAAGGCCATGTCCGTGCCCGAGTTCCGCACCGCCTGCCATGAGTTCGCCCAGCACTATGTGGACGTGCAGCGGGAGGGCTTCAAGCGCATGGGCGTCATCGGCGACTGGGAG
>CAMWBA010000144.1 GCA_947172355.1 uncultured Bacillota bacterium
CAGTCCTGCAAGACCGCCTTTGCCGGGGGCTGGAGCGGGGTGAAGCTGTACTTCATGCTGGGCCTGCCCACAGAGACCGACGAGGACGTATTGGGGATTGCTGATCTGGCTCGAAAGGTCTACTTCACCTGGCGGGAGTACTCGCCGAACAAAGCCCGGGGGGTGCGGATCACAGTGTCTACCTCCTGGTTTGTCCCCAAACCGCATACCGCCTTCCAATGGGAGGCGCAGATTCCCGTGGAGGAGTACCAGCGGCGGGTGAATCTGCTGCGGGACGCCTTGAAACGGGACAAGTCCATCACCTACAACTGGCACGACCCTCAGACCAGCTATCTGGAGGCTGTTTTGTCCCGGGGAGACCGGCGGCTGGCCGATGTGCTGGAGTGGGTATGGGAGCATGGGGGAAAGATGGATTCCTGGACGGAGTACTTTGACTACCAGCGCTGGCTGGACGGTATGGAGGCCTGCGGCTTGGATGGAGACTTCTACGCCCACCGGGAGCGGCCCAGGGATGAGATTTTCCCCTGGTGCCGGCTGTCTACCGGGGTAGATCACAGCTTCCTGTGGCATGAGCGGGAGCTATGCTATGAATCGGCGGTCACCCCCGACTGCCGTACCCGCTGCTCCGGCTGCGGAGCCAACAAATTGCTGACGGGAGGTGGCCGCTGTGGCTGACCGGCTGCTGTTCACTAAAACGGGACGGGCCCGGTATATTTCCCATCTGGACTTAATGCGCACCTTCCAACGGGCTCTTGCCCGGGCAAATATCCCCATCAAGCACACGGAAGGCTTTAACCCTCATCCCTTTGTGTCCATCGCCCTGCCTCTGTCGGTGGGCTATTCCAGCCAATGTGAGATTCTGGAGTTTGGTTTGCTGGAGGGGACAAGCTATGAGGAAGTGCCCAAACGGCTTACTGCCGCAATGCCGGAGGGAATTGTGGTCCATCAATGCTATCCTGTGGAGAGGAAACTGAAAGAGCTGAGTTATGTAAACTACATTATGACCTTTGACTACCCCGATGGCCGGCCCCAGGAGACAGAACCTGCCATGGCGGCGCTGCTCAGCAAAGAGAACCTGGTGGTAAAGAAGAAGTCCAACAAGGCCAAAGCCGGGTTTACGGAGGTGGATCTGATTCCCCTGATCCACAGCTGGCGTATAGAATGCCAGAGCGATACCATGATGGTGGATTTGGTGGTCTCCGCCCAGAACCCTGGTCTGAACCCGGAGCTGATCCGCGCCGCATTCTGTGCAGAATATCCTCAATACACCCCCGATTTTGCCACCTTCCACCGCCGGGAGGTGCTGGATAAGGAGAGGAAGCCCTTCCGATGACAAGGAGAGGCCGATGGAAAAAGGCAACCACTATAGGAAGCTGTTTTATATGGATCGCTTTGCACAGCATTGGTATTGTAAACATGCCCGCCTGAATCAGCTGCGGAGAGAGAAGCGGGAGGCAAAACGGCTGGTACGGCGAACCTGGAATGTGGAGCTGCACAAAATGGGACCTAATTCGGAAAAGGAGATAGAGAACCCATGAAAAAGTTGTTTACCATGATCCGCCGGGGTAATCTGGAGGAGGTCGCCGCCATTCTGGACAAGAAACCGGACCTGATCTCCTGTCTGGCCAAGGCCCCGCCCAAGAAGGACGACGGCCAGTCCCCCCTGATGGTGGCCATCAAGAGCGACAACCTGGAGGTGGCCCACCTGCTGCTGGACCGTGGGGCGGACGTGAATTTTGCAGATGCCATTAACCCCTATGGCATCAACTTCTCCGCCCCCATCTGGTACGACGCCATCGGTCAGTGCTTTATGCGGGCAAGGCACACCGTGGGCCCCGGCCCGGAGCGCAGTAAGGGCTATTTCCTGCTCCTGCGCCGCCTGCTGGACATGGGGATGGACCCCAACCAAAAGACCTCCCACGGCCTCAACGCCTGGCAGCACGCTCTGAATGAGTATGACAACTTTGCCCACCGGTCTTATGCGGACTATTACCGGGAGACGGCGATGGAGGAGCAGAGACGGCTGCGGGCGATGCTTAAGGCGGTGCTGGACGAGCTTTTGAAGCATGGGGCGGACATCCACGATTTCATACCGCCCAATGAGGAGGGCTTGTCCCAGGTCTCGGTGATCCTGCGAAACATGGAGGAGGGCCGGGAACTGCTGGACGGCCTCCACGGCCTGGACCCGGACTCTGATATGTTCAAGCCCCACACGGAGACATACCGGGGGAAGGAGCGGCTTGTCCAGCCCTACTACACAGTGAAGGATTACCGCCAGCAGTATGAGATCAAATGGCGGGAGCTGGAGCCCATCCTACGGGAGTACTACAAAAAATAAAGAAACGAGGAATTTCTATGGACAAACCTACCCGGCACAGCCTGACCTGGACGGTGGACGATACCATGACCGCCAAGCGCATCGGTGCGGCAGGCGCAAAGATTTTGTCCACCCCTAACATGCTGGCCCTGATGGAAGCCTGTGCCCTGGACCTGGCCCAGGCGTATCTGGACGAGGGGATGACCACCGTGGGCGCTGAGGCCCACATCCGCCATCTGGCTCCCACCCCCGTGGGGATGGAGGTGACCGCCACCGCCACCCTGCGCTCGGTGGAGCGGCGGAAGCTGTGGTTTGACATTGAGGTCTACGACGAGAAGGGCAAGTGTGGCGAGGGCTCCCATCTTAGGGTTATGGTGCCCCAAAAGGACCGAAGCCAAGGGTGAATTTATGAAATATTTTCCTTGACAAACGAAATCTCCTGTGGTAACATGCCACATACAAGCAAAGGGGAGTAGTCGGCGCGTCTTACTTGGCGCGTGGCACCAGTCAACAAGCATGGGCAGCCCAAAAGGCCGCTCTGGCTGTGCCTGAAATGACCAGACCTGCGTTCCGTACCATCGGAACGCAGGTCTTTTTTAATAAATAACATTGTGTTGGAAATGATATAGAGAAAAGGGAGTGCGTATATGGATTTTTCATTTCTTTGGCAGGGGATTATCTCCATCACATGGCAACAGTTGGTCATGTACGTGATTGGCGGACTGCTTATTTGGCTGGCCATTGAGAAAGGCTTTGAGCCCGCGCTGCTCATGCCCATGGGCTTTGGTGCCATTTTGGTGAACCTGCCTCTATCCGGTGTGATCAATCAGTTTAATGCGTCGATTGGGGCAGAGGCCCCAGGGATTATACAGTGGCTCTTTGAGACGGGGATTGAGGCCAGCGAGGCCATGCCCATCCTGTTGTTCATCGGCATTGGAGCCATGATTGATTTTGGGCCTCTGCTGGCCAACCCTAAACTGTTTCTGTGCGGTGCAGCGGCCCAGGCAGGTATCTTCCTCACCATTATCCTTGCCGCCGCTTTGGGGTTTGATATCAAGGATGCTGCCTCCATCGGCATCATCGGTGCAGCGGACGGCCCCACCTCCATTCTGGTGGCCCAGGTGCTCCATTCGCAATATGTAGGGGCTATCGCGGTGGCGGCTTACTCCTATATGGCACTGGTTCCCATCATCCAGCCCTTTGCCATTAAGCTGGTCACCACCCAAAAGGACCGCAGTATGCGTATGCCCTATAAGCCCCAGGGCGTCACCCGCCGGATGCGTATTCTGTTCCCTATTTTGGTGACGGTCATTGCCGGGCTGGTGGCTCCTGCCTCGGTGGCGCTGGTGGGGTTCCTGATGTTTGGCAACTTGATTCGGGAATGCGGTGTGCTGGCCACTATGTCCCATACGGCCCAAAATGAGCTGGCCAACCTGATTACCCTGCTGCTGGGCATCACAATTTCCTTCTCCATGCGGGCGGATCAGTTTGTCCGGCCGGAGACGCTGATGATAATGTGTCTGGGCCTGGTGGCTTTTGTACTGGATTCGATGGTGGGAGTTTTGTTTGTCAAAGTGCTGAACCTGGTTACCCCCAATAATAAAATCAATCCCATGGTGGGAGCGGCGGGGATATCCGCCTTTCCCATGTCCTCCCGGGTCATTGAAAAGCTGGGACAGGAGGCTGACAGCCAGAATCACCTGCTGATGCATGCGATCGCCGCAAATGTATCCGGTCAGATCGCCTCGGTGGTAGCCGGCGGCGTGGTGCTGCAATATTTTTCCAACTTAGGCGGATAGGAGGAGAGGGTTTATATGTCAGAACGAATCATCAATTTAGAGATGGCCTTAGAGATGCTGGGGCAGGGAATGCTGGGCATCTTTGTGGTACTGGGGCTGATTGCCCTGCTGGTCATTTTGATGCAGAAGATGGACGGAAGAAAAAAGTGAGGGCGGATTTGACAACCCGAATGGGTCAGAGCCAATCGGCCAAAACATCTTCCAGTCCGGCTGGCCCCACGGTGTTGTCGACCAATAGTGTGATTAGTTCATCAATACGGGCGGCACTGGTTGTGATGCCGGTAAAAATTTGTTCTGCGCCGTCTTCTTCGGCAATCCGAACCCCGTACGTTTCACAGAAGAAGCGAGGGGTCTCCTCCTGATCAATGGTAAGGAAGTAGTGGAAGCGCCGGGCGTTCCCCTCTTGATCCTGGCACTGTCTGGTGGCAATCTTCATTTCCATGATATAGTATCTCCTTTCCCTTATTTGTTGTGACGGGCACATTATATAGTGTTCCGTCCATTTGGAAAAGAGAAACATATCGCAAAAAAGCCGAATTTGCGACCGGTTTCGCGGTGGAGAGGGGCGACTGGTGGAGGATGCCGTCGCAGGAGGAAGGATTATCAGAGAATTTTCATTATACGACAAAAATCTACCCGTAAAGCCAAAGAACTTTACGGGTAGATTTTTTTGTGCGCAGTACCATCACAGCTTAAAGTCCTCGTCCCGCAGGCTGGTGGCAGACAACTTGACGGGCCGGGGAGGAACCCGCTTCAGCGGGTCGTACCGAAAGGCGCCGCAGTGGGAACCGGCGGACATGACCCCCTTTTTGGGGCAGACGATTTGCCCGGCTTCCAGTTCCCGGCCCCGGACACAGTAGGCACAGCGGGGTTCGATTGACGTTTGAAAGAGATTGATGACGGCTCACTCCGTTCTATTTAAGCTGAGCATTATTATACTACACGTTTACGTCTTTTGCCACTGTTTTTTTGTACCGCACAGACCGTCAACGCTAAAAACACCAGCCACATGGACCAAGCGGCCACAGCGGAGAGCGAGAGGGCCTTTTGGAAATCCAGCTGCGCAATGGCTTGGGTCTGTTCTGCCAGATAGACGGAGGCGGGGCTGGATTGGGGAAGAAGCCGGAACAGCATGGCGGTTAGTGCTGCGGAAATTCCGCCATGGAGTAATTTGCCTGAAATGTAAGTTCGGACGGACAAACCGCTGTCCCCTAGAAAAGCCAATACCTGGCAATGAACGGATACACCTGCCCACCCCAGCATGAAAGCGGCCATGGACAGCCGGCCAGAGAGCGTACCTTTGGTGAGGGAGGAGACCCCGGAGGACACCTCCACCAGTCCAATCAGCAGCTGTTCCGCCCAAGTTTGGTCCATGCCCAAGGGGGTCAGGAGGGCGGAAAGGAGATGCCCCAGTGTCTCCAAAATACCGGCATAGGCCAAAATCCGCAGAAATACCGTAAAGAACAAAATAAAAGCACAAATATTTAGGGTCGATTGCAGTGCACCGGTGACAGAGCCGGTAAAAGCCGTGGAAAAGCTGGCTGCTTGGAATTGAGGACCTCGAGCCCGCCGGAGTTGAGGACGCTCCTGCGGTTTGTAGAACCGAAAGAGTACACCGACACAGAGAGAGGCCAGCAGATGGGTGAAGCAGAGCAGCAGTCCCAGCCCGCCGCTGCCGAATACACCGGCTCCCACAACGCCCAGGATAAATGCAGGGCCACTGTTGTTGCAGAAGGCCAGCATTCGCTCAGCCTCCGTACGGGAGCATTGGCCGTTTTCATAGATCTGAATCGCGGTGCGGGCGCCCACCGGATAGCCCCCTACAAACCCCAGGGCCAGGGCGGCGGCGCAGTTTCCGTTCACCCGAAAGAGGGGGGCCATCACCGGTTCCAGCAGCTTTCCCAAATAACGGGACATCCCCAGCTCCACCACAAGGGAGGACAGCACAAAAAAGGGAAAGAGGGAGGGCAGGATCACATTGCCGCACAGCTTCAAGCCGTCCCGCATGGCGTTTATGGCCTGCTCTGGCCACAGAACCAGGGCTAAGGTGGCCCACAGCAGTCCGACGCCCAGTAGAATGTCCCGATATTGGGCTCTGCCCAGAAGTTTTCCCATGCCCATGCCTCCTCGCGTTTTAAGCTCCTTGAAACCATATGCAGAGGAACCAATTTTTTTGCCTGTCCGCAGAAAAAATGGCGTGGCCCTATGGACCGCGCCGCGGATGGATTGAGATTAACCCTTGGCGGGCAGGACGATAACCTGACCCTCGTAGATGCTGTTGGAGTTCTTCAGCCGGTCGGCATTGCGCTCAAAGATAGCCTTGTACTGACTGGTCTGGCCGTACTCGGCAGCGGCGATCTTGCCCAGAGTGTCGCCGGCTTGGACGGTGTACAGTTTCTCACCGGCGGCGGGGGTAGGGGCGGGGATAAGAGTGTCCTTCCCCAACTTCTCGGGGAGGGTGATCACCGCGCCTTCCTTGAGGGAGACCCCTTTGTTGGCTTTCATCAGGGTGTAGCGCTGGGCGTTGGTGCCATAGAAGTTGGTGCAGATGGAGCTCCAGGTGTCGCCCTTCTTCACGGTGTAGGTGCCGGCGGCGCCAGGGTTGGGGGCGATAACAGGGGGCTTCACAGGCTCCACGGGAGTGGTGGGCTCAGTGGGCTTCTCAGGCTCCACGGGAGTGGT
>CAMWBA010000145.1 GCA_947172355.1 uncultured Bacillota bacterium
GTGCTGCGCCCTCATGGTAGGATGGGTCCTGCGGCAAAACACAAACTGCTGGCAGTCTGGAAGGAAGTTTGCCCGACGGTGGGGAGCCGCTGTGCTGTGCCTGCCCCTTCTGCTCCCGCTGTCCGGCTGCTCTGCCCCAGAATCCGCAAACGGGATATTCAATTCCTCCTCACAAAGTGTGTCAGAAACTTACAGCGTGAGCTACGACGACCAGACGCGGAGATACACTCTTGAAAACCGGGCAACCAGCACTTTGACAGATTTGCCCCTCTCTCCGCTGTTCGGGGCCTTTTCGGATGGGGAATCCGTCCAAGCCGTCTATATGGATGCCCCGTACATTTATTATATGGCCTCCCGCACAGAACAGTATGTGGATCGGGTCGGCAGCTACAACAGCACAGCTACCCAGGTGTCCATCGTCCAGCTCAATACAGAAACCTTTGAGGAACAGGTTATTTTCGAGAAAATAACGGACAGCGGGCGATCTCTGCTGGGAATTGACTATACCGTGGGGGATACCTGGATGTTTCTGCAATACTGCTATGGCTTTTTCCTGAACAGCGACAGCCTCTTTTTCATTACGAATGATGGGATTATGGAAGTGAGCAGGACGCTCCAGCGAACGCAAGTGCTGGATATCCCCACCAGGGGGAATATAGCGTTTGATGGGCGGACAATCTACTTCATCAATGAAAATTCTTTGCTGACGGCGTATGACACGAAAACCCATAGAGCAAGACCGTTTCGGAATGCGGTTGCCTATGACTTCTGCCTGACCGATCAGGGACTATATTTTATTAACCGTATGGATTTCAACTGTGTTTACTTGTGCGGCAAGGATGGCGTTGGCAGTCTAAAGATCTCAAATGACCCAGCTCTGTCTATTGCGTATAACGGCGAGGAAGTCACTATGACCTTAAAAGCGGATGGGAGCGAAGTGGTTTGGGAGCCATAAAAATGGCGGCACACCATTTTCACATCTTGTGATGTTTCTGTAACATTTCTGTGTTACCCTGTATGGGAAAGGATGTGGACACATGAGGCTTTTAGTCGTTGAGGATGACTGCCTTTTGAACCATACGCTTTGCTACAATCTTTCTGCGGCTGGTTATACGGTGGATGCTGCCATGACAAAGGCATCGGCAGCCGCGTTCTGCGAAGCACAGGACTACGACTTGATTATTTTGGATGTCAATCTGCCGGATGGGAATGGATTTGATTTCTGTGCGGAAATCAAGGAGCGCCGCTCTGATACCGCTGTGATCTTTTTGACGGCCAACGACATGGAGGGCGATATGCTGAAAGGGTTTGAATTGGGAGCGGATGACTATGTAACAAAGCCGTTCCCAATCCGCGTATTCCGAAAAAAGGTTTCCGCCCTGTTGGGCCGTATCCAGAAACAGTCCGGCGGTGATTGCTATTCAGACGGTACGCTGTCCATCCATTTTTTGGAACTGACCGCCACCCTTGCAGGGGAGCCGGTGAACTTCACGCCGTTGGAATACCGTTTGTTGAAGGTGCTGGCGAGAAATCCCCAAACCGTTCTGACCCGGCAGGTGCTTCTGGAAAAGCTGTGGGACGCAGACGAAAACTTTGTGGATGAACACGCATTGACCGTAGCGATCAGCCGTATCCGGGGGAAGATCGAGAAAGACGGTCTGCAATATATCAAGACCGTCTACGGCATGGGCTATATGTGGGTTGGAGGACTGAAAAAATGAACCGCGGAATATGTTCAGTTAACCGCTTTTGTGGGGTAATGGGTGCTTTTTTCAGTGTGATTTCTGCCGCTGCTATCGCTGGGTCTTATTTCCTCACCAGAAATTCAGCCGTCGTGTGGCTGGAGCTGCTGTTTTCCACGCTGATGCTTCTCTGCGCCGCCGCTTTTGTGGCTGTTCTCCGCCGTGAGCTGGTCCTGTTCTCTGACAGCCTCTGCCAGACAATGGATAATATGCTGGATGGAGCGGCTGCGCCGCCGGTTGTGTATGGGGATGAGACCTTATTTTGCAAAATCAATCACCGGCTGGCGCGTTTCTATGAAGTCATGCGGGAAAACCGCGAGAACATAGCGAAAGAGCGGGCCGGTTTACAGGAATTGATTTCCGACATATCCCATCAGGTGAAAACACCGATGGCAAACCTCCAGATGGTGAACGCTACGTTATTAGACCAGCCTATGCCAGAAGAAAAGAGGCAGGAATTTTTGCGGGCATCCAGCGGTCAGCTTGAAAAACTGGACTTTCTCATGCAGGCCATGATCAAGACTTCCCGCCTGGAAACCGGAGTGATTTCGCTGGATAAAAGGATGCAGCCGCTTTATGATACTCTGGCGGCGGCGCTGGGCGGCATCCTGCTCCACGCGGAACAAAAGAATATCCATGTCAGCGTAGATTGTCCGCCCGATGTTGTGCTGTCTCATGACCGAAAGTGGACCAGTGAAGCCCTGTTCAACATCCTGGACAACGCGGTGAAGTACACTCCGGCGGACGGCAAGATTCACGTCGCGGTTCAACGCTGGGAGTTCTATATAAAAATTGACATTTCGGACAGTGGAAAAGGAATTGCGGAAAAGCGGCAAGGGATGATCTTCCAACGCTTTTACCGGGAAGAAGAAGTTCATGAGATTGACGGGATCGGCATTGGACTGTATCTGGCCCGTGAGATCGTTACAATGCAGGGCGGCTATATCAAGGTCGTTTCAGAAGTGGGACATGGCTCTACCTTTTCCGTATTTCTGCCCTGTGGATAAATTTTATGAAATGTCACCGGATTGTAACCGTTCCTTAATGATTGGCTGGTATACTGGCGGCATCGGTCAAGGGTGCTTGTCCATAAATTGCTTTGAAACAAAGCGTATAATCAGCACAGCAAACTCAGAATTTGGAGGGAACTTACATGGTTGATTTTATGGTAAATCTGTTTGCTGAGGTTGCTGATTTCTTTATCACTTTTTGGGCAGACAATGTGATTGACAAGTTTGCCAAAAGAAATAAATAACAGGAGATGATTTTCGTGTTTGGATTTGGAAAAAAAGAAGTCAAAGCCCCGGAGGAGCGGCTGGCTGACCTCCAGAGAAAAAAGGACTGGGCTGGGGTGTCCAAGGCCTATTATGAGCTGGGCGTGGCCGCTATGGATGCGGGCGACCTACATAAAGCCCAGCGGTGGCTCCAACGGGCGGACACCATTTACAGCGCTGACGACAATATCTATGATAAGGTGGGGGAGAAACTGATGGACGATTGCTCCGACCGCATTGGACGGCTGGAGGGTGAGGCCGGACTGTTCTACAACGCCGTTCCCGCTGAAATTGAGGCCAGGGCGCAGAGGAGCTGCCCCAGGCCGAGAGCGGCATCGTGGCCTGCGCCCTGCTGCCTGACTACTACGTCCGCTCCGGCGCGGCCCGGCTGGAGGATGTCCCCCAGATCAAGGCGGAGCTCCAGCGCATTTGGAGCGACTATGACTTTGTCTGCTCTGGCCTCACCTGGGAGGAGATCGAGAAACGAATCGCGGATTATAAACAGTTGGATATTCTGGCCTGACAGCTAGTCTTCCGGCGGCGGGACTATACAAAAAATGGTCCCGCCTTTTCACAAAAAGAAAGGAGAATAAACGAGATGGAACAATTTTTCATAGACCTGCAGCCTGCCATTGAGGAGGCTGTGCGGCACGCGATGGAGAAGATTCGCCGGGAGATTGGACAGGAGCACATTTACAGCGCAGCTCTTGTCACCGACAGCGACTGCATCACGCTCTTTCTGGCTGTGAACACCGAGGAGGCGCTGGCGAAGCGGGATAAAGCAGACCGGACGCCGGAGCGTTTGGCGGACCTGGGAAACTATTGGGCGGAGGAATTGGTAAACCAGGTGGAGGACGGCTCGTTCAGTCTGAACCGCTATGTCCCCGACGAGTGGGGCTACTCCGACGGGACAGACAGTGAGCTGAACCAGGTCAGCAAGCAGCTCTACCACCAAGAGGAGAAGCTCTCCGACGCAGATGACGATACCTATGATGAGGTCCACGAGCAGTTTCAGGAGCAGCTCCTGGAGACGGCGGCGCTCGCCTTCGAGACGCTGCGGACAGAGGGCATTTTTGGACCGGAGGTCGTCTGCTTCCTCTCCATGTCCGATGATGATCGGGCGCCGGAAATCGAGGACACCTCCGCCCGGCGGCTCAACACCCCGGAGCAGTATGAGCGGTTCCGAGCCTGGACGGAATGTTTCAACGGATAAATGCTTGGATGGAGGGTGTTGTCATGAGCGAAAATCAGGGTTGCTGGTATGCGGGCATCAAAGCGGAGGATTTGACCCAGCCCAACCCGGTGGTATACTACAACGACCCGGACGAAGAAGAACAAAAGGAGGCATCCCTCTATGCATAAAGAGCCATCCATGCCCCCGGCAGGAGAGGCAATTTTAGCCGGTGACCTTGAGGCCGTGCGCCGCATGGCGGAGGACGGAAGTCTGATCTTTCAGAAGGGCAAGGTTGTGGAACTGAGAAAAAATATCCCAACCGTCGTGGGGCAAGGCAAAGAAGAAATGACCCTCTACTCCGACGCCTTCGGGTTTGCTCTGGCCCATGACCAGACGGAGATCGCCAAAATTCTGATCGACTATGGTCTGGTGGACTTAGGACCGAAAAGCGACGCCCTCTATATGGCCATCCGCCGGGATGATTTTGCCCTGCTGGACTATATGCTGGACCACGGCGGGCAGTTTGGCCGAGAGGAGCGGGACATCACCCGGTTGCTCCTCAATCTGTCGGACGTGTGGGGGGAGAATTGTCCAGCACTGCTGGACCGGCTGGGCCTGCCGCTCCGGGAGCGGGGCGGGACCGCCCTCTGCTACGCCGCCGGCGATAACCGGCGGGCCGTTGTGACCTATCTGCTGGGAGCTGGGGTGGATGTGAACAGCCGGAACAGGAATCTGAGCACTCCGGTCCTGCGGGCAGCGGCCGAAGGGCATACGGAGATGGTGCGCTTTCTGGTACAGCGGGGGGCGGACCTGACCCTCACAGACGAGTATGGCTACCGGCCTTACACCGCCGCCCGGGTCAAGGGGCATATGGAAACGGCGCAGTACATTCATTCCATAGAGCCGACGGTCACAGAGGCGGAGCAGGACGCGCTGTTTGCGCGATACCATGTACCGGCGAAGATGCGGGATTACTTCAAAACCGGCCCGCTGCGGCTGGAATTCCCGGAGGGGGAGGAGCTGGGCTGGGTCCGGCTCTTTGCCTATACCGATGTAGCGGAAATCAGCTATCGGGGCCAGCGGCTTCTCTCTCTGGTGGAGGACAGCGAGGATTTTGATGTCATGCTCCTGTGGGAACCGGAATCGAAGAAGATCTGGTTCCTGGACATAGAGCATGACATATTCCACGCGGTTGCCGGCTGGGAAGCCTTCATCAAGGCTCCAGGCGATTACATCAACCGGGCCGTGATGTGGGAATTTGATTGACAAAACTGTCCGGGCAGTAATCCATCATGGATAACTGCCCGGACAATACTAATTCTGCTCTTCCATTTCAAGCTCAGGATTTATCAAAACCTGATCGAACCTTGGTTCCGGATATTTTACAAATAACTCAGGCTGTACCTTTTGCGTATTTCTCCAAATGGCGTATTCCTTAGAAAAAATTTTATGATTTGGCATGGGTAACTGTCGAAACAGCTCTTCGTCCCACAAACAGGCGGCAAGCTGATATAATCCATGTGCTGGTACAAAAAGCACCTTATCAGTCTCAGGGTCAAAATCTGACCGCATCGCTCCCTTACACACAAGCTCTAATTGTACCCCCGCTTCTTCCGGGTTTTTATCATATAACGCAAGCAGGTAAGCGACGGTCGCCCGGTCCCATTGCGGACTTTTTCCAGATACAAATTTTTTTGCCCTTGGAACGGCATAATCCAAAACGCTGTTGTCCTTGCGCCAAAGTCCGATCAGCATATTGGTGGCGGGCCGGTAAGTAGAATAAATATGTGTTACCCGCTCCGTTTTGTAGGGGACAAGCAGGTCCAGCGTTTTCATATTTCCCACTGCAAGAGCGTCCAACATATCAAGAAAAGCCCAATAATGAGTATCTCCACACATCAGAGAACACAAACTTCTGAAACAATTTTCTTGATAAATAAAGTTATTCAGCCTATCCCAATCCTTATCTGCCAGCACTTTTCTGAGGCATTGCGAATACGGGAAAAATCCAATCTTTGAGGAAATGCACCTGAATACATTCCCTGTTTCACGATACTGTTCCATCGTGAAATTGATATGCTCCTGGATGATTGGAAATAGTTCTCCCCATTCACTTTGATATTCTTCCATAATTTTTCCATACCTCCACAAATTATGGTTTGCCGCACTGATTATAGCATGGTCAACATTTGCGGTCAAGTTATAGGCAGTAAGGGGAGCAATTTCTTGAAATATCACATAATTGTGACATTTCAGAGGCAAAAAGCCAGCGGCCCGTGACATTTCTGTGAGAATTGGCTGTTATGATAGCGGCATCACAGAAAGGATGGTGCAACCCATGAGCATTTTGCAGACAACTGACCTCAAAAAATACTACGGCACAGCGCCGAACCTTACAAAAGCGCTGGACGGTGTGACCCTCTCCGTTGAGCAGGGGGAATTTGTCGCCATCGTGGGAACCTCTGGCAGCGGCAAGTCCACTCTGCTGAACATGATGGGCGGTCTGGATGTGCCCACCT
>CAMWBA010000146.1 GCA_947172355.1 uncultured Bacillota bacterium
CCCCAGCCCCCAGGCCCCAAATCCAGCGCCCACACATACAGCCGCCAGCAGGGTCCAGCCAGCAAAAACATCACCGCAACCGTGACAGCGGCGGTGTTGAGCATCTCATCGCCCTCCCGCAGCTTCTCCAAAAGTTTTCTCACCTTGTTCGGTCCTCCCTAAGCATCCGCGTCGAACCGGCGGCGGAAGGGGGCAATGTTTCTGTCTTTCCCTGGCCGCTCCAAGATGGAAAAGGTAATCTGCTCAAAAAACCGGTTCCAGCCCTCCTCCAGCAGCTCCTGCCAGAACCGGGCCACATCCTCCGGATCGTTGCGGAATACGCCGCAGCCATAGGCCCCCAAAATCAGGTGGGTACAGCGCCAATGGGCGAACAAGGCCAGAATTTTCTCCATTCGGCCCCGCATAACCGCCTTTGCCCGCTGGATATCCTCCCCATTGCGGATTACAACCCCCATGTTAACGGCAGGAGCGGTAATCACCGGGCAGGTGACGGGATGCTCTGTAAACGAAAAATTGCTCGCTCGGAAAAAGGTGACATCGCCGATGAGCATGGTGTCGGTGTACACTGGGTCCCGGTTGGCCTGGTTGATCTCGTAGTACCGGGGCCCCTGGCCGGTGGTCTGGGTGTGGTATAGGTCGGAGCAAAAGGCCAGGCACTCCTCCTGGGCCACCGAACCGTTGAGAAATCCGCCTCCTGGATTTTTAGCGGAGGCAAAATTCAGCACCCCCAGCCAAGGACACAGGGGCTCCCCCTGCGACAGACGGAAAACGGCATCCACCGTCCCCTCTCCCCGGACCTCCAAGTTGGCGGAGGGCCCGTCTTCCGAGCACTTAGCCTCCTCTGCCAGCCGTGCCAAATCGGCGGAGGTCCAGAGCTCTGTGGGCCGGCGGGCGTCATACAAAATGACCTGGCCGTTTACCGAATAGCGCCCCGCCCGGCTGATTTCCAGCGTCTCTTGTGCCAGGGCCTTCAGTTGGTCGCGGTTCATGCCTTCACCCCCAAAAACCGGGTGCCCACCGCCTTACCCTCTGCAATGTCATAGAGCCGTTCCGGGTGCTCCCCATTAGTAATCACCATGTCACAGCCTTTGGCGGTGACCATCTTGGCCGCCCGGAGCTTGGTCTCCATCCCGCCGGTGGCCAGGTCGCTGCCCTTGCCTCCGGCCAGAGCCTCAATCTCCGGGGTAACCGCCTCCACCGCGGGAATCAGCTTTGCCGCAGGGTCCTTCCGGGGGTCAGCGGTGTACAGCCCCTCAATGTCGCTGAGCAGCACCAGCAGGTCCGCCCCCACCGAGCAGGCCACAATGGCCCCCAATGTATCGTTGTCCCCTACTTTAATCTCCGCGGTGGCCACCGTATCGTTCTCGTTAATGACGGGGAGGGCGCCCAGCTCCAGCAGGCGGGCCATGGTGTTTTCAAAGTTGCGCCGGCGGTCGTCGTGGTCCACATCCTCGCTGGTAAGCAGAATCTGAGCCACCGTGTGGTTATACTGGGAGAACAGCTTGTCGTAGGTGTACATCAGCTCACACTGTCCCACGGCAGCGGCCGCCTGCTTGGTGGGCATGTCGGCGGGCCTGCCGGGCAGGTTCAGCTTGCCCACCCCCATACCGATGGCTCCGGAGGATACCAAAATCATCTCGTGCCCTGCATTTTTCAAATCGGACAGCACCTTCACCAGCTCCTCCACATGGCGTATGTTCAGCCGCCCGGTGGCGTGGGCCAGGGTGGAGGTGCCTACTTTTACTACGATACGCATATGCGGTCACTCCTTCCATATGTTCGTTTTTTCGCTCCCCGCATCCTTCAAGAAAAAGGGGCCAGACCCCCGTCACCGCAAGTTCAGCGTCGTTTCATAGGCCGCAATCACCGCGTCCATTGCGGCGGCGCGGAAACCCCGTTCCTCCAGGGTCCGGACCCCTTGGATGGTGGTGCCTCCGGGAGAGCACACGGCGTCTTTCAGCGCACCGGGGTGCCTGCCGCTCTCCAGCACCATCTGCGCAGCTCCGGCCAGCATCTGGGCCGCGTAGGCCACTGCCTTGTCCCGGGGCAGACCGCAGGCCACACCGCCGTCGGCCAAAGCCTCAAGAAACAGGTAGGCAAAGGCAGGGCCGCAGCCGGAGACGGCGCTGGCCGCGTCGATCAGCCCCTCGGGTACCCGGTCCACCAGTCCGGCGGGGGCAATGAGGGCGGCAAAGCGGTCCAGCTCGTCCTCCGTCACCCCCTGGCCGCAGTACTGCACCACCCCAGCTCCGAGAGCAGAGGGGGTATTGGGCATCATACGAATAACCGGGCAGTCCATGTTCAGCATAGCTTGAATGCGGCTGCAGGACAACCCGGCGGCCATGGTCACCAGGACAAAACGGTCCTCCCGCTTGCGGAAGATGGGTTCCAGGGGGGCCAGCACCATCTGCATCATCTGGGGCTTCACCCCCAATACAACAAGCTGGGCGGTGCGGGCAATCTCTTCATTACTGGACCGCACCGCCCCCGGCAGCGCCGCCGCCAGCTCCTCTGCTTTGGAAAGGGTGCGGTTGGAGAGCAGGATGGTCTCTGTCAGGCCGCTTTTCGCCGCCGCTTTGGCCACGGCGGACCCCATATTCCCAGTCCCGATAAAGCCAATGGTCTGATACATTTACAGCGCCTCCTTTATATGGAGATTTCTTTTTTATTATAGCACATACGTCAAGCGGAGGCAAATGCTCTGCCCTCTCGGCTGGTTTCCAATATTCGGCCGGGGAACCCAAATCTTAAGGAGTTCTTAATTGTATTTTCCCGGCTGGCATGATACACTATCTGTACTAATACAGTTAATACAGTATCCAGAGAGGAGGAACTGTCATGCTGAACTTAGACTATCGAGATGCCCGTCCGATCTACGAACAGGTGAAAGACGGCCTGCGGCGGCTGATGGTTACAGGGGTTATCCAGGAGGGGGAAAAACTGCCCTCTGTCCGCGCCATGGCCAGCACGCTGGCCATCAACCCCAACACTATCCAGCGGGCCTACGAGGCCCTGGAAGCGGAGGGCTATGTCTATTCAGTGCCTGGCAAGGGCTCCTTCGCCGCCCCCAACACCGGGGTGGACGAGGGCCGGAAAACCGAACTGCTTCAGACCTTCGACCAGACGGCGGGGGAACTGCTGTTTCTCGGGGTCAGCGGTCCGGAGTTGTGGGCACGGATTCAAGCGATGGAAGGGGGAGAGGACTATGATTAGGATCCACAATGTGGTCAAAACCTTCGACGGCTTCCGGGCTTTGGACGGGTTGACCATGACAGCGGAGCGCGGTTCGATCTATGGTCTGGTGGGTCCCAATGGGGCGGGCAAATCCACCATTTTACGGCATATCATGGGGATCTACCGCTCAGATTCGGGCTCGGTACTGGTGGACGGGGAACCGGTCTACGAAAACCCGGCGGTGAAATCAAAGATTGCCGCCATCCCGGATGAACTGTACTACTTCAACTCCGCCTCCACCAAGGACATGATGCGCTTCTACCGTGGGATATACCCCAAGTTTGATGTAAAACGGTACAATGCCTTGAGCGAAGCGTTTCCAGAGGTGGACGAAACACTGCCCATCCGGCGGCTGTCTAAGGGGATGCAGAAGCAGTCCGCCTTCCGGCTGGCCCTGTGCTGCAATCCAGAGGTGCTGGTGCTGGACGAGCCGGTGGACGGCCTGGACCCGGTGATGCGCCGCCAGGTATGGACGCTGCTTATGGGGGATGTGGCCCAGCGTGGAACCACGGTGCTGGTCTCCTCCCACAATCTGCGGGAGCTGGAGGACGTATGCGACCATGTGGGCATTTTGTCCCACGGCAAGGTGCTGCTGGAGCGCTCCCTCACCGACCTTCAGGACAATGTGGTCAAGCTCCAGATTGCTTTTGCCGACGGGAACCTGCCCGAACTGCCAAAGGACCTGAACCTGCTCCACACCTCTCAGATTGGCCGGGTATTCACCCTCATCGTCCGGGGCAGTCCGGCGGAGATTAAAACCCGCATGGCGGTGTACAACCCCATTCTTATGGAGGCCCTTCCCTTGACTTTGGAGGAAATTTTCATCTATGAACTGGGAGGTGAGGACTATGCGGTCCGCGACATTGTACTTTAACGGCCCCCTTTACCGCAAGACCATGGCCCGCTTCTGGCCTCTGTGGGGGCTGTGGGGGATCATCTGGATATTCCTGCTCCCCTTGAATCTGCTCAATACCTACCTCGCCATTTCCCGGGACCTGCAAATCACCCAGACGAACCCTCTTGCCTATTTGGCCCATGCACAGGATCTTCTCTCCTTCCTGGCGTCTGGGGTGTTCCTGGCCCTGCCCTTTGGGGTGCTGGCCGCTATGGCGGTGTTCGGCTACCTCTATAACCACCGCTCCGCCTGCTGGTTTCACGCCCTGCCCCTGCGGCGGGAGGCCCTGTTCACCACCCAATACCTGGCGGGACTGAGCATGCTCCTTCTGCCCCAGTTGGCGGCAAGCCTGCTCACCGCCCTCGTGGAAGTCAGCTTCCTGGAGGTAAGCCACTGGCCGAAGGTTCTGGGGATTCTGCTCCTCTTTGTTCTGGCTCAGAGCGGTGTGAGTTTGTTCTGCTTCTCTTTTGCCGCCTTCTGTGCCATGTTCACCGGCCACATACTGGCCTTGCCCGTTTTCTATGGCGTTCTTAACTTTCTGGTGGCGGGGATATGGTATATGGTGGACCTCTTGCTGCGGGAATTTTTCTATGGCTACGCTGGTATCTCCAATGTAACCAACGTGATACAGCTCCTCACCCCCGGCGTCGCGCTGCACGACGCGGTACGCGTAACCTTCCACGACAGCACCTCCATCCGCTCCCCCAACACGCTTCTGCTCTATGCCATTGCGGGCGTGTTCCTGTTTTTCGCCGCCCTCTATGTCTACCGCCGCCGTCATGTGGAAACCGCCGGGGACGTGGTGGCCGTTGCCATCGTCCGGCCCCTGTTCAAATATGGCGTCACTCTCTGCTCCGGCTTGGCCTTCGGCATGTTTACCTACGCCTTTTTCAGCTGGGGCCCTGCATCCTCCCTTATCTGCAGCGTTCTCTTCTGGTCCGTCGCCGGTTATTTTGTGGCCGAGATGCTGCTGAAAAAGTCCTTCCGGGTACTGAACGCCTGGAAGGGAGCCGCGGTCACGGTGGCGCTCCTCCTGCTGTTCTGCGTGTGCTGTATGCTGGATGTATTCCATGTGGTGGGCCGGGTGCCCAACGCAGCCCAGGTAACCTCCGTCCAGGTCAATCTCGAACTGGGCTATCCCTATGACAACGGCCGGAGGCTGGATACCACGTTCACCGATCCCGCCCAGATAGAACGGATCCTTGCCCTCCATCGGGCTGTTGTGGACAGCCGGAACCAGAAGGCAGCTTCGCCTGACGATTATACCTCCGTCTATCTCTACTACACTCTGTCCGGCGGCGGGGAACTGAACCGGCGTTACCACTCCGTCCCTATCTGCAAGAGTGACTGGAACACTCCGGGCACGGTGTCCTATGCCCTGCGGCAGTTCCTCGAAGACCGGGAGCTGGTGGAGCTGGCCTACGGCTTCGACAGCCTGCTGGACGGCGCCCGCCTGACCACCGCCCGGCTCACCACGCTGGAGCAGACATCCCCCTATGGCGACACCAGTTATACCAGCTTCTATGTGGACGACTATGCCCAAGAGCTGTGGGACGCGGTGCGGGCGGACTTTGCCGAGGGGACCATCGGCCTGCGCTACCCCTTCTATCTCAGTCAGGAGATGGCGGAGAACACCTATGAGACCTCCTTGGTCTTTGGCGCCACCGACAACCAGACGGCCGCCCGCCCGGGCGCTGATGTGGCCGCCGCTGCCAACCGCCAGTTGGAAATCTACCTCACCCCCCACGCCAAACGCACCCTAGCCGTTCTGGACAAGACCGGTGTCTGGGATGCGGGGTACTCCCTGACCCCCTGGGAGGACTATGACACACCGTCCACCGTCTCCACTGGCGCAGAAGGAAGCGTTGAAGTGCTCCCTTGAACCGCAAGGCTTCCCTCCTTTTGGGGGGAAGCCTTTTTCTCCCGAAAAATCATATTGATTTTTCGGGCGGCCTTCGGTATAATGAAGTGTAAGAGCGGTACTCCCGGGCACGCCCTTGCGTACCCTATTAAATTTCAGGAGGTAACACCACCATGAGAGAAGTTTATGTTGTCAACTGCTGCCGCACCGCCATCGGCTCCTTTGGAGGCTCCCTGAAGGATGTCCCCGCCGCCGACCTGGGCGCTGCCGTCATCAAAGAGGCTCTGAACCGGGCCGGCGTCAAGCCTGAGAATGTGGACGAGGTTATGTTCGGCTGCATTCTCACCGCCGGTCTGGGCCAGAACGTGGCCCGCCAGGCCAGCTTGAAGGCCGGCGTGCCCACCTCCGTGCCCGCCTACACGGTAGGTATGGTCTGCGGCTCCGGCATGAAGTCGGTTATTGAGGCCGGCCGCACCATCGCTCTGGGCGATGCCGACATCGTTGTGGCCGGCGGCACCGAGAATATGTCCGCCGCCCCCTTCGCCGTCCCTGCTGCCCGCTGGGGCGCCCGCATGGGTGACAACAAGCTGGTGGATACCATGATTAAGGACGGCCTGTGGGACGTATATAACAACTACCACATGGGCACCACCGCCGAGAACATCTGCGACGTGTGGGGCATCACCCGGGAGGAGCTGGACGAGTTCGGCTACAA
>CAMWBA010000147.1 GCA_947172355.1 uncultured Bacillota bacterium
AGTGAGGGTGAAGCTGCCGCCGGTGGCCAAGGTAACCTGGCTCTCGTTAAGGGCCAGCATATGGCCTTCAGAGGGGATATTGGCCGGCGGGTCAATGGGTTGGGCGGGGGGAATCACCGGGACATCAGGGGTCACCGGGTCCGTAGGGGTCACCGGGTCCGTGGGGGTCACGGGATCTGTGGGGGTCACCGGGTCGGTCGGGACGTCGATAATCGGGGTGTGTTCCAGCAGACGGTAGAGCAGAGCAGCCATCTCCGCCCGGGAGAGGGTACGCTGGGGGCCGATGCCGCTGCTGCCGCCGGAGACCAGCCCCTGGGCCACCATGGTGGCGGTGGCGGTCTGGGCGTAGCCGGAAATCTGGTCCTTGTCAGCAAACCGGTCCAGGACGGACAGGCTGGCATCAGGGCAGTTCTTTCCGGCGATAGGCAGGAAGCGGTACAGGATGGTGAATGCCTGTTCCCGGCGAATCTTTGCGCTGGGGGAGAAGCCCCCGCCGCCGGTGCCGGAAGCCAGTCCGTTGGCCTGGGCCCAGGCCAGGGCGGGATACTGATAGCCGTTGGGGTCTACGTCGTTAAAGGTGCAGGGGGTAGGGACTGCGGGCCGGCCGGCGGCTGCGTAGAGCATAACCATAAAGTCGCCCCGGCTGATGGAGGAGTTGCGCCCAAAGAGGGTAGGACTGATGCCGCTGACAATGCCCTTGGCGTAGCAATACTCCACCGCCTCATAGGCCCAGTCCTCCGGGGGGACATCCTCGTGGACGTTAGCCATGGAGACCGAAACGGTCTGAGTCAGCCCGCCGGCGGAGAAGGTGAGGGAGCCGCTGCCCGGCGTACGGGAGGCGGTGAACAGACCGTTTTGGTCCACCGTGCCGATATCCCCCTGAACGGTGCAGGAGACCGGGCCGAAGTCCCGCAGGGCGGTCCGGCCCCAGTAACTGCCGGAGACGGCCAGCTGGACCTGCTCCCCGGGCTTGACGTTCAGCGCAGAGAGTGCGGCGGTGCTGCCTGGCCGGGTAATTTTCAGTTCGGTCAGGCGGTTGACCACGTGAATCTGTGCGGTTCCGAACAGAAAACCGCTGGTGAATTGAAGGGTGTCGGTTCCCGCCTGTTCTCCGGCCAGATAAAATCCGCCGTTCACCGTCCCCAGACCGTCCAAAGCGGTGTAGTACAGGCCGCTCAGGTCGGCAGAGACCGGGTTCAGGCCGCTGTCAATGGCCTGGACCTGGGGCAGAGGGAGGGTGGAGCCGGAGAGGACAACCGCTCCATCTTCCAGGGGAGCCAGGCGGCTGGCCTGTCCATCCCCTTTCTGGTCGGTGACCAGCAGCAGATAGGTGGCGCAGCCCCGGGGGCGGCCGTCAGAGGGCTTGTTGTGCAAGGCCGGACCGCTCTGCCCCGGCACCCAGAGGGAGAAGGAGGTGGAGCCGCCGCCGTCCAGATTGACCGCCGTAGTGCAGCCCTGGCGAAGCAGCTCGTCGGCCAGATTCAGCTGAGACAGGCCCACGGAGTAGCCCGACTGGCGGCCGTCCACCGCATAGAGCACCAGCGTGCCGTCGGGCTTGACGCCCAGAGCGGTACGGGGCTGGCGGCCGTCCTTGGCGTAGGTCCAGGCGGAGCTGTCGGTGAGAAGGCCGTCGCGGATCATAATGTCTCCCACACCGCCGGCCCACTGGGCGGCGGAGAGTACGGGGTCCTCGCAGGAGGTGGACAGGGTAATCAGGTCCCCCACCTGAAACGCGGCAAAGGCGTCGGGGCGGTTGGCTGCGTCGGCAGCGGTGAGGATGTATTCATTGGGGCCGATAACAATGGACTGCTCGGATTGGAGCAGCTCGGTGACCTCCAACGTGAGGGAGGAATTGACGCCCAGCTCCGGGATCAGGCCGGTGTAGGGGTCGGCCGTTGCCCGCATCCGCACATACCAGCCCGCGCCGTCGCTGCGGGTGGACACAACGGAGAAATACTGGTTGAGCAGGTAGAGCCCTCCCAGGTCGTGGCGGGTCTTGTTAAAATTGTTCGGGGTGACCGAGACCCCGGTGGTCTGGTTGTACAGGGACATGGACACCTTGGGAGACTCCAAAATGGACACCAGGCCGCCGGTAATCGCCATGGCGTTTTCTCCTTCGGTGCTGGATTTATACACCCCGTTTTCCACCACAATGCCCAGAGGAACGCCGGTGGACAGGGAGAAAAAGTCGGTATTGATGCCGCCCAGCACGTGCCAGCCCGCGGCCTGGGCGTTGGAGATGGCCCGGTTGATGCTGGCCCCGGCATAGATGGTGGTGTCCCCTTGGACCAGAATGGGGTAAGCGGCGCTGTTAGGCGACAGCTCCAGGGCGTAGCTCTCCACCCGGCTTCCGCCGTTTTCGGTGACGGTGTTTCGATAGGTCAGCCCGTCCACAATCTGTGTGGAGGTCTGGAGCTGGTGTTCTCCTGCGGAGGCGAAGACGGTGGGCATTGCCAGCAGAAGGGCCAAGAGCAGGGCCGCAGCCCTGCGGGGGAGGGAATTGGTGTGTCTCATGGGATGCTCCTTTTATCATATGTTTCCAAGCGTACATCTTTCATTATAGCAGAGTGGACACGGAGATTCAATGGGAAAAAAGAGGAGGCCGTGTCCTCAGAAGGCACTCCCAGGGATTGTTTCCGCCTGTGAAAGAAGCGCCTGCGGAATTTCGGATAAGCAAAAAAAGTGCAGCATACGGGATAACCCGTATGCTGCACTTTTTTGTTATTTGCCGGTTACATAGAAAGTTTGGGATCTGGTGTCGCGTGCGGCGTCGTCCTCCGCGAAGACGGTAACAACTACCATATATTCCGTGCCGGCAGTGCCAGCAAAACTAATTGTGTTTCCATGCGCTACTTTGCTTGTTTTACTCATGCCAGTGTCATCTTCTTTCTTACTGGCCACAAACACCCAGGCGTTTCCCGATTTCCGATAAAGATAAATACTTTCGCAGCCTATTTTATTCATAATGATTTTTCCAGTGATGGAAAATTCAATATTCACAGCGCCCTCTGTAACTATGGTGTCCATACGATAGGCCCTGATCTGATCACTGGCCCGTGCAGTTGCTGCAAACGTAGGGATGATCAAGCTCACAAGACAAGCAAGCACCAAAAACGATGAAAGTACTCTCTTTGTTTTCATTTTACCTACTCTCCATGTATAGAATCAATGATTTGCTTTAATTCGTCTTTCGGTAAGGTTGTGCCGAATACGTATTCCATACCGTCCAAATATATGGTGGAAGCATTTTCCCCGTTGTTATTAAAAATAAAGTATTCGACTCCATTCAGTTCAAATGGCTCAACTTCATTTTTATCTTTCTCATAGATTATTCCAGCAGTTCCGTAGTTTTTTGTGATATCAATGCCTATATAGTCGTCGTTTCTCGTATAAAAAACACTAAATCTAAAACCATCTGTTAAATCAAATGTATCTAAAGAAGTATCAGAGACCTCAAATCCATCTGGAATATACCAAGGAATTGCCAAATCCTGCATGTCATGTTCCTGTGCAAAATCCCACAAAGGTTCAAATCCCACCGGGACAATCGGGGTGTCTTTCAGAGCGGGGTCCTCCGCAGTTCTGCCGCCGGGCGCAAACGAAAAATAGTCGTCTGTCCAGTAGGCAATGACCATCTGGAGCACGTTTGCGTATCCAGACACCGGAATCATGGTCACGGCCACCAGTGCCGCAATCAAGGCGGCGGCAAGGAGGCGTCTGCGGACCTTATTCGGCTTTTTCTGGGTTGGGACGGACGATTGCGGGTTTAGAAATTCAATTTCCTCCTGGTCCCCAGATTCGTAGATGGAACCGCCCTCCGTATTGTAAAAGGACTGAAATTCCTCCCACGCTTTTTCTGTGTCCAAAGGCTGGTAATCTGGCTGTTCCTGGGCTTTTTCCTGCATCACCTCCGCAATTGCCATTATGTAATCGACATCAGGAGTACCGCCGTTTGAGGCAATAAAATCCTTCTGAAGCAGTGCCTCCAATTCTGGAAGACTCAAATTTTCCAGATCGTAAGGCAAATTTTGTTTGCCTGCCATACTCTGAACCTCCTTTCTATAAATACAATGACCATTTTTCGGCAAAAGTTTTCACCCTTCCCCAAATTTTTTTAATTTTTTACGCTCTCCCGAATTTTTTTCTTGATCCGGTGTACTCGGTCCGCCAAGGCCGACTTGGAAAGGTTCATTTCTTCGCACAGTTCCCGATAGGAATATCCCTCCACATAGATCCTGCGCAGCAGGTGAAAATCCTCCGGGGGGACCACCCATCCCAATTCCGTCTCCAGGCTGAGCTGGAGCTCGGTGGGCGGGACATAGAACTGCTCATATTGGAGCATCCGTTTGGTCCATCGGTTCTCCTCCCGCATCAATTCCAGAACTTTATAGCTCAAAGCCTCGTAGAGCCAGCCCACCGGTTTCTCCCTAGCCAAAACTTCCTCTCTGCGCTTCCAAGCCAGGGTAAACATTTCCTGTACCACAACCTCTGCCCGGCTGTTGACCTGTTTGCTGTCCTCCTTCGACTTCAGCATACTCCTGGCGCAGCGGATCAGTTTTGGATACTCAGACGTAAAGAACTCGTGAAATATCTGTTCTGCATCTTCGTCGGTTCCGCTCCACACACGCATCCATTCCCACCGCCTTTCTTATTTCTGTTCTGAAATCCGAAAAAATCACTGGAATTGTCGAAAAAGTCCTGCAATTTGTGAAAACTTTTGTTCTGAAACAGTCACTAGATTATGGTGGCACTGAAACTGGCCGCAATCATTTTGGCAGCTTGCCGCAAACCGGCGCCGGTGTGTGTTTTGTGCCGGCCGGCCAGCCATCCCCCATCCAGAGTGCGATGGCTCATTTCTCGTTCAGTAATATTATTCACAGAATGCATACCAATGTCAAGAGCCTTTGCGGCGGATTTTTATATAAATTTCCCAGCCGCCCTCCTGGGGAAATCGTTTTTGAGGACCGCTTCAAACCGTTTTTCTCAGGGACTGTTCGGCGTTTTGGCGTTATTTTTCGGCAAAATGACAAATTTCAGCTTTTTTCACAACCCGACAGAAACGTCGGGGACTTTCATTTGGTGTTCCTGTAAAATTCTTAAAGGGATAACCCCCAATTTACTCCCAGTTCGGCTTTGTGCCTCTCATGCTGGAGCCGCCCTGCCCCCTGTGGGACGGGACACAAAAAAGAGCTGGGAGAAATATTAAAGGAGGCAGACATATGAAAAAAAAAGAAATCCCTGGCTGGAGGCTCGCACCGTGAAAACCCGTACCAGCGCGCACGGATCAAGGCTGGCCTCACCCAAGAGGAGGCCGCCGAAGCCCTGATGTGCAATCTTCGTACCCTTCAACGGTACGAAGAAGCGAAAGAGGGCCGGAAAGGCCCTCACATCGAACTGTTGCTAAAAATGATGTCCTGCTACCAGTGCGAACTCAGCGACTTGACCCCAGATCCCGACCTGTCCCAAACATCAGACCGTGATCCCCCTTTAGAGAGTGTGTGAATATGAATGAAAAACTGATCCGTCTATTATACCGTCTGGGGCTATCCTCAAACTATACCGGTTATTACTGCATTCTAGCCGCCGTTGAGATTGCCACTTGTGAACCTCAATCGTTGACTATGGTCACAAAATGGCTCTATCCCAAAATTGCTGAACAGCTGGGAACGAACTGGAGGGCAGTAGAACGCAACATCCGCTCTGCGATTGATGTCATTTGGAAGCGGAATCCATTGGGAGTTCAACAACTGTCCAACTGCCAAACAGACACAAAACCTGCTGCGGCACAATTCATCTCCATTCTTGTGTTTTATTTGCAATTTGACGAATCTTAAATGAGAGACCCGCCGTCAGATATCGGATGATGTCTGACAGCGGGTTTTATATTTTGGGGATTTGTTCTTGTCAATGGTCTTGTCCTTATGGTGCTGGGGGCCAGCGCTGCGAGCCCCCCGGCGTGAACGACGGGCACAACGCCGAGGCCGGAAGAAACACGGTGCTCCCTGCATAAAAATACGCGGCCCGGTTTCCCGGGCCGCGCTGCATATAGGCTGGGATTACTCCTCGTCGGCGTTCCGCTTCTTGCCGGTCAGGCCCAGCAGAGCCAGACCCATAGCAGACAGGAAGGTAAGCGCCCCAAGGAGCCAAGTGTTGTCCCCGGTCCGGGGTGCCTCGGCCAGAGGTACTTCCTCCTCGGGAATCTCAATCAGAGGCACCTCCTCCTCGGGAATGCTCACGTCGGGAGTTTCCACCAGGGGCTCCTCGGGCAGCTCGGCCAGGGGAGGCTCCTCGTCGGTGATGGTTGCGGGGGGCTCGCCCGGCGTGACAGGCGTGGGAGGAACATAGTCGTCATCGTCGTCATCGTCGGGGTCGGGGTCAGGGGTTGTATTCCGGCTCCACACCGCATACAGGGTGGTGTCCTGAGCGATGGCGATGGAGCTGCCGGACGAATAGACCACGTTGCCGTTGGAGCTGGTCGCCCAGCCCTGGAAGGTGTAGCCGTCCCGGGTCATACTCTCCTGGCCCTTCACCGAGAAGGTCGCGCTGTCGCCCTTGTTCACGGTCTCGCTCTGGGACGCAGGGGGATTGCTGCCGTCGTTGGCGTCGTAGCTCAGGGTCAGGGTGACCTTCTCGGGGTCGGTGGGGTTC
>CAMWBA010000148.1 GCA_947172355.1 uncultured Bacillota bacterium
GTCAGGAGGGCAGGCCCGCCTGCCATGGACAGGGCCGCCAGCCCCGCCCCCATCAGCAGAACCAGCACCCCGGCAATGCAAAGCAGCTCCTTCAGCCCAAAACGCCGGCCGCTCTCCGCCACGGTGGCAGCCACAGGCTGAAGCAGAGCCGAAACGCTCCCCGCCGCGGCGATAATGATGCCGATTTGGGTGTTTGTAAACCCCGCATCCAGCAGAAATACGCTGGCAAAGCCCGAGATAGCGGCAAAGCCCATCCAGAAAAAGCACTGGATGCCGGCATAGCCCAAAGTCAAATTCTTATCCATGCCGGTCCTCCAAGCGGCGGCTGGGCCCCACAATCGGTTTAAATTCCGGTTCCGGGTCCACCGCCTCCTTTGTGCCCACACAGCGGTGGATGGGGGCGCCCGTCAAATGAAATTTCTCTTCATAATCGGTCATAATTCCCTGGATCCCCTGTCCGTGGAGATCCCGCGTCACTTCAGACAGGGCAAAGCCCGCCTTGGGAAACTGGAACAGCGACCACTCAAACAGGTCGTGGTTGTCGCTCTTGAAATGAATCTGTCCCCCCTGGCGCAAAATGCCCCGGTACAGAACCAAAAACTGCTGGTGGGTCAGCCGACGCCGGGCGTGCTTCACCCCGGGCCATGGGTCGCAGAAATTAATGTAGAGCAGGTCCACCTCGTCCGGGGCAAAATACTCCCGCAGCAGGGCCGCGTCCCCATCAATAAAGTAGAGGTTGGCCAGTCCCTTGGCCATGCACCGCTCCATGGCGACAATCATGGCATCAGGCACCCGCTCCAGCGCGATGTACAGCACATCCGGATTCTGCTCCGCCGTCTCGGCGGAAAAGCGGCCCTTGCCGCAGCCAATCTCCAGACGAACCTCCCGGGCTCCAGGGCACAGCTCCCGCCAGCGCCCCCGCATTGCTGCCGGGTCGGAAATCAACCGTGCGGCACAGCGCTCCATCCGGGCCGGCAGGTTCGGCTTTTTTCTCATTCTCATCGTTTCGTCTCCTCGTTACGGAATCGCAGCCCTCCAACCTCAGCTCTGCCACCCAGCGCAGCCCCTGTTCCTGCTCGGGTACACGCAAAAATCGGAACACCGCAAAAATTATCTTACCATATCCGCTGGAATACTTGCAATCATTTTTAAAATATATTATACTAAGAACGGATCAAGCCTCCTCTCTCAGAAAACTCCCTGCCGGCAAGAAAGCCTTGCTTTTTTTCTTCCCTTGTGCTATGATGCAATAACACTTTAATTTCCGGGTATAGCGGAGTTGGTACCGCGCCACATTTGGGATGTGGAGATCGTGCGTTCGAGTCGCACTACTCGGACCACGTCGGAGCAAAGTCCGCTTTGCTCCGACGCTTTTTTATAAAAATCGCTATCCATACCGCTCCCTTGCTCCTCCTTTCCAAATCGAACCCGCTGCGTTGGGCTTCGATTTGGGCTTGGGTGCGGACTTTTGGATTGCGCCTTTTTCCCGGCACTTTTTTAAAGCGCCATTCGCGCCGCAAACTGCGTATTGCTTGCGGCGGCTTTTTTCAGCTCTATGCAAAGGAGACCGTTTCATGGCCGACAAAAGGCAGATCAAATCGAAACAGCGCGTCACCGACCATGGGGAGGTCTTTACCTCCCAGCGGGAGGTAAACGCCATGCTGGACCTTGTAAAACAGGAGACAGAACGCATAGAGTCCAGATTTTTGGAGCCGGCCTGCGGAGACGGAAACTTTCTTGCGGAAATCCTGCGCCGGAAGCTGGCGGTTGTCAAAGCCCAATACCGCCAATTCCCGCCGGATTATGAGAAATATTCCATTTTGGCCCTCTCCAGCCTTTACGGCGTGGAGCTCCTCCCCGACAATGTGGAGGCCTGCCGCAAGCGGCTCTTCAAAATTTGGAACAAGGCATATACCGCCATCTGCAAACGCGACGCGGAAGACCGCTGCCGGGAGGCCGCACGCTATATCCTGGCTCACAACATCCTGTGCGGCAACGCCCTGACCATGACCACCAGCGCGGGAACCCCCATCATCTTTGCCCAATGGGATCTGGTCTATGGCAACCAGTTCAAACGGCGCGACTTTTGTCTGGACGGTCTGCTTCGGGGAAGCCGGCCCAACGGGCCACCGGAAGACGCCGGCGTTCAGCTGTCTTTGGATGCCTCCCCCTCCGACGGTCCGGAGGCCAGGTGGGAGTATGACAAGGCGAGCAAAAGCTGGTGGCCCAAGCCCATTAAAGACGACTACCCGCTGACCGATTACAGAGAGGTACAAAACCATGGCTGATTTATACCAAAACACCCACAACCCAGACGTACTGCTCTGCCTTGCAAACCTCTCCAACGACGAAGTGTTCACCCCGCCCAACATCGTGAACCAAATGCTGGACATGCTCCCCCAGGAGCTGTTCCGGGACCCCAGCGCCAAATTCCTTGACCCAGCCTGCAAAACGGGCATCTTTCTCCGGGAAATCGCCAAGCGGCTGCTGGTTGGACTGGAAGACGAGTTCCCCGACCTGCAGGAGCGCATCGACCACATCTGCCACGAACAGCTCTATGGAATCGCCATCACCGAAATCACCAGCCTGTTGTCCCGCAGAAGTGTATACTGCTCCAAATACCCCAACAGCCCTTTCTCCATCTCTAAATTTGACAACGCAGAGGGGAATATCCGCTTTCGGGAGACACAGCACACCTGGAAGGACGGAAAGTGCATATTCTGCGGCGCCTCCAACCTGCGCCTCGGGGGGAAGGACCGGGAAGGACTTGAGGTCCACGCGTATGAGCTGATTCACACACTAAAGCCCGAGGAGCTGTTTGACATGAAATTTGATGTGATCTGCGGCAATCCGCCCTATCAGCTGAATATTGGGGTGGAGAAAGAAAACTACGCCGTGCCCATCTACCAGAAGTTTGTCAGCAAGGCAAAGCTGCTGACCCCCAAGTATCTGACCATGATTATCCCTGCCCGGTGGTACGCCGGCGGCCGGGGGCTGGATGAGTTCCGAAAGGAAACGCTGGAGGACGACCGGTTTCGGGTCATCCACGATTTTCCGGAGTCTGTGGATTGTTTTCCCGGGGTGGAAATCCAGGGGGGCGTCTGCTATTTTTTGTGGGAGCGGGACAATCCGGGGGACTGCGCCGTCTACACCCATATGAACGGCCAAGTCAGCCAGCCCTTTTCCCGCCCCCTGTTAGAGCCCGGCTGCGACACCTTTATCCGCTATAACCGCTCTGTATCCATTTTTCGCAAAGTCCAGGCCCGGGGGGAGGCATCCTTCAGTCAGCTGGTCAGCCCGCAGACCCCCTTCGGCCTGATTACCAGCTACAAGGGGACATCGGAGCGCCAGCATCCCACCGATTTGAAAATGTATATCAGCGGAAACGAAAAACAGTATAAGGGCGGCAGCGCCTTTGTGCCGCTGGACCGGATCACCAAGGGACAGCATATGATCCCCTGGCACAAAGTGTATATCGGAGAGGCCTATGGCGGCGGCATGGCCTTTCCCCACTCCATCTTGAGCCGGCCCTTCTACGGCGAGCCCAACAGCGTCTGCAACCAAAGCTATCTGGTGCTGGGCCCGTTCCAGGACCAGGAGACCTGCGAACATGTGATGTCTTATATTGCAACAAAGTTTTTCCGGTTTATGGTGCTGCAAAAGAAAAACGCACAGCACGCCATGCGCGGGGTCTATCAGTTTGTTCCAATCCAGGATTTCTCTCACGCATGGACCGACGAGGAGCTCTATGAAAAATATGGGCTGACCGAGGAGGAAATTGATTTTATCGACGCCATGATAAAGCCCATGACGCTGCTGGACGGTGATCCGAATGCCTGACATTTTTGACCTGTACGCCCATCGCCGGCCGGAGGCCAACCCGGTTATATACGCCTATGCCCTGGAGGGGGTGGCCTCGCACGAGGGCTATCTCAAGGTGGGCTATACCACCCGAACGGCAGCGGTCCGGGTTGCCGAGACCATGCGCACCAGCGCGGTTCCCTACCGCATTGTGCTGGAGGAACCGGCGGTGCGGCCGGACGGCTCCTATTTCACCGACCACGAGGTCCACGCCATCCTCCGGCGGAAACACTTCCCGCAGCTGAATGCCGGCACGGACCGAAACGAGTGGTATCAATGCACCGTGGACGACGTAAGGGCCGCTGTTGCCGAGCTCCAAACTGGAGTCCGCCTGGATGGCCAGCGGACGCGCACCTTTTCCATGCGCCCGGAACAGGAACGGGCTGTCTCTGTCACCAAGGCGTATTTTGAACGGGAGGCGGCCGCCTCCCCCGGCCGAAAACCCAAATTCCTCTGGAACGCCAAAATGCGCTTCGGCAAGACCTTTGCCGCCTATCAGCTGGCCAGAGCGATGGGGCTGACCAAAATTCTTGTCCTCACCTTCAAACCGGCGGTGGAGGACGCCTGGGAGGAGGACCTGGTTACCCATGTGGATTTTGCCGGCTGGCAGTTCTACTCCCGTACCACCGAATTGAGCGGGACCCGCCGCCAGGCGGAACTTGACATGTCCATGCCGGTCGTCTGCTTCGGGTCCTTTCAAGACTTCCTCGGCGTCGGTGCCGACGGCGGCATTAAGGTCAAAAATGAATGGGTTCACGCCACCGATTGGGATATTGTCATCTTTGACGAATACCACTTTGGAGCTTGGCGGGAAAACGCCAGAAAACTCTTTGAGAAACAAGATGAGGACCTGTATGACACCCTCGATCTGGAGAAGTACAAAGCGGATGAGGCGGACAACGCCGTCAATGAGTCCTTTCTGGAAATTACATCGCGGTATTACCTCTATCTCTCCGGCACCCCCTTCCGCGCTCTAAACTCCGGGGAGTTTATTGAGGAACAGATCTTTAACTGGACCTATTCCGACGAACAGAGCGCAAAGGAAACCTGGAAGGGCGCCGGCCCCAACCCCTATGCCGCCCTGCCGAAAATCATTCTGATGACCTACCGCATCCCGGACAGCATCCGGCAGATCGCCTTCCATGAGCAGTATAACGAATTTGACTTGAATGAATTTTTTGCCGCAGAGGTGCAACCAGGCCAGCACGTCCGGACCGCCCAATTTAAGTATAAAGACTATGTTCAGAAGTGGCTGGATCTGATCCGGGGCTCTTACATGCCCACCACGGTGGACAATCTGAAATTGGGGCAGGGCCAGCGGCCGGTGATGCCCTATTCCGACTCCCGGCTGCTGTCCATCCTGAACCACACCTTCTGGTTTCTGCCCAATGTGGCCGCATGCCACGCAATGGCTAATCTGCTGGGGGAGCCGCAGAACACTTTCTTCTCCGACTACACGGTCAATGTGTGCGCCGGCCCTTCGGCTGGCGTGGGACTGGATGCCCTGCGCCCCGTAAAAGCCTCTATGCAAGACCCCCTGCACTCCAAATCCATCACTCTCTCCTGCGGCAAATTAACCACCGGCGTAACCGTAAAGCCCTGGTCGGGCATCTTAATGCTGCGCAACCTCTCCTCTCCCGAGACCTATTTCCAGGCAGCCTTCCGTGTCCAAAATCCCTGGGAGGTCGCCGCCGAAAACGGACAAATGGAAATTATCAAGCAGGAGTGCTACATCTTTGACTTTGCCCTGGACCGGGCCCTCCGGCAGATTGCCGACTACAGCTGCCGGCTCAGCATCCATGAGGGCAATCAGGAAAAAAAGGTGGCGGAGTTTATCCATTTTCTCCCCGTCCTCGCTTACGACGGGGCGATCATGAAGCCGGTCAGCGCCACCGAAATCTTGGATATCGCCTACGCAGGCACCTCCGCTACCCTGCTCGCCCGGCGCTGGGAATCCGCTCTGCTGGTCAATGTGGACAACGGAACCCTCCAGCGCCTTTTGGACAATCCTGGGGCCCTAGATGCCATTATGAAAATCGAGGGCTTCCGAAACTTAAATCAGGATATTCAGACCATCATCAACCGCTCTGAGATTGTGCAGAAGGCCAAAAAAGAGGGGACCGAATCCCTCTCTAAAGAGCAGAAAAAGGATCTCTCCGACGCTGAAAAGGAGTACAAGTCCAAGCGAAAGGAAATTCAGGAAAAACTCAAAAAATTCGCGGCACGGATCCCGGTGTTTATGTACCTGACCGATTACAGAGAGCAGTCTCTAAAGGATGTTATCACTCAGTTCGAGCCCGGACTGTTCCAAAAGGTAACAGGATTGACGGTGAATGATTTTGAACTGTTGGTCTCGGTTGGTGTCTTTAATGATTCGCTGATGAACGAGGCGATCTATAAGTTTAAACGGTACGAGGACGCCTCCCTTGAGTATACGGGCATTCGTATGCACCACGAAGCAGAAGATGTCGGCCTCTTCTCTACCGTTATCAGCCGCGAGGATTACGACAATATGGAGAAGCAGCAGGCCGCCTCCGCCGTTGCCCCAACCCCTAAGATTGCGTTTTATTAGGAAAACACACTGTCAAAAGGGTTTCATGCTTTGGCGGGGGTCAGCCCGCCTCGGCGGTGTCGGTGGTGTTGATTTCAATGTACTCGGCAATCCGGCGGAACTCGTCCGCAAACTTAAAATGAACGCTGATATTGCCGTTTTCGTAAATCTTGATATGGTCTACCAAGTCCGTGAGGATTTCACGGGTCAGCGTTTCGATGCTT
>CAMWBA010000149.1 GCA_947172355.1 uncultured Bacillota bacterium
TATCCGAAGAAGATAGAAACAAGCAATTTGAAACCGACGACAGCAACAGCATCCAAAATCAAAAAGCCATGCTGCTGCAATATGCGATGGAACAGGGGTGGGAGGTTTATAACCTTTACAGCGATGATGATTACACAGGTTCCGACCGCCGTAGGCCCGAATTCAACCGCTTATTGGAGGATGCCAAGGCCCACCGCTTTGACATCATTCTCTGTAAGACCCAATCCCGCTTTACCCGTGAACTGGAACTGGTAGAGAAGTACATTCATGGCCTCTTCCCGCTCTGGGGCATTCGATTTGTCAGCATTGTGGACAACGCCGACACCGCCAACAAGGGCAACAAAAAGTCCAGGCAGATCAATGGGCTGGTCAATGAGTGGTATTTGGAGGATATGTCAGAGAACATCCGCAGTGTACTGACCAACCGGCGGCAGAACGGCTTCCACATCGGGGCCTTTGCCCTCTATGGCTACAAGAAAGACCCCGACCAAAAAGGCCACCTAATTATTGATGCGGAGGCCGCCGCCGTTGTCCAGGAGGTGTTCACTCTCTTCTCTCAGGGCTACGGCAAGACGGCCATCGCCCGGATGCTCAATGACCGGGGCGTGCCCAACCCCACCGAGTATAAGAGGCTCCACGGCCTGCGCTACCATCAACCCAAGCGGAAAAACAGTACCCTTTGGAAATACTTCGCCATCTCCGATATGCTCACCAACGAGATTTACATCGGCAACATGGTGCAGGGCAAATACGGCAGTGTGTCCTATAAGACCAAGCAGAACAAGCCCCGCCCTCAAAGTGAGTGGTTTCGGGTGGAAGGAACCCATGAGCCGATTATAGACCGTCCCCTCTGGAATAGGGTACAGTCCATGATTGTGGAACGGGCCAAGCCCTTTGACTGCGGCACAGTGGGGCTGTTTGCCAAGAAAGCAATTTGTGCCAACTGCGGCTACACCATGCGCTCCTCCAAGAACCACGGGCGGCATTATCTCCAATGCTCCAACCGTCATGTGGCAAAGGATGCCTGTGCTGGCTCCTTTATCTCCGTGGATAAGCTGGAGCAGATGGTAATCGACGAGCTGAACCGGCTGACGGTGGCATATCTGGACAAGGACGAGTTAGAGCGGAACATTGAGTTTTGTGAAACGCTGCAAGGTCAGAAAAGGCAGCTACTGGATACCCTCGCCGCCTATGAGAAACGAATTGCCGAATACACCAAGGGACTGCGGGATTTATACATGGATAAGGTCAAGGAGCTGCTCAGTGAGAGTGACTTTTCTGCCCTCTCCAAAGAGTTTTCTTCCGAGAAGTCCCGGCTTGAGCGGACACTTTTAGACGGTCAGCGGCAGCTGGCTGAACTAGAAAACCGTATTACTGTTGGAGACAACCGAAAAGCTCTGATGGAGCAGTATGTAAAGCTGAAATACTTGACACGAGAAATCGTAGAAATTCTCATCGACCACATCACCGTACACAAGCGTATCCCTGGCACCCGCGATGTCCCAATTGAAATCCACTGGAACTTTTAAGGAGCATACTCATGCAGCCCAAAGAAGAATTTGAACAATCCATCCAATCCATGGATCAGGCGTTAGGTGAAATCGAGCGTACCCTGGAACAGATGCACGCTCTGGCCCAGCTATCCGCCAGTGACTTGAATGTAGACCGGACCGCGCTGCAAAAGACCCTGGAACGCCTGCAAGCAAAAATCGACCGCATTGCGGACAGGATTTGAGACGGTTTTTCGCTATTTTCGGCCCGAACGTTGTACTTTGATGATTGCACCAGAGCAAAAGGCCCGACTCACCTATGACAACATTTTGCGCTTATCTGATGACCCGGATGTCAATAATGTAATCCGTTTCCTTCGTGAACGGGAAATTGTCCACTTCCAGCGCTTTGGCGAATGTCTGCGGCTGTGCAAGGAAAAGATGGATGCTCGAAATATCTACCTTACCAACCCCGCATTTGATCAAATGCAGTCCAGAAACACATCCAGAGGCTAACCAAGAATAAAAAGCAGTGAGGGATGGAGCATTCCAATCCCTCACTGTTTCTATTAAAATCTTCTGGCAAAACCACACCGGCGACATAGTTTTTCCTGTGCCACTCTGCGGGAAAACCCTTCATAAATGGACTTAGCTCGGGAACCATCCAAAATCTTTTCCAGGTCCTGCTCATAAAGACTGCCCAAAGGCATATCTCCCTCATGGTCCAAACAACATGGGACCACCGTCCCATCCCATAATACGCCCACATGATCCCTAAGACCATAACAGAAGCTAGGGATTTTCCTCTCTGGCATTGAGAGGTCGGGCCATTCAAACCGCTCTCCCAACTCCAGAAAGACATTAGGAGCCAAAGTAGTTCCTCGTCGTCCCACCTTCCAAGGCTTTGGAAATATATCCTCCAGTGCGGTCAGTATTTCTTCATTTTGGGTATTGGCTCCTTGGATGTCCCGCCCATCCAGGTTCCACAGGCGTAAGGCACACTTCTTTCCTGCCGCAGAAGCTGCCTGGGCAAAACGAATACATTCTGTCAGATAATCTGCCAGCCCATCCCTTGCATTCCCTTCAAACGAGTGAAGGGAAATTCCCACCTTGTCTACTGCTGGACTTTTGCAGAGCAGCTCTCCTTTTGCTGTCAGCAATGTACCATTTGTTACGATTATCACTTTAAAGGACAGCATCTCTGCACACTTCAAAATCTCCGCTAATCGAGGGTGCAGCAAAGGCTCTCCCATCACGTGAAGGTAGAGATATTCTGTGTGGGGCCGTAGCTTTTCTGCTAAGATTCGGAAATCATCAGGGGACAAAAAACCAGCCTGCCGCCGGGTTCCCGGGCAGAAGGCACAGGTCAGATTACAAATGTTTGTGATTTCAAGATAGGCTTTTTTCAGTTGACGCATAGATTCGTCCCCTTTCAAACAGATCCTATCACGAAGCGAGACACAGGTCAATGATTTATCCCCAAAATGTGGAGAAATCTCACTTGTGCAATAGGATATGTGGACAGAGGGCGATAGTCTGCATCTTCGCTGTGGGCAGCCACCAAAATATTGTCCAGCGCAGGCGGACTGCCTACCGACACAATCACTGGGTTGTGGGCAAATGGTCCCGGAATGAAGCGAAGTTGGACAAAATCGCCAGGCAAAATCTGGCTCATGCCGGTCTCTTCCCCAACAGGACCAATGTCTTTCTTCTTCCTGGTGAGAAAATTATAAAAGTAAGGAACTCCTGTCCAAGCAGGCGCCCGGCTGTATTGACTATTGTAATACCAGCCAAAGGTGGGCGTATAATTCATTACGCCGGCTCCGGCATAGAGACACTGGGAGGCGAAATTCGTACAGTCGCCCCCCAGCTCATCAAAATTGTAGAAATTCGGATTTCGGTGATAGGCCCAGCGGTGGGCGTAGTCCACCGCCGCCTGGCGGTCATAGGGCTGAATTGTCATAGGGAAGGCCTCCTTTTCCCCTATCCTATGCGCTATATCAAGGGAAAGTGCTTGTCACCTAGAAATCCACTGGATCACGTTTCTGACCCAACCCCACATGTGAGGAAACTCCGCCTTGACCAGCTCCCAAATCTCCTCTATTGTGTACCCGCTTCCTGACAGGAAGGGAAACCAACCAGTTGCTCCATTGACTCCAACCGCGATATGCCCTCGAGCTGAACCGCCAATCGCTACCCCTCTAGAGATGGCTGCCCCGCCAATAGCCAAATAGTTTGACAGTGCACCTCCGCCGATGGCAAGCCACTGTCCCACAGCACAGCCGCCCACTGCAAAACCGCCCACAGCCAATCCACCCAAAGCTGCCAGTCCCAAACTCACTCCCCCCAAGGCGAACAACAGTCCTATACCGACCCCACCCAGTGAAAACACCCCAAGAGAACATCCACCTATGGACACTACCCCCACCGAAAAATTTCCAATCGCAATAATTCCCTTAGCCAGCTGTGGACCCAAACCCCAGCGGATATGAATCAGTGGCAGGCCAAATACCTTTACAGAGCTGACATACTCATAAAAAACGCCATAAGAACGTATGGTAGGGCTTTTATTCGGTATTTCCCAGGGGGCAATTTGCTCGGTTTGTTCTTCCATCCCCACCAACCGGTCAATGGATATGTGAAAAAGTCTTGACAATTCCATCAGTTTTTCCAATTCCGGAGTACTCTGCCCCACTTCCCACTTGGAAATAGTCTGGCGAGTTACACCAATTTTACTGCCCAGTTCCTCCTGCGACCACCCCTGCTGGCGGCGCAGACGCATTAGGTTTTCTGCAAAACACATAAGAATACCTCCTTTGGCTGTCTCCACCATAGCAAATTCTCCCCTGCTTCGTCAAGCGAAGCCACCTGGAAATCTGTCAACGAAAGTTAACATGGACAATAATTTTTCAATTGATGGACGAATCCTCGCAAAATAGGTAAACAAAAACTAAGTTTTCTTTACCAATTTGCGCGAAGCAAGGATAAATTGTGTTTCTCTAGTTGCTTGGTCTGGCCCTGCAAGGAAAAACAGGATGGAGATTGCTCCCCATCCTGCCTTACCATCGGCTATGATTCATACTCCCGATAGAGTACAAACTTGAAGGACACATCCCAAGGTTCCTCTCGATAAACTAAATAGCAGATGTCCCCTTTGCTCAGCTGTTCGTTGACCGCCCAACCGTGGAATGGCACAAGCGGAAGTGTAATTTCTTCCGCGCCTTGGAACGCTTGAAGTCTGGCATTGTCCAGTCTCTGGTGATATACCAGAAAATTGGCCCCATAGATGCCAATTACGATCAAACAGGCTATAACCCCAGGAATCCAAGCCCATTTCAATACGGGAAAGCCTATATGCTGTGCTTCACGCCATAGTAACGCGGCGATGACAATTAAGATTACATAATTGGGGAATAGATTTCTTGACTCCACCGGTGACACAACCAGCAACGGACCATTGAGAGCACACAGAGCCAACACCCCGGCCAGAACCTGGAGCCGGATCTGTCCTCCCTTCCACTGAGACAATAGAATAAGCCATATCAAGGCCAATGCACAGGCTAAAATCAACCGCTTTGTGGTGTAAGAGGCATAGTCATGAAAATAGTCACGAATGGTATCGACCAAACAGAGCAGATGAATGGGAACCAGCAAGGCTGCCCAAGGACGCCAGATATTTCCTTGTTGCCGCAACAAAGCCAACAGCAGAACACTAATCAAAAGAGCAACGGCTGCTGGACGGATTAGAGCATCTGTCATAATGACAGTAAGATTACGTTTCACCAAGTCCAATCCAATGGCCCTGGAATCACTGCCCACCTGTGCATAACCGGAGTTGGAAAACATAACTGCCGCCCCCAAAATCGCTCCCAGCGCTACAGTCAGTGCAGCAGAAAGCCGCTTCCGTTCTCGGATTATTGTGTAAAGTAGAAAAACCATACAGCTTAAGCACAGCAATATAGTTATCGGCTCTAAAAACAGGCAGCAACAGAATGTTACCAAAAAGCAGACTCCAAAATTAGGCCGCTCTTTTTGGAGTAGTTCTAACAGAATCAGGATGCCCACCATAGGCAGGAGGTAGTTGACAAACCCCGCACCCCAGGAGTACACCTGCTGCCAGATTCCTCGTGGCGCCAGCATAATGAGAGAGAAAGCCAGCGCCAAGCCCACCCCCTTCCCGCTTGGAGAAAAACGACGGCCTAACAGAATTGTCAGTCCAGCCAGCACTCCCCCTATCAGCATTCCCCGCAGAAACCCAAACGAGGTGAAATACAGTTTGCCTTGGAGCACACCCAGCAGATTGCCTAAATAGCGGCCGTTAGCCGGAACACCTACCACCGGAACTCCCTCCGTGATGGGCCTTGTGAGCAGCAAGTCCTGTAAGGATGCAAACTTCCAGTACACAAAATAGCAGTCGTCGCACTCCGGAACAAAGAGGAGTCCCAACACAACAAATAGGCACAAACACAAGATCGGATGCCATTTACGCACAGACACAGAGGTCACTCCTTTAAGAAAGAAGCGGCAGCACAGGCTGCCGCTTCTAAAAACATCCAAATTACTTTTGGAGTCGATCAGGCCTTGCCGTTACAACCCAAGACGTCAACCAGCTTGTGGCGGACCAGTTCCTTGATGTTGGCCCGGGCGGGCTTGAGGTACTCGCGGGGGTCGAACTTGTCAGGGTGCTCGTTGAAGAACTGACGGATAGTGCCGGTCATGGCCAGACGCAGGTCGGAGTCGATGTTGATTTTGCACACGGCGCTCTTAGCAGCCTCGCGCAACTGAGACTCGGGGATGCCAACAGCGTCGGGCATCTTGCCGCCATTGGCGTTGACCATCTTCACATACTCCTGAGGCACACTGGAGGAACCATGGAGCACGATGGGGAAGCCGGGCAGACGCTTGACAACTTCCTCCAGGATGTCGAAGCGCAGAGGGGGCGGGACCAGCTCACCCTTCTCGTTGCGGGTGCACTGAGCGGCGGTGAACTTGTAAGCGCCGTGGCTGGTGCCGATAGCAATGGCCAGAGAGTCGCAGCCGGTTTTGGAGACAAACTCCTCCACCTCTTCGGGGCGGGTGTAGTGGGACTCCTCAGCAGAGACGTTGACCTC
>CAMWBA010000150.1 GCA_947172355.1 uncultured Bacillota bacterium
ATTTATTTTCGCCTTTATGGCAGGAAGGAGTGGTCTATGGCAAAGCTCATGTGCTTCGGTCGGGTGACCGCTGACTTAGAGCTGCGCGAGAGTGTCCGGAAGGAACCCTACGTCCGATTTTCCCTGGCGGAGAATCTGGGATACGGCGAGACAGCCCGCACACAGTATTACCAAGTGTGGGCCTGGGGACATCTTGCAAAGAACCTGGTCAAACGCAAAGTGAGAAAAGGCAGCTTGATCTGGGTGTCCGGTTCCCTGGAGCTGGAAGAATACACCAGGAACGACGGCAAAACCCACGACAAGCGGCTGAAGCTCAAACTGGGCGACTGGGATTACATCCCGGCCTCCCAGAGCAAACCCGAATGCGGCGTACCGCAGTCCGAACCCGCCGTCCCCGTTGGGATGGTGGACGGCGAGCGGGAGGCCCTGCCGGAGTAACGCTCCGGCACAAGTGAAGAGGCGCTGTACCTCGTCGAAGCAAACTACGCTCACTCCGTTTCCAGGCGAATGCCTGAAAACTGCGTATCGCTACGTTGCTTCTCCTCTCCAAATCGAACCCACTGACGTTGGGCTTCGATTTGGTTAGGACAGATTATTTTCTGGACGTGGGTGCAGCGCCTCTTTTTTGCTTTTCCCGACATTTTAAGAAAAGGTGGTAATTTCCATGAAAAGAACGAGTCCTCTTTGGGGCAGCATCTCTATCCTGATCGGCGTCGTCATTGCCATCCTGTCTCTGCTGCGGGGTAACTGGGCAACCGTGGCTCTGATCACCGTTTTCGCGGTGTGGGGCCTGTGGCTTATTTTCACCCAGCTTATTCCCGCCTGGAAGTCCAATCGCACATATCGGCGCCGTGTCCGCCAGTCCCGTGACCGGCAGGAAGCCGCTGCGGATACTTCTGACAGCAGCATGGGGCTGGTACTTCTGCGCCATGTGAACCATCGTATCTCGGAGCATCTGCAATCTGTCTATCCCCAGGCCCATTGGGAATGGACTTTAGCTGATCCCGCACGCTTCATCGCCTATGGCGGTACCGGCCGCATCCGGGTCTACGGTATCCAGGACTATGACTATGCTGACGTGACTTTGGACCGGCAGGGCGGCCTTCGCTGTTCACTGGTCAAGGTTGCGCCGCTGGAGGCTGGAGCCGCACCCAATCAGCAGCCGCTGGACCCCCGGGTGTGGTATGAATTCCAGGGCCGCGGCATTCTGGAGGACATGATTGCCGACCTGCGTTCCCGAGGCCACAGCAGCCTGACATTGAACGAGGACGGCAGTATCTGCATCCAGCCGGTGGCCGGAGGCGAGGAGATCAAGAAAAACTCCTTTGCCACTTTCCCTGAGAAGGTGTACTGGCCCAGGCTGGCAAAGGTGCTGGAGCAGGAAGGGCTGACCGCCGATGTGCAGGATACCAGGATTCTGGTCTCCTGGTAAGCGGTCCCAAAATCAAGGAAGGGAGTGAAGCGTGCCATGAAAAGCGGGCGAACCATCCAGGCGATGGCGGCAGAGATCCGGCGTCAGGGTGAGGTAAAGGCCGACTACATGGTGGACACCAGATGCCTGCGCATGGAGATTTGGGACGGCCAGCCCTTTCTCCTTGCGCTGAATGAGAGCGGCCATGACCTGATGGAGCCGATGGACATTCAGACCACGGCCCACCGCCAGCTCAGCGCCTATCTGGACATCCCCATCAAGTATTACGAAAAGATGCGGCGGAATGATCCGGAGCTGCTGGCCCACAACGTCAACCGCTGGCTCCAGCGTGTTGATCCTGCCCAGCGTATGCTGCGGACATTGGACGGTCATGCGCGGGCGTTTCTGAGCAGCCGCTACCGGCGCATCGACAACTATGATGTTGCCAGGATCGTTACCCCCGTGGTAGGTGAGATGCCGGACATCCAGTTTGGCAGCTGTGAGCTTACAGAGGACTACATGTACCTGAAGGTCGTGAACCCACGCCTCCAGGATGAAGTGCGTCCGGGCGATGTGGTTCAAGCCGGGGTGTCGATCTCCAACAGCGAGACCGGCCGCGGTGCGGTCAGTGTCTGCCCGCTCGTCTACCGGCTGGTCTGTACCAACGGGATGACGGCCACCGACAGCACGGCTTCCAAAATGCGCCGTACCCATTCGGGGCCTCGCATCCTCACCAACAGGCAATTTTTTGTCTGCGCCGCAGAGGTACTGACAGACAGCGACCAGGATTTTGTCCGGAGTCTGCAAGCAGCAGTCCGTGATGCCATGGATGAAGCCCGGTTTGTGCAGATGCTCAACCAGATGCGGGAGAGCACACAGATGGAGCTGAACATGGACAATCTGGACGAAGTGGTAAAACGCGCCGCAGCCTGCGTCCATATCACAGAGGCGGAGAGCGCTGGAATCCTCCAGCATCTCCATACAGACGGTGACTACACGCTGTACGGCCTCGCCAACGCAGTCACCCGGTACAGCCAGGACGTGGAGAGTTACGACCGCGCCTCCAAACTGGAGGAGATCGGATACACAGTCATGACCATGGCCCCGGAGCTGTTCCGCAGAATCAACCAGGTCACAGGTATCGCCGTATAGCAGGCCATACCACCAATATCAACACTTTATTAGGAGGAACGATTTATGTTTAGCCAGAATAATCAGACCAACACCACCGTTATGGAGTGCGCCCAGTTCATTCTGCCCACCGCTATGGGCACCAACGCCCCCTCCGATGATCTCTCCGAGGATATGGAGGGTCTGCGGCTCACGTTCCCCAAGGTCAAGATCCCCGGCGGCGGCGTCTTGCAGTTCGAGATGGAGAGCGACAACCCGGAGCGCCCGGATTACGTCCCTGAGCTGGAGGGCATCCTCCTGTTCAATCACCCCGCCAACTCCTACTGGCCGGAGGGTGAGGAGTATGAGGACAACACTCCGCCCCTGTGCCAGTCTGTGGACGGGAAGATCGGCTATGGCAATCCCGGCGGGCTGTGCGCCAGCTGCGGGTTCAACACCTTCGGCAGCGCCAGCAACGGCCGGGGGAAGGCGTGTAAGAATCAGCGGACGCTCTACCTGCTCCGCAGCGGTGAGTTCGTGCCCATCCAGATTTCCCTCCCGCCGACCAGCCTCACGCCCTACAACTCCTTTTACAACGCGGCGTTTGCCCGGCGTCAGCGCCCCCTTTACAGCAGCATCGTCCGGATCGGCCTGAAGCGCATGAGCAGTAACGGCTACGATTACAGCGTCGCCACCTTCTGCAAGGTGCGGGACCTCTCCGGCGAGGAGCTGGCTGCGGTGAAGGCGTATGCGGATACGTTCCGCGTGCAGATCAAGAACACGCTGATTGAGCAGGCCGCCAGCAAGGAGCTGGAGTCCGGCGCCATCGAGGTTGGCTCCGGTTCCATGGACCTGCCTGACAACGAGGCCCACTTCTCTGTCGGCATGGGCATTGTCGATGGCGAGCGCGAGAAGCTGCCCGCCTAATACGGCCGGCGCTGTTCAAGAGCAGACAAGGCCGCCCCCGTTCTCTGAACGGGGACGGCCTGCCACACCCCAGGCGCTGACAGAAGTACAGCGTCAATTTGCCGCCGAAAACCACAATCTGATTTACACATATTTGTGGGACCGGCGGCTGGAAATTGACGACTACTACGATATTGCTGTTTTTGGATACCTGCGCGCAGTCAAGCGGTACCTATCGGAACCCTGGCTGCGCCGCTATCAGTTCTCTACTGTCGCATGGCACGCTATGCGGCAGAGCATCGCCTCCTTCCATCGAGCGGAAGAACGGCGGAAGGAGACGGAGCAAAAGTATCTGAAAACACTCCGGGCCAGACCTCCAGACCCCTTTGAGGAACTGGAAGCCAAATTGCTTCTGCACGATCTGGCGGTTGTCTCCAGCAAAGAGCAGTATGCCCTCGCATCCATGCGGCTGCAAGGCTACTCGATTGCGGAAACCGCCTGTATCCAGGGTATGAGCGAGAAACGGGTCCGGGGGCTTTTAAGGGAACTGTACCGGGTTTACCTGTGCCTGTTCCCTTGATTAGAAAGATGGATGCGAAATGATAAGAAGTTGTATATACCATGTGGACAAAAATATCCGCAGGGCCTGGGTCATTTATGGTGATCTGGGGGTGCGGCAGTATTATGGCTATACAAAACGCCAGTCCATAGAGCGGTATCGAAATGAATGCCGGAATACTTTCATATATGAGCAGAGGAAAGAGGTGTCAAACCCATGATGTTAGAAGCAAAGACAGTCCGGACGCTGACGGGGATTCTGCTGTGTCCGCTGGCCGTCGGTTCCAAAGCGATCATTGTCCACCAGGGCAAAATTACCCGCACCGCCCGTATTATGGCGATCCATCACCGTACCGCGGACGAGGTATGCTTTGAAACGCTGGATACCAGGTACTATTTGCTGACCGGCCCCAACTTTGAGCCGGCCGTGAGTGCGCTCCCCGCAGCTCTGGCCGCCTAGACCACAGATCGGGCCGAATGATTCAAGGGGCATCGCAGACCTTTCGGGGGTTGCGGTGCCCCTGCCACTTTAGGAGGCTGACATGAACGACTATAAAGCAGTCCGCAGCAGCCTGGACATCAGCAAGAGCATTGCGTTCTATCTGGAGATGTCCGACCCTGCGGCATTCCGGCTGAGAGACCGGGCCGGAAGTATCAGGACCATCAATGATATTTTGCAGGGCCGCTCGGAAAAGACGGTCGAGGCTATGTTGGCGGAGCTGGAGCAGAAGGGCGGCACTTACTATGCCGGCGAGATCGCCATACTGCGCCAGAACATCCAGGACTTTCAGCACCAGAAGATGATGCTGACCCAGCCTTACTGCAAGAGCAGCGGCAAGACGTATCGGTTCAGGACTTTTGATAATAGCATTGGTCGTTCCCTGAAAATCGTCGATCAGAAGCTGTTTGACAAAGCGGCCAAGGCAGGCTTTCCGCCTGAGTTTTTCCGGGAGACCTATTTTGACCAGGTGAACATCTATTGTCTGCCGGAGCACGCAGACTTCTACGGCTCCACATTCCAAAACTGCGCCTTTGCTGTCTGCCGGATCAGCGCCCCATCCTTTATCGGGGCCAGCATCTACAATTCGGAATTTCATTCCTGCGTGCTGGAATACGCTGACTTTTTCGAGGCCGGCATTGCGCATACCCACTTCCATGACAGCGCCCTGTCCCATGTGACATTCCAAAAGGCCAGGATGAAGTCGTGCAACACCATAGACTGCACCCTTGACAGCATCAACTATCTGACCGCCACGCTGGATGGCTGTTCTTTTGGCCGGGTCACCGCTTCTGATGTCCGGAATCTGGATACCGCCACCATTACCCAGGGCGGCGCCGGTCAGGAGGAGTGCCGCCGGAACCGGGACGCCATCTTCCAGGCTTTGGGCGTAGAACAGGAGGCCGCATGAGTGACGCAGTAACTGTGAGGCCCAAGGATTGGGTTCCCTTCCGTTGCCGGCTCTGCGGCAGCTGCTGCCGGAATTTAAGGGGTAATCTTATGCCGGAGCAGCTGGACGCCCATCGTCTGGCCCGTTTTCTGCGGGAGCGCGGCGAACTGGAATTTATGGAGGACTTTTATACCAAGTATACCTATCCGGATATGTTGGAGGGCTTTTTCCCTATTTTCATGATGAACACCGCCGGCCCGGATGATTCCTGCGTGTTTTTGGAGAATGGCCGGTGCAGCGTCTATGAGGCCCGGCCCAGGGTTTGCCGGTTGTATCCGTTTACGGCCTTCCCGGGACAGCGCGGAAAAGCATTTAATTTTTTCCGGTGTATGGACAACCACTCCACTCATTTCTCGGATGGAAAAATCTTGGTCAAAGACTGGATGTATCAGAACTTCAGCCGGGAAGATCGAGAATTTCTGACGGCGGAAAGCGGCAATCTCCTTGAACTCGGACGACTGTTCAAAGCTATGAGTCCGGATCAGTTCAAGGAAAATCTGTTCCAAATTCTCTATTACCGCTACTACAACTTTGACCTGGACCAGCCGTTTATGCCCCAATATGAGAAGAACATGGAGGAACTGACGCATATCCTCCAGGACATCGTTGGGAGGTAGAGAAATGTACTCACTGGAGAGGCTTGTTTTCCAGGGGACAGGGCGCTGTCCGCAGTACCGCTGGAAACAGTTTGCGGTCTGCGGCAGACGCGTCCCTTTGGACAGGGTACGCATCAGCCAGCGGAATCCAGAGAATTGGCGTGTTGTTTTCATGCCCTGCCAGATAGAGGATGTGATGAAGAATCTTCAAAGAATTGCTTGACAGGAAGGAGTGATCCTGTGCGGCCTTTTCATCCGAACGGCTATGAAACCTGTGTCCACAGCCGCAAACGGGAAAATGCCTCTTGGAAGGTTCGTGATAGCTGCCCGAATCCAGGGCGGTTGTGGACTGGCAAGGGGTATGCACTGCCCTATAAGACCATGTGCCTGAACTGTCCATTTTACAGGCAGGACTTCAAAACGAATGAGAAACACTGAAGGAGGAACGTATTTTGGACGCAATCAACCGTAAGTATTTTGAAATCTGTATTGGCCACGGCCCCAAGGAGAGCGGCAATGATTACTGGATGTGCATTTGTGGCGTGAAAAAGCCTACCGTCCAGGAGGC
>CAMWBA010000151.1 GCA_947172355.1 uncultured Bacillota bacterium
CTCTCCGGCGGGACCATCGCCATCATGATCGACTGGCGGATCGCCCTGGTGGTCTGGGGCGGCTTCATCCTGCTGGCGGTGGTGACCCGGTATGTCTCCCTGGGCTCCTGCTGGGCGGGGGCGTCCTTCCCCTTCGCCACCTGGTTCGTCTACCAGGACACGATTCTGCTCGTCTTGTCCATCGTCATCGGCGGGCTGATTTTGTACATGCACCGGGCCAATATCCACCGGCTGCTCACCGGGACGGAAAACAAGTTTTCCCTGCATAAGAAGAAGTAGCAAAACGAAGTTTTGCGCCAGTTTTTCTTTTGTTTCTTTTCTTTTTCCAAAAAAGAAAAGAAAAAGAAAGGACGTGTAACGATGAAAATCACGGTTCTGGGCAGCGGCGCCTGGGGGACAGCTCTGGCTCTGCTGCTGCTGGAAAACGGCAACGAAGTGACCCTGTGGTCCTACACCGAGGAGGAATCCAGAGTTCTCCGAGAGAGGAGGGAAAACCCCATGCTCAAGGGGGTCCCTCTGCCCGAGGGGCTGAACTTCACCACCGACATGGCGGCGGTGAAGGGCTGCGGGCTGGTGGTGGTGGCCACACCCTCCTTTGCGGTGCGCTCCACCGCCAAACAGCTGCGGGAACTGGCTGACCCGGGGACCATTTTAGTCTCCGTGTCCAAGGGCATCGAGAAGGACACCTCTTTGCGGCTCAGTCAAGTGATCGAAGAGGAGGTCCAGGGCAAGTGCCCGGTGGTGGTGCTGTCTGGGCCCTCCCACGCCGAGGAGGTGGGCCGGCACATCCCCACCGGGGTGGTGGTAGCCTCCGAGGAGCTGTCCATTGCGGAGAAGGTCCAGGACCTATTTATGAACCAGCGCTTCCGGGTGTACACCAGCGACGACAAGATTGGCACCGAGATCTGCGCCGCCTTGAAAAATATCATCGCTCTGTGCGCCGGCTGCTGCGACGGCATGGGCTATGGCGACAACACCAAGGCCCTGCTCATGACCCGGGGCCTGGCGGAGATGGCCCGTCTGGGGGTGGCTCTGGGGGGCCGGAAGGACAGCTTCACCGGCCTGGCCGGCGTGGGCGATTTGATCGTCACCTGCTGCTCCATGCACTCCCGAAACCGCCGGTGCGGCATTCTCATCGGCCAGGGCAAGCCGGTGGATGAGGCCGTCAAGGAGATCGGCGCAGTGGTGGAGGGCTACTACGCCGCCGCCAACGCCCGGACTTTGGCCCAGAAGGCGGGGGTAGAAATGCCCATCGTCCAGGCTGCCTACGAGGTACTGTACGAAGGCCGGGATGTCCACGCCGTCATCACCGATCTGATGCAGCGGGCCAAACGCTCCGAACGAGATGAGAGCTATCTGTAAACAAACGACTATGGTCCGTCTGCGGAAGACGGTCCCCTACAAAACGAAAAGGTGAAGTAAGTTGGAAAAACTCTATGAACAGGACGCTTTCATGGTAAAATTTGAGGCCCAGGTGCTCTCCTGTACCAAGGGCAAAAAGGGCTTTGATCTCACTCTGGACCAGACGGCTTTCTACCCCGAGGGGGGCGGCCAGCCCTATGACACCGGGCTATTAGAGGTTGCCGGAACCTGCGATGGGGTGCAGGTATTGGAGGTACACAGCCGGGACGGGCAGGTGGTCCACACCTGTGGCCAGCCCTTGGAGCCGGGAACCACAGTCACCGGGGTCATCGACTGGGACCGGCGGTTTGACCTGATGCAGCAGCACTCCGGAGAGCACATCGTCTCCGGCATGGCCCATACCCTGTGGGGCTGTGAAAATGTTGGCTTCCATCTGGGGACAGAGGTGGTCACCATCGACTTCGACCGCCCTCTCACGCAGGAACAGTGCGCCCATCTGGAGGAGGACGTCAACCAGTACATCTGGACGGACATTCCGGTGGAAATCTCCGTCCCCTCCCCGGAGGAACTCTCCCGCCTCAACTATCGGAGCAAAAAGGAGCTCGCCGGTCCGGTGCGCATTGTGGAGTTCCCCGGGGCGGACTGCTGCGCCTGCTGTGGCACCCATGTAACCTCTGCCGGACAGGTGGGGCTGGTAAAACTGTTGTCTGTTCAACCGTTCCGGACGGGCGTCCGCATCGAGCTGGTGTGCGGCGGACGCGCCTTTCGATACCTCAGCCGTGCTCTGAATCAGAATGTTCAGGTGTCCCACCTGCTGTCCGCCAAGCCCTTTGAGACGGCGGGGGCGGTGGCGAAGCTGCTGACCAAAAACGAAGCTCTCCAGGCCCGCGTCACGACCCTGGAGGACGCCCACTTTGCCCGGCTGGCCGGACAGTACGCCGGACCTGGAGACGTGATCCTCTTTGATGATGACCTGTCCCCCGACAGCCTGCGCCGGCTGTGCAGCGCGGTACTCCACGCCTGCGGCGGCTCCAATTTCTGCGCCTGCTTCTCCGGAGATGATCCCTCCGGCTACAAGTATGCCATCGGCCAGTTGGACGGCGATCTGCGGAGCTTCGTCAAAGAGCTGAATCAGGCGCTCAGCGGCCGGGGTGGCGGCAAGCCTGACTTTGTCCAGGGCTCGGTCCAGGCCTCCCGGCAGGAGATCAATGCCTTCTTTCAAGCTGCCATCCGGGAAGGGACGGCGCCGTAATGAGCCGCGTCTTCTGTCTGGTGGGTAAGAGCTGTTCGGGAAAGGACACCCTCTTTTCCCGCATTCTGGAGCGCCATCCCCAGCTGGTTCCCGTCATTCCTCACACCACCCGTCCCATGCGTCCAGGAGAGGCGGACGGCCAAACCTACCATTTTGTCTCGGAAGCGCAGCTTCGCCAGTATGAAGCACAGGGGCAGGTGATCGAAAAGCGGGTGTACCACACCACCCAGGGGCTGTGGACCTACTTCACCCTCCGCTTTTCGCTGGACACAGACCGCTTGCTTATCACTACATTGCAGGGAGCCCGCGCTCTAATGGACTGCTACGGCCATCAGGCTGTCCACATCGTCTATCTCCACACCGACGACCGCACCCGCCTGCTGCGCTATATCGACCGAGAGAGCCGCCAGGAGCAGCCCGATTACGCCGAGGTATGCCGCCGCTTCCTGGCGGACCAGTCCGACTTCTCGGAAGGCCGGTTGGCCCAATTTTCCAATCTCCACACCATCGACACCGGCGCAGAAATTGAGGAATGTCTGGCACAGTGGGACGCGCTGTACCGCTTGAAGTAACCCGCTCACCATTGGACGCATAGGATAGTGCGGACTATGCGGCGGCTCCTGCCGCCCGGTCCGACAGGAGGTGACTTCCATGGTGACTATGTTGGCCACCGTCGTCCAGGCTTGGGGTTCTCAAGTTCTGGTAACCGACAACGCGAATGGGCAGGAGGTACTGGTGAATACACAGTATTCCACCTGTAATCTAAACGCTGGGGATCAAGTTCGCATCGTCTTTAACGGTGTTATGACCGCCAGTATCCCGCCCCAGATTTCTGCCCAAAGCATCTGCGTACAACGGCTATACTAAACCCCATAAAAAGCCCCCCTTAAAACAGGGGGGCTTTTTCTATCAGAAGTGGGTCCAATACTCTTTGTAATTGTCCTGGAGGAGCCGGGGGGTATTTAGGCCATAGGGGCATTTTGAGGCGCACTTGCCGCATTGCAGGCAGTGTTCTATTTTTTTCATCTCCTCCTGCCAATACTCGGTGAGGTAATCCGCGGCGGGCATTCGGCGCAGCATCAGCGACATCCGGGCACACTGGTTAATCTGGATGCCCACAGGGCAAGGCATGCAGTAACCGCAGGAGCGGCAGAAGCTGCCTGTGAGCTCGACCCGGTCCTTCTCAATAAGGGCAAGCCGCTCCTCCGTCATGGCGGGGGCGTCGGGGACGCAGGAGAGGAACTGATCCAGCTCCCACTCGTGCTGGACCCCCCAGATGGGCACCACGATGGGCTGCTGGGCCATAAAGGCGGCGGCGGCTGTGCCGTCCCGAAGCAGGCCCCCCGCCATCCCTTTCATAGCCACAAAGCCCATTCCCGCCCTCTCGCACATCTCCACCAGCTCCTGCTCCTGGGGGCCGGAGAGATAGCTGTAGGGGAACTGGAGTGTGGCATACAGTCCGGAATCGACAGCCTCCCGGGCTACCGCCAGTCGGTGGTTGGTGATGCCGATGTGGCGGATCTTGCCCTGGGCCTGGGCCTCCAGGGCGGCGTCGTACAGGCCGTCCGCCCCGCCGGGCCGTGGAACAAAGGCGGGATTGTGGAACTGATAGATGTCGATATAGTCGGTGTTCAGTTCCTTCAGACTGGTCTCCAGGTGCGCTCTCATTTCCGCGCCGGTCTGGGCGTGACTTTTGGTGGCAATGACCACCTTGTCCCGCATTCCGGCAAAGGCATAGCCCACCTTCTCCTCGCTGTCGGAGTAGGCCCGGGCGGTGTCAAAGTAGTTCATCCCCCCGTCCAACGCCTTACGCAGCAGACGGGCGGCCTCCTCCTTGGTAACCCGCTGGATGGGCAGACAGCCAAAGCCGTTTTTCTCAATGGTGATACCGGTGCTTCCCAATTGAATGTGGGTCATGGGGCTCTCTCCTTTCTAAATTCCATCTCTCCGCAGGGCAGCCTCCCCTTGGAAACGGGGTTCCGCCGCCGCGGCAGAAACATATTACATCCCTTTCAGCTGATTTTCCAACTTGCCCACCAGTTCAGTGAGCTGGACGGCACGTTCCTTCTCCGCCGCCACCACCTGGGCGGGGGCCTTGTTGACAAAGCCGGGGTTGTTCAGCTTGGCGTTCAGCTTCTCCAGCTCGGCGGACTGCTTTTTCAGCTCCTTTTCCACCCGCTGCTTCTCCTTCTCCAGATCCACCAACTCCCCCAAGGGGATAGACAGCTGGGCGGCGTGGGTGATAATGGAAACCTGTCCGGCCTGGGCGGCTGCGTCCTCCGCCTGGGCCTGGGCGAAGGGTACGATTTCCACCTCACTGGCATAGGCCAGTTTTTTCAGGAAGGGCACGCCCAGGGTAAAGGTCTCCATCTCCATAGTGGCCACTGTAAGATGGGCCTTTTTGGAGGGGGGCACATTCATCTCGCTGCGACGGGTGCGGACCGCCCGGATGGCGTCCATAATCCGCTCCATAGCCTTCTCCTCTGCGGGGAAGTTCATGGCGTCCGAGGCCACGGGCCAGTCCTGGAGCATGAGGAAGTCCCCCTCATGGGGCAGGGCCTGCCAAATCTCCTCGGTGATAAAGGGCATGAAGGGGTGGAGCAGCTTGAGCATCTCGGTCAGGACATAACACAGCACCTGTTGAGCTCTCGCCTTGCTGTCCTCGTCCTCCCCCTGAAGACGGGTCTTGGTCAGCTCGATATACCAGTCGCAGTAGTCGTCCCAGATAAAATCGTAGATCTTCTGGGCGGCCACCCCCAGCTCGTACCGGTCCATATTCTCGGTGATCTCGGCGATGGCCCGGTTCAGCTTGGACAGAATCCACTTGTCCTCCAGCTCCAGGACCTGGGGCAGCTCACACTTGTCGATGGTCAGGTTCATCATCAAAAAGCGGCTGGCGTTCCAGATCTTGTTGGCGAAGTTGCGCATGGCCTCGCACCGCTCGGTGTAGAAGCGCATGTCGTTGCCGGGGGAGTTACCGGTAACCAGGTTGAAGCGCAGGGCGTCGGCCCCATATTTGTCAGCGATCTCCAGCGGGTCGATGCCGTTGCCCAGGGACTTGGACATCTTGCGGCCCTTGTCATCCCGGACCAGGCCGTGGATGAAGACGGTGTGGAAGGGGGGCTTTCCGGTGTGCTCGCAGGCGGAGAAGATCATCCGGGCCACCCAGAAGAAGATGATGTCGTATCCGGTGACCAGCACGTCGGTGGGGTAGAAATATTGAAAATCTTCCGTGTTGTCCGGCCAGCCCAGGGTTGAGAAGGGCCACAGGGCGGAGGAGAACCAGGTGTCCAGCACGTCGTCCTCCTGCTGGATCTTCTTGGAGTGGCAGTGACAGCACTCTGTCGGGTCGGTCTCGGAGACGGTCAGCTTGCCGCACTCCTCACAGGTCCAGGCGGGGATGCGGTGGCCCCACCACAGCTGGCGGGAGATACACCAGTCCCGGACATTTTCCATCCAGTTGATATAAGTCTTGGAGAACCGGTCGGGGACGAATTTGGTCTCCCCCTCCTTCACCACCCGCAGGGCCTCCTTAGCCAGCGGCTCCATCTTGACAAACCACTGGGCGGAGATTAAGGGCTCCACGTCGCTGTGGCACCGGGAGCAGGTGCCCACATTATGCTGATGGGCCTCCACCTTCACTAGATATCCCTGTTCCTCCAGGTCGGCCACGATGGCTTTCCGGGCCTCGTACCGGTCCATGCCGGAGTAGCGGCCGTAGCCCTCCACCACCTTGCCGTTGTCGTCCAGAACGCGGATGGTCTCCAGATTCTGGCGCAGGCCCACCTCAAAGTCGTTGGGGTCGTGGGCGGGGGTCATCTTCACGCAGCC
>CAMWBA010000152.1 GCA_947172355.1 uncultured Bacillota bacterium
CGCCGTGGACGCCGAAGGCCTGGGTGATGACCGTCAGCATATACCAGCTGGCCGCCCCGGTAAGATAGTGGTACATTCCCCGGCCCTCTGCGTTGAAATACTCCGGGATGCCGGGATAAATTTTGCTGGTCTGGAAATCCATGGCGGTGTCCGCCAGGGTCTGGAGGGCCTTGTATCCCTCCCGGACAAAGCCCCGGCGGTAGAGGGCGTTGGCGTACATCACCGTCATGTGGGAGAAAACCGCCCCGTTTTCCTTCTCCCCATAGGCAAAGCCGAACATGCGGCCCATATCCATTTTCAGCTCGTGGAAGTCCGTGTTCAGCCGGTAGCCGCCAATCTCTTTTCGATAGAGGTACCGGTCCGCGCTCCGGGCGATGGCCTTCGTCTGTTCCTCTGTGGCCGTTCCGCTCATGATGGCGAACACCTGCCCGGTGAGCATCATGCGGACGCTGCCGTCAGGCTGAACCCCCTCCACAGGCCGTCCGTGGTTGTCGTAGTAGCTGTTGAACCACCCCCCGTCCAGCCCGTCGCCGAGCCACTCTTGACCCCGAAGGTGTTCCATCAGCCACTCCGCTTTCTCCTCCAGATTGGCGGCCAGGGCGGACAGTGGGACGCGGACCCGCTTCCCGCTGACCCTGTGGCGGCACTGGGCGGCATATTGAAACAGGGCCTCCCGCTTGTGCTCCACACTGCCATAGCAGCTGGCAGGCACGCCAAGCAGAACGGTCAGCTCCTCCATCAGCTCCGCCACACTGCCGGGGGTGTGACGCTCCAGCTGGCGGATCAGCCCTGCCAGCTCCCGCAGATTTCCGGCGTAGGCACAGGTGAAGGCCACGCTCTCCCCCCGCTCCTCCGCCATGTCCAGAGCATCGTTCCAGTCCGCCCCCCGGAGGCGGTAGATGTTGTGTTCTCCCACATCATAGAAAGCGGCAAGCTGCTGAATCAGAAGATGCTCCAAAATGCTGCCCCGGTAAACCCCGCCCCCGGCTGTGCGCTGGAGGGCCCCCTCCTTCTCACACCACTCGGGATCGAACGCCTCCCCCCGCATCACCTGACGGTCCTTGAAATAGGGAACCTCCCGGTTCAAAATGCCTACATCCCCGGTCTGGTCGATGTACAGTTTCGTAGTAATCTGGGGCCAGAGGGCGTGATCCATCCACACCCGGACAATGCCGTTGCGGTCGGCAATAAAATTGCCGTCCCCTGCGCCAATGATGGTGGCGTTGGTGCCATCCACCCGCACACCGCCGAAGTTCTTCTCGATCATCTCTCCCACGTTCTGGGGGTCCATGAGGAGCAGAGACAAGCAGTCCTGCCACAGGTCCCGCCAGCCTCTGCCTCCCCGGCCATAGTCGTGGTGGGGCAGGAAGGAACAGCCGTAAAGCCGGCGCAGGAAGGGCTGGAAGCTGACCCAACGCATCCAGCGGTCAAAATCGGGATTGCCCGTGTGATAGCGGACGTTCACCTGTTCCTGCCAGTGGGCCTCTGTCGCCGCCAAAGCTTCCCTCACCTTGGCAGCGGTATCGTACACCTGAAACGTCTCCAGGACGGCCTCCTCGCTGGCTTCCACCCCCAGAAGGAGGATGTACCCGGCACTCTGGCCCGGCTTCAGGATGACAGCGGGGAACCGGATGCCGCCCATGGCCTCCCGGCCGTTGATTTCCACCCCGGCGGGGAGGCCCTCCGCTCTCTCGCAGACCGCCCGGGGGCGGAGGAATGTACCCCCCTCGCCGATGAAGTCCTCCACGGTGGGATAGAATGCCGCCGGTTTTTCCCCGTTTCCGGCGGAACCCAGCACGTAATAAATCTTGTTGTTCTCCCGGTGTCCCTTTTCGTCAAAGGACATGGTAGGACAGACCAGCACTCCATGCTCTGTAGTTCGGATGCGGTGGAGCATGGAGGTCACGTTCCGGTGATCCCGGAGGTTGTCGGCACTCCGGCCGTAGATAGGGATAGCCGCCACACCGGTTATTTCCCGGGGAACGGTGCCCGTGTTAGTGAGCTTCACCGCCATAATTTCCACGTTCTCCCGGGGCGGAACAAAGGAAGTAACCTCCGCTTGGAGGCCATAGCGCTTTGACTCCCGGCGCACCGTCTGCCACATCAGCCCGGCGGTCAGGGCGCTTTTGTCCTGTTTCTCCGTGAAGCGGTCCGACTCCTGCTGTGCCGACACTCCGGTTATCGACCAGCAGCCCGCCTCCGTCACACACCAGAAGTTCCGAGTACTGCGGCTGGCGTGCAGATCCTCTATACTCACCGGCTCCAGGAGGAAGGTCTCCTGATCCATCTTGCAATCCCCGCCCAGGCTGGGGGTGACTGCACTTTTCAGCCCGGCCTCGCTGGCCAGGGGAAAATAGAGGCCGCTGACCTCCTCGGGGTTTTTCAGTGCGAAGGTCCCATCATCATCCAAAAAGCGAATCTGCTCCACTATGTTCACCTCCAAAAATTACAATTTCTTTTGATAGACCCGCACATAGTCCACCGCAAAGGCGGCATGTTCAAAGTCTGTCGTCTCGTCGGGATATCCCACCCAGCTTCCGCCCACGGCCAGGTTCAGGATGAGGTACATGTCGTGGTGGAAGGGGGCGGTGGGCCACTGAACGACCTCATGGAACAGCCTGCCGTCCACATACCAGCGGATTGTTTCCGGTTCCCATACCAAGGCAAAGTCGTGGAAGCCCTCCGAAAAGTCCCCATGGGGCAGGGTTATGGTTCCCTGGTTCTCCTCATGGGGCAGGCCGTAGTGGAGGGTGCCGTGGTTGGTCCCGGGCTGATCCCCCTTGACTTCCATAATGTCGATCTCCCCACACACCGGCCACTGGCCGTATGTGTTCTCATCGGTGGTCATCAGCCAGAATGCGGGCAGAAAGCCCCTCCCCTTGGGTACTTTCAGCCGGGCCTCAAACATGCCATAGGTGAAGTCGTGCTTGTACTGCGTGGAAATGCGCCCGGAGGTGTAGGAGACGCTCCCATCCTCAGAGACCGCCTTGACCGGGCGGATCAGCAGTCTGCCGTCGCTCAGAGAAATGTTCTCCTCAGTGTCCACATATTCCTGCAACTCCTCGTTGACCCAGCCCGGCTCATGCAGTTCCACATTCCAGTGGCTCCGGTCCAGCGTCGGGTTGTCGAAGTTGTCCTCAAAAATCAGCTCGTAATTTTGATAAGAAAGAAGATCATCCATTTCGTTCAGCCTCCTTGCAGCGCTTCAAAAATTCTGTTCAGATAGAAGGAGTTCACCCAGGCCCCCGCCCCAAAGCCAAACAGCAGCCAGAAGGCGAACACCACCCCCATCGAAGCGGGAATGACTATGCAGAGCAGAAGGGGCAATAAATTGACTGTGGTCACAAAAAATGCAACCGGCAGATTGGCCAGCGCCAGCCGGGCCGCGTTGCTTAGATGGTTGGGAAAGGTGTTCTCAAAGCGGGCCAGCAAGGGGAACAGCCAGGACAGCAGGGCCGTCAAAAGAGCGGCGGCGATGGACAGCAGGACAAACAGCGCCGGTGACATGAGCAGTGTTTTGGCATAGAACGCAGCGCGGAGGACCGCCAGGAGGGTCACATCCACAAACAGTAGGATGGTGGCTGGGAAGGACGGGAGAAAGTTTGCCCGCAACGCCCGGAGATAATCCTTGATCAGTGCATAGTCCTGCCCTCGGATCATTTTCAGCGCCACGGTGTACAACGACGTGATAGCCACCCCTGAAAACACAATGGTTATGCAGGAAAGAACAAACACGATATTCAGAAACAGTAGGTCGCACACCTTTGTCAGAAATCGTATTAGAAAGCTGTCTGGCTGAAACATCGCCGTCCCCCCCTCTTTTCATTTATTATATCTCAAGGGTCGTCTCCTATATATCAATGCAATAGCTAAAATATCAAAATGGTTTCATGGCAACTAGTAGAGAAGCCCTCACGATAATTGTACTTTTTGTCTCTATCCCGTCAATAATATAGGTGTCTTATGGAGAATTTCTGGATGCACAGGACCAAAAAAAGCGAGGAACCTCTATTGAGCACCCCCTGCCAACGCGAATAAAAGGAAGGAACACTATGGCATCAACCAGAAAAGGAACTACAACGACGGGCAGATCTTCTATGGAATCCGGGTCAGCTGTGGCCGGGGCAAGTCCTGCCTGACCACCTGTTGGCATCCTCCGGAGGACTGGAGTCAAAAGGCCATCGAGCGGGCCTTCGCAAAAGGAGCCGCAGAGTTTGAGCGCCGCTGCCGGGAGGGAGAAATTGTCAGCCGGGCGGAGCAAAAAGAAAGCGACCTCCAGCAGAAGCGGGAGGCCGCAAAAGTTCAGACGCTGCGCCAGTAGGTGAGACAGTTTTCATGCCTGCCAAGGGCATCACTATGAGCGATATCACCCCGGCCAACATCTCCGCCCTGCTGCTGTCCATGCAGTCTGCCGACAAGGCCCACGCCCCCTATGTCAAGGTTTACACCATCCTGCACAGCCTGTTCAAGATGGCGTATATGGCAGATGTTCTCTCCGTCAACCCCATGGACAAGGTGGAGCGGCCCAAACCGCGCAAAGGCGAGATCAAGGACAAGGATGTGGAGGTCTACACGTCGGAGGAAGTACAGCGCATCTTTGCTGCGCTGGAGCATGAGCCACTGAAATGGCGTGTCCTGATGTGTCTGCTCACCGACACAGGCATCCGCCGGGGCGAGTGCTGCGACTTACAATGGAAAGACATTGATGCCAAGGCTGAAACGATTACGATTCGAGGGAATCTCTGTTACACACCGCAGAAAGGTATCTATCCGGACACACCTAAGAGCGGCAAAGTAAGAATAATTGATGTTGACCCGGAGATTATTGGGCTGCTCCAGCAACTTAGGCTGGAACAGGCGGGTCACGCCATCAGTACCTATATCTTTACCCAGCAAAACAGCCTTGAACCGATGCACCCACAATCTCCGGCCAGGTATATGCAAAAGTTTTCCAAGAAGTACAATGTACCTGGGCTTCATCCTCATAAATTGTGTCACACATACGCCTCCCCGATGATCGCCGATGGTGTGCCTCTAGTGGTGGTATCTCGTCAGCTGGGCCACGCCCAGGCCAGCACCACAGCCAACATCTACGCCTACGCCATAGCCTCCGCCCAGGCTAAAGCCATGCAGACCTTCGACCGTTTCAATGACATTGTGGAAACTGAAAAGCCGCCCGAAAAGGGCATGAAAAAAAGCGGCCGGGAATTGACTTCCCGGCCGCATCTCTTCGCTATTTTTTTAACTGTTCGCCCCAATCCTCGGGAAACGCAATGTGGTACAGGTTGATTTCACTATGATATTCCTCAAAAAGTGCACTTATGGCAGGTAAAATCTCACTATTCCACTTATCTCTACCTGGATATAGCATTCTTACCGCTAAAAAAGCACCCCATAGTCTTCTCTTTGCTGCTTCGGAAATCTCAAAGCCTGCAGGACACGCTGAAAAAACCCGATAATACAATCGTCCATAATGCGCACAGATATTTCTCAAGTCTGTTATACACCGCAACCAGCTCACCATATTCCGCGGTGATGTACTATATAATGTTTTGGCAAGTTTCTTTTGGTCAGGAGTCTTCAAATCTGCATAGAATCGGGAAATCATCCCCATAGTAAACAGTTCTACTGCAACCCAGACCGGAAACTGTCCATCGTATTGCTCGATATGATGCTGGACAAACAGCACCCGGCTATTATTTTTTATTTCTCGCTCAAAGGTCTCAAGAAATTTATCCGGCTCATGTTTCCCGGAAAATGTCTCAGGGTCCATATACCCTAAAGGACCATATTTATGCGCGTGGAAATACGCAAATTTTGCTCGAAGATATACCTCTATCTCTTCAACTGCCGAAAAAAGTATACTCCGCAATTTACGATCAAATTCATAAAGTCGGTAAACAGTATGAAAGCTGGTTCCTTCAATGTATGTGCCATCTTGTTGGCGAAACGGGAGGAAATACGCTGTGAGGCGATAATAATTTATCTCGGCCAGTTTTTCCTTACAAAACACCTCGTCTGATACCAATGTTCCTCTGTCCTGCAAAATCGTTAATTGCTCGTCGTAGGTCGTTACCTTTTTTACCTCTTTCACAAGCACAACCTTCTTCAAACAAAAATGTCCTCCCTGGGACACATCACACGTTGCCGTGGAGAGGTGCGGGAGGTCCTGTTGTTATTAGTATATACTTTTTTCACGATTTTGCAACTTGGGAAAGTCACTAAAGATAACTTTGCAAATTCTAATAAGTTTCACAAACATTTGTATACTGTGTATTCTGTGGTAGACCTTTGCCAGATTGGACGCTAAACTCGAAAATCCGGGGCTGTTTAAGAAATAAAAAAAGCCTTGTAACTGTTGCGGCACAAGACTTTTCTTGGAGCTGCTACCCAGATTTGAACTGGGGACCTCATCCTTACCAAGG
>CAMWBA010000153.1 GCA_947172355.1 uncultured Bacillota bacterium
GGGCGGAACCCCCGCGGCCTGCGCCGGTCCCCCAGGTTCCGGCTGTTTCGGGGGGGATGGACCGCACGTTCTGGCCCTCCTTTGCGGCCGGGCTGCGAGGGAAGGTGCCCCCGGCTGTCTTTCCCTACCTAAACAATCCGGCCAAGGTGACCGGTGTGCGGCAGAACGACCGCCTTACCCTGTGGGTGGACAGCGAGTTCACCCGGTCCGTTTTGAACAAGCCTGCCGTGCTGGAAAAGCTGTCCCAGGCGGCGGAGGGGCTTTTTGGCGGTCCGCCCCAGGTCAGCGTGGCGGTGGGGACTCCGCCTGCGCCGTCCGCCCCTCCGGAAGCGGACCCGCTGGATGCCCTGATGTCCTTTGGCGGGCTGGATAATGTTACCATTCAGTAAATCAAAACAGGAAAGGAATGTTCCATATGGCAAAAGGTTATGGCCGGGGAATGCCCGGTATGGGCGGCGGCATGAACATGAATATGATTAAGCAGGCCCAGAAGATGCAGCAGGATATGCTGCGTATGCAGCAGGAGCTGCAGGAGAAGGAGTATCAGGCCGCATCGGGCGGCGGAATGGTGACAGCCACCGTCAGCGGCAAGCACGAGCTAAAAACCCTTGTCATCGACCCGGAGGCGGTGGACCCGGAGGATGTGGAGATGCTTCAGGATATGATTGTTGCCGCCATCAACGAGGCCATGCGCGCCGCAGACGCCGACGCCGCCAGTACCATGCAGTCCATTACCGGCGGGCTTGGCTTGGGCGGATTGGGACTTTAAACGAAAAGGCCGCCCGCCGGGCGGCCTTTTGACCGTTCGAGGAGAAAAGGGGCCCCTTTCCCCAAGGAACATCCGAAATGCGGCAATCAATTTTCGCCGCACGCACGCTCCTTTCGACAAAGTGCATTGACATTGGAGAACCTATCCACTAAAATAAAAAAGTTGTAAAAAGGAGGAGTTTCTATGGAGCGAAACGAGAAAAAAGCGGCCCCAAATCCGGCGGCTCTGCTGCCCATCGCGGTATTCCTGGCCCTGTACTTGGGCATGGGCCTGGTCTTTGAATACATACTGGGTGTAGAGATGGCGTTCTACAACATCCCCATCGTGGTGGTATTTATGGTGGCGCTGCTGGTGGCCTGTCTGCAAAACAGGGCGCTGAAGTTTGACGACAAGCTGGCCATTATGGCCCGGGGGGTGGGGGATAAGAATATTATGACCATGATCCTCATTTTCCTGGTGGCCGGTGTGTTTGTGGGGGTTACCGGCCGGAGCAGCGCCGAGGCGGTGGCCTACTTCCTGCTGTCGGTCACCCCGGCCTGGGCCTCTGTGGCGGTGCTGTTTGTGGCTGCCTGCTTTGTGTCCACCGCTATGGGCACCTCGGTGGGCACCATCACCCTGATTACCCCCATTGCCGCTGCGGTATCCAATGTGTCTGGGTTTCCGCTGGCCCTGTGTGTGGGTTCTGTGATGGGAGGCGCCATGTTTGGCGACAACCTGTCCTTCATCTCCGACACCACCATCGCCGCCTGCAACACCCAGGGCTGCGCCATGCGGGACAAGTTCCGGGCGAACTTTAAAATTGCCCTGCCTGCCGCCCTGGCCACCCTGGCAGTGATTCTGGTCCGGTCCATCAGCGCGGGGGTGGGGCAAATCCACATTCCTGACTACAATCTGCTGCTGCTCATCCCCTATCTGCTGGTACTGATTGGCGGCATTGTCGGACTGAATGTGTTTTTGGTGCTGCTGGTGGGGATTGCGGCCGGTATTGCCATTGTGCTGCCCACCGGAACCATCGACTTCATGAGTCTGCTGGGGAGTATGGGGTCCGGCGCCTCCGGCATGTTTGAGACCATTATGGTCACCGTACTGGTGTCCTCCATGTGCGCCCTGATTCGCGAGTTTGGCGGCTTTGAGGCCCTGCTGAACTTCATTCGCCAGGTATTTCGGGGCCGGGTGGGCGGACGGCTGGGGGTTGGTCTGCTGGTGGGGGCCATGGACGTGGCCACCGCCAACAACACCGTAGCCATTGTGATGGCCGGCCCCATCGCCAAGGAGATCAGCGAGGAATACGGCATCACCCCTAGGGAGTCCGCCTCTCTGCTGGACACCTTCTCCTGCGTGTTCCAGGGGATCATCCCATATGGTGCGCAGATGCTGGTGGCCATCTCGGCCTGTGCCGAGGCGGGGTTTGCCATCTCGGCGTTTCAGATTATGCCCTGCCTGTATTACCCCTATCTGCTGGCGGCGGCCTGTATCGTCTATATTTTGGCGGGGGCTGGAAAGAAAAAATCCTAACCGTATAAACTGCACAAACTCCCTGGCGGCGCCGGAAAACCGGCGGCCGTCAGGGAGTTTTTTAGTGCCCATTCCCGTTACAGCCGGTCCAAAAGTTCCACAATGTCACCAATCACGCCGTCATTACAGTGGCAGAGCACCCGGGCGCCCCAGTCTTTCACCTCCTGGGCGCAGTTTGCCGGAGCAAAGGGGATGGCGGACAAAGCCAGCATGGGGATGTCGTTTTGGTTGTCTCCCACGCAGTAGATTTGTCCCGGGGGGATGCCGAGGCGGGCCGCCAGCCGCTTTACCATTCCCCCTTTGTTGCTGCCGAAATCGGTCATTTCCAGCAGATATTTGTTGGAAAAAATCACCTCATACGCCCCGGGGAAGGCGTCCAGCATCCAGCGCTGGACCTTCTGGAGACAGAGGAAGTCCTGCTGAAGAATCACCTTGGTCCAAGGGGTGGGGATGTCCTCAATTCGGGCGCACTGGGTATAGCTGGTACCTACCTTTTTCATGTGGGCGTCCGTGACAAAATTGGGGCGGAACACATAGATTTCCTCTCCGAAATAGGCTTCCAAACCGATGTCCGGAAAGACACGGGCCAGCCGGGATAAGTCCTCCGGGGCCTGGGGGCGGAGAAAGGTCTGGAAGATCATCCGGTCCTCCGCAAAGTCGTAGATGGCGGAACCGTTGGACAGCACCGCCGGAGCGTTCATGGGGACCAGATGGGCGTAGGGGGCGAAGGTGCGGTGTGCCCGGCCGGTGGCCACAGAGAAGCGGCCGCCCTGGGCGGTGAAATAGCGAATGGCCTCTAAATTGCGTTCTGGGACGCGCAGATCCAAACTATAGAGGGTATCGTCAAAGTCGCTGGCCAGCAGCAGACCGTCAAATTTTCCCATGAGACCTCCTTTTTGATGCAGGCATATCCAATTCAGTACAGCTCTAGTCTAGGGAAGAACCGCACATTTGTCAAGGGCAGGTCTTGGTTTGGAGGGGGCCGCGGGAAGTCCAGCCGCCGTGTTCTCCCGCCGGATGCGGATACCACCTCTGCACTTTGGACACGCCCGGCCTCGTTTCTTGACAATCTGTTCCTCTGCCGGTATACTGTTTTTAATCGCTGTCAGTAAATGAGGAGGGAACCTATGACCAAAAAGGAGCTGTTGGACCGCTGCGCCCGGAGCGGGGAGGAGCGGATTTTGCTGGCCCGGGTGCTGGACAAGCTGGAACGGACGCAAGGCCGGGATATACCGGCCCATACAGGCTTTCTCTCCCCCGGGGAACAGGCTTCGGTGACCGATCTGCTGAACGTCTGGGGCCGGCCCCGGCATCTGTTTTGGGGCGGATACCCAGGCAGTGAGCGGAATATCTGTGTGTTTTTGGCCGGATGGCAGGAGGAAGAGGATGTCTGCACCGACCCGGAGGGACCGCTGTCCGCAATCCAAGCAGCATACCCCCCGGAAGCCAAGCTGACCCACCGGGACATATTAGGTTCGCTGATGGGACTGGGGCTGAACCGGGAGATATTGGGCGATATTCTGTTCCCTCAGCCCGGGCTGTGCCAGACTGCGGTACTGCGGAGCGGTTTGCCCATCCTTTTGTCACAGTGGGAGGGGGCGGGCCGGTGGAAGTTGTCGCTGGAGGAGATTCCCCTGACCCGGCTGATCCCCGCGCCCGCACAGGTCAGGACCATCCGGGACACGGTGGCCACCCCGCGGCTGGATGCCGTGACCGCCGCCGGCTTTTCCATGTCCCGCGGGAAGGCCGCGGCCCTCATCGCCTCGGGGAAGGTGGCTCTCAACCATCGGGAGTGCCTCAAGGGTGACCGGCAGGTGGCGCCGGGCGATGTGATCACATGCCGGGGACTGGGCAAGTGCGTGGTGAAAGAGACGCCTGGGCAGTCGAAGAAGGGGCGCACCATGCTGGTGCTGGAGCGATATTTGTAGAAATTTCCAGCGGAAAAAGTTCCATAAAAGCTGGAACTTTTTCTCTGTTTTTGCGTCTATAGAATCAGTATACATTCAACCGTTCCGGAAGATGGGTGGATACAGCGCCGATTCTTAATGATTCTTTAAGAATTTGTAACCGCTCTGTAATTGTCAGTGGAAAGGGACGGGGCATATAATAGAGCCAATGGACGAACGAAGGTCTGCCCGGAGGCACATAGCCCCGGGCAAGACTGTTTTGGATAGGAGGAGACCGCTATGCCAGATGTAAAAGACAACCAGACCGTCCCCAAGGAGACGGCCGCACCCGCCGTGAATACGCCGGAGACTCCCTCAGCGCCCCCCAGGCCCCCGGTGAAGAAGCCGGCGGGGAGGGGCAAGAAGAAGCTGATCAAACGCCTCATCGCCCTGGGTGTGCTGCTGGCTATCGTAGGGGGATGTGGCTTTGGAATGTGGTATCTGGTCTTCCGGGAGGACAAGGGCGCCGGCAAGCCGCTGACCGACATGGCCGGCATCAACACCATCCAGAGCGTGGTCCAGGGCTATGGCAACGCTGTACCCAAGGAGTCGGCGGCCATCACCTTGAACGCCGCAGGAACGGTGCAGGAGGTCTTTGTCTCGGTGGGCCAGACTGTTTTTGCCGGCCAAGAGCTGTACACCATCGACAGCCAGGCCGCCCGAGACAATCTGCAAAAGGCCCAGGAAAAGCTGGACGATCTGTATAAAGACCTGGCCGACCTGCAAAAACAGATGGACAACCTCACCGTCCGGGCTCCCTTTGCCGGCAAGCTCCAGGAGGTCCAGAAGTTTGAACCGGATCAGGAGCTGAGCACAGGGACCAAGGTGGCCACCCTGGTCAACGACCGGAAGCTGAAGCTGTCCCTCTACTTCAGCTACGCCTATGAGAGCGACATCCGGGTGGGGCAGACGGTGGATGTCTCGGTTCCGGCGGTGATGCGCTCCTTTACCGGACGGGTGGAAGAGATTCATAAGGTGAGCTACATATCTCCCGAGGGGGCGGTTCACTTCGAGGCGGTCATCGTCTTCGACAACCCGGGCACCTTAACCGCCGGGATGGACGCCTCTGCCGTCCTCACAGCGGCAGACGGTTCGGAGATCTATCCCTATGAGAACAGCAAGACCGAGTTTTATGAGACCCGCTCCATCGACACCAAGGCCGGCGGCCCCCTGCTGAGCCAAGGCAATTTGCTCAACTACGCCGACGTGGCAGAGGGAGAGGTTCTGCTTGTTATGGGGTCTGACACCATCGACTCCGACATTCGGGCCAAGAACGAACAGATTGAAACAGCCCGCCAGGATCTGGAGAAGGCCCAGGAGGGACTTCAAAACTTCAACGCCGTGGCCCCTATTGACGGCCAGGTATTCTCCTGCACCTTGGAGCCCGGCCAGGAGGTGAAGGAGGGGGACACCGTCATCACCATCTCCAACACCACCACCATGGTGGTGGACATCCAGGTGGACAGCCGGAACATCGGCTTCATCCAGGCGGGGATGACCATGGAGCTCACCGATGACTACGGCAACCCCGTCATGGGCACCGTCACCAACGTGGCCATGCAGGGCGAGGTGGGCAGCGGTACCACCACCTACCCCGTCACCCTGGAGGTGGACAACTCCATGGGCACCATCTACAACGGGTCCTGGCTGAACTACAAGCTGGTTACCGCCGAGTCGGTGGACTGCATCACCGTACCCAACCAGTGCATCAAGCGGGTCAACGATGTGAACGGCGAGCCCCAGACGGTGGTCTTTGTCCAGGCTGACTCCAAGCCGGACAACGCTGTGGAGATAGACCCGGCCAGCATGGGAGAGAGCACATCCGCCACCGACCGTCTGCCCACCTCCGCGGAAGGCTTCTGGCCTGTCTCCGTCACCACAGGCCTGTCCGATGTCTATAACTGCGAGATTACCGAGGGCCTGGAGGCGGGCACCGCCGTCTTTACCGGCTGGGGCTCCGGCGTGGAGGACAGCATGGGCGGCGGCGTGATGATCGGGTAAGGGGGCCGCGCAATGCTCATTGAAATACAGGATATCTTTAAGATCTATAACGAAGGGAAGGAGAGCGAGGTCCGGGCGCTGGACGGGGTATCCCTCCAAATCGACCGGGGGGAGTTCGTGGCCATCGTGGGCCAGTCGGGCTCGGGCAAGTCCACCATGATG
>CAMWBA010000154.1 GCA_947172355.1 uncultured Bacillota bacterium
CAATAAGTACAAATATGTAAAAAAATATGAAGATATTTGCGCTGAAAGAAAATTTCAAATACTGCCTTACCAAATCAAGGTTCTCGATAAAGACGGAAATTTTGTCGAAAGAAATTTCTGCTTTTCTGGTTGGATTGGTACTATGCATGAGCGCCCTTCTTTCAAAAAATTTATAGCCGAAAGCTATGAAGCTGACGGGCAAACAAAATTTGAAGTATCTTTAACAGACAATCGTATAACCGTTTTTTCGAGAGGGAAAATTGGAGAATTTGATATTCTACCTAAAACCCAAACGAACCGTATCGCTGACGCTTATATAATCGGCGAGGTGTATGCCGACATATTTGAAGATGACGATTTAGCTGATATGGCAATAAGTAATCGGCGAGGATATGATGAAACAGATCAACGTTACGTACAACTCATTCGCATAATTACGGAAGTTGTTTCATTTATTACAAGACGAAAAGAAGAAATCAATAAGCAAAAGAAAAAAGACGGTGAGCTAAAAGGTGCAAACAGTATAAAAGCAAAATTCACATCGCAATCGCCTAAAACGCAACAGGCTATAAGAGAGAAATTTTCGCCAGATGAGCAAAAGGACTTTCAGGAAGAATTATTTCAATTTGGACGTGCAATCAATTTATCAAACGGAACTAAACGAATATTCATAAGCCATAAAACTGAATGTGCCATTTTTGGGAAGTTCTTAGTTCGATGTTTCGAACTTATCGGTATGAACGTGAAGGATAGCATAATATTTACTTCAATGCCTGAACTGGGTGTTCCTTATGATCAAGACATTTATGATTATCTGAAAAGCTGCTTCAGAGATGATTTGTATGTAATTTTTTTGTTTAGCCGCGCTTTTTATAACTCAAATGTTTGTATTGCTGAAACTGGAGCAGCTTGGGCAACAAATAAAAAATATAGTAATGTTGTTATTGATATGGGTTTCAGCGGAATAGACAAGCCAATTAATAATAGCCAAATAGGGGCTTCATTGGCAGATTTGGATGCCGATGATTTACAATTCAAGTTAAGATGCCTAATCAAAAATGCATTGGAAGCTACAGGCTTTACCCCCTTGGTTGAAGATACTGCCATTGATTCTGCAATAATTACAGCGCTATCAGAGTACAGGAATGACTTAATTGCTCCAGTGTATATTCCCCAAAGACGTTATTTAGCTACACCTATATGTCCGCACTGCCGTAGTCAAATGCAATTAGAGGAGGATAGTGGTAACCTGACATATGTATGTATTGCCCGGAATTGCAAGTATAAACTCCCAGCCGAAATCGTTTAATACATTAATGAAACCCTTCACTCTTAGCGAAGGGTTTCATTATACTCATAATATAGGCAGATTGCCCTTTTTAACTGAGATTGAACAGTTTTTGATAACATCCTAATTCGTTCATCAAGTTCTAATTTTTTATTATACTCTTGTAGGGAATTACCATCAATAGGGATAATTCTATTGCATCGCCCCAACCTGGATATGACATCTTTTGCCGCAAGCGGACTATATTTATGCACACTTTGTAGCCAATCAGCAAACTCGATTGTCTGATTACTTTCCAATTTCTGATCAAAAGCAGCAAGTGCTTTAGCCACATGAGTTGCCAAATTAACTGGAACTGCATTTCCTATCAGTTGTTCAGCAATGGCTTGGTTATCGCAAAATTCAAAAGTGGGCGGAAAAGTTTGCAGAAGTGCCCGTTGTTTTGTGGTTAGTGCATTGATGCCATCTGCACAGGCAGCATCATTACGATGTGGCTTATAGTCCCGTGGCTTTGGCCGATTAACCCCTCTAATTGTAGCTGCTGGTTCATCAATAGAGAAGATAGCTCGTCGAGAGTAACTGCGTGGATGCCTATAGTAGTAAGTAAATGTAAGTTCATATTGGTTTTGCAAAAAATATTCCCGCATTGTTAAAGAAAGCACACATTGGTTGGACATGATATATCTATCTAAAAAGCCATCTTCCTCTCCTAATGCCCCAATACAAAAAAACCGCTTGCGTTTTTGTGGAACACCGCATTTGCTTGCATCAAGGATTTGCTCTGTCAAACCATAACCTGCTTTTTTAAACAATTTTCGAGCTTCAGAATATGCATCACTTAACTTAGCACGGGAAACATTTTCCATCACAAAATATTTCGGCTTAATACTTTTAACAATTTTTGCAAATGATATGGTTAGATTAGCTCGATCTCCCTCTTGGCGAAATCCAGCGCTCGAAAAATCTTGACATGGAGGCCCTCCTATTATTACTTCTGGATTCAATGGTCTAATAGCTTTTAAAGCTGTGTTCTTTCTTGAAAGGTTCAATTCACAGGCTCTATGGTTAAAATTACGTGTATAACAATCAATTGCTGGTTTCCAACAGTCAAAAGCACCTACAATTTCATAGCCGCAATTTTGAAACCCAAGAGATAGCCCGCCACAACCGCAAAATAAATCTACAGTCTTCATAGTCTTCAACTCCAGGACATTTTGCTCATTTTATCATTAAACTCCAAAGGCGTCAACTTTGTTTACAGAAATAGGAAAAGCCGCCTATTCCTTTTGGGAATAAGCGGCTCACGCATTGCTATGTACTTTTCTGTTTTCTTAATGCTCTGATCTGCTCGTTGAACTTGCGGTGTTTAGATGATTTCACTCCAATCCCAATAAAGTATTTACTGACCAGGAAATCTAACAAGCACTCTTTCGGGATTTGAAATCGTTGCCGTATAAGGAAGCATTTTACCTCTTGTTTGCTACACCATGCTCGGACGGAAGTCTTGCAGTACCCGGTAAATCCTGCCACTTGCTCAATCGACATCACATCTGGATAGTTGGTTAAATGTTCCTCATAATATTTCCGCATCATTACCAGATCGCTCTTTGTGAATACCTCATCAAAGGAGGGCGCTTTCTTACAGCCTGCGCTCTTATAAAAGCCATCAGGAGCTTTGTATAATTCGGGATAATCATCCCGCTCTCGTAGATACTGCACCACATCAACAGTCTTGATTTTGAAGCGGCGAGTTCTTTTGCCACTATCCACACTCGGCACAAGACCGCTTTCTAATAAGAATAAGCACGTCTTTTTACTGATATGACAAATACGGTACATCTGCTCTTTGGTAATATATTCAGGATATTCCGTTAAGACCTCCTGGCAATATCTTTCGGTAATCATTGCCTGCACCTCTCTGACAATATTGTGGTCAACAGCAGAAGTCGGTGCAAAGTTCTCTCCAAACGTTTTTGAAGGGGCTGGAAACATAAGCGTGATAAGGGCTTGTGTTCTCTCCTGAGTTCTCTCCGTTCTCTCCAAGTTCTCTCCTTTTTCCGATTTTCAGGCCATTTTTGAGGGCTATTTCATGAGTTCGAATAAGCCTTGAAATTACTCGCTTTTAAGCTGCAATCCCTTGACTTATCAGCATTTTCCGCGTATACTATTTTCCAATAAAGGCCACGGTGGTCTTGCAAAGTCGTTTTGGCGCAACACACTCGAAATCAGTTTGGGAGCAATCCCACGAGGGTTCGAATCCCTCCCGCTGCGCCAAAAAGATCAGTCTACAAGCGGGTTTGCGCCGTTTGTAGGCTTTTCTTTTTTGCCTGACCTTCCTCAATTTGACCGCCAGTTCTCTCCTGAAATGGCGTAGTTCTCTCCTAAACCGCCTATGAAAGCTGTGATTCGAACCCACTATGTAGCGGCGTATCGGCTCCGTGGTTCACAATACGCCAACAAGACTATTTGATTGCCTGCAAAGCACCGCTCAATCCGTTTACCATAGCGTCAGCAGAGGACAGCTTGGAATTGTAGTCCAGATGTGCGTAGACGTTGGCGGTAGTCGAGAAGTCGCTGTGTCCCAGCCATTCCTGAATCTGCTTTATGGGAACGCCGTTCGCCAGCAGGAGCGAGGCACAGCTATGCCCTTATGGCATAATAAGGATAAATCGGAAAACCCTTGTGGTGCAACGGGTTGACTGGTTTGTCCTTATTCTTTTTCCACTAAAAACGGCCCATGAACGGGGTCTACGGGAGGGGGCGAAAAAGCAAGGCCGCACTTAAAGGACAAATTTTTCGGACCGAGAAGGAGGTTAAATATGGGAGCTTGGGGGATTACCATGAGGGAAAGCGATTATGGACTGGACCTGCTGGGGACAGTCATAAAAGCACAACTAAAGCAGACGGACTTCTCCGTCTTTCATGTAACTGAGGCCATTGAGTTGCTGCGGCAGGATTTTCTGGAGGAAATCAAGCGGGCGAACCGAGGCTGTCTCCCGGAGAAGCTGGACTACTACGGCACTGAAGCGGACCAGTACAGCTTTTACCGCATCCCCAAAGCCCTGCTCAAAGAGCATTTCCATTGAGGCCAAGGTCCTCTACGGCCTCCTGATGGACCGTATAGGCCTGTCGGTGAAAAACGGCTGGATGGACAGCGACCGGCGCGTCTACATCTACTTCACCCAGGAGGATGCCATGAACCTCATGAGCTGCGGCAAGGACAAGGCTACAAAGCTGTTCCGGGAATTGGACAAGGACGGCATTGGCCTGATCGAGCGGAAGAAGCAGGGTCAGGGACGGCCCACGCGGATTTACGTTAAAAACTTCATCCTGCCCCTGTAACCGTGCCAGCCTTAGCAGCCGGAAGAAGCGCCGCCGCCCCCGGCCACTCAGAATGCGGAAAAACCGCAGTCTGCACCGCCGGAAACGCGCAGTCAAGACGGCGGTTTTTCCGCCCCTAATAAGACTGAAAAGAAAAATACTGAACTGAACGATACTGACCCATCCATCCTTCCCCCTACCCTCGCCGTCGCAAGCTCCGCATCCCTCGCTGCGCTGCTCCGTCTTTCCCTACCGCAAACGCTTCGCTGGTTTGCGGCGTGGTCAAGAGCCGGTTCCTGAAGCTCACCCATGAGCATATCACCTACGTTCTGGACAGCCTGAGCCAGAACACCACGCTGGTGAAGAACATCAAGGCGTACACCCTGGCGGCGCTCTACAACGCGCCCACAACCATCAGCCAGTATTACGCATCCCTGGTCAGTCACGATCTGGCCCAGGACGCCGCTGGAATATAACAACCGGACAGACGAAGGAGGATTTTCTGTATGGCAAACAAAATCGACATTCTGGTGGTAGAACCCGGCGAGGCTCCCCGCCCCGCCAAGGTGGAGGACACGCTGGAAGCCTTTCAGCAGATTGTGGGCGGACCCATCGAGGCCGGGTGCTATCTGCCCCAGCGGGTCATGCTGATCTGCAACGGCGAGGGCAAGAACATGAAACTCATGCCCAACCGGGCGAACCCCACGGACAGCGGGGACTTTATCGCCGGGACGTTCCTGCTGCGCGGCTTTAAGGGGGAACACTTTACCTCCCTGCCCCCTGCCCAGCAGCGGTAATTTGAAGCCTGCTTCGCCACGTCCGGCCCGGAGGGAGGTGATAAGGATGGACCCACCGCCACCTGCTCCGCTGTAATGGGAATGCTGCTGGGGGTGGTGCTGTTTGGCGGCGGAACCGCCTATGCCGCAGGGGTCATGGCGGAATTGTCAACCCAGCCCATCTATGTGGACGGCCAGCAGGTTCAGATGACCGCATACAGCATTGGCGGCAGCAATTATGTGAAACTGCGGGACATCGGACAGGCGGTGGGCTTCAACGTATACTGGCAGGACGGTGTTTAGATTGACAGCGGCGCACCATACACCGGCACAGACGGATTCCATCCGGGTGAGCAGCTTTCATGCAGGAGTCCCCCCTTATTTTAAGATATTAACGAGGTGATAAAAGTTGAATATCGAACCCGCATTTACTGTCCTGCGCAGGGAGCAGCTGCTCATGGACCCTGGAACTCCTTCAGGTGTTCCTCATACTCCTGCCGCTCCGCCTCAGTCGCCTCACGGACAGCGAACTTGCCGCAATCGGGGCACTGTTCCGGCTGTCGGGTGCGGCTGAACAGAAAATGGCACTTATCACAAGCAAAAATCATTTTAATCACCGAGAAACAAGTATATCATGTTCTCTCTGATTTGCAAGGAGGTTTTCCTTTGAAGAAACAAAACTTTTGGAGACGGCTGGGTCCCCGGCTCCCCAGGTACTACGTCCAGACCATGGCCGTGGTGGTGCTGTGCGCTGGCATGGTGACGCCAGCCTTCGCCGTGGACGATATGTGGGTTGTCGCCAACCGGATCATTGTGGATGTCTATGGCAAAATCGCCGGCGTCAGCACTGTCCTGGCCGGCCTGATGTCCGCCGTGGCGGTGGTGGGAGCCAAGCTGTCCAACAACCAGCACAAGGTGGACCAGGCCTGGGACTGGCTCAAGCGCATCTGGATCGCCTGGATGATTATCAACGG
>CAMWBA010000155.1 GCA_947172355.1 uncultured Bacillota bacterium
TATTTTCACCTGTGATGGTAATATGAGAAACCGCCTGACCGAAGGACTTAAAGTCCACCTCGGCTGGGCGGTTGAAGATTTCAGATTTAGTTGGGGCGGGGCAGCAGTCATACCGGGCGGAGACTCCCTGTAAAATCAGGGATACAACATCCTCCGGCTTGTCGGGATGTTCCAGCCCCCGATTGATGGCGTTGGTCAGGCGGACGGTGTCCGCAGAAGGGATGTAGGCTTCTTCGGTAGGGGCGTCATGCTCTGCCATCTGGCGGGATACCTCGTTCATCAGGTCGGCATCGGGAAGTGTGACCAGCATCTTGCAGTGTTCACACCGCAGGTACAGTGTATCCCGCCGCTGACTCTTTCCGCCCACTCCCAGCAGCCGTCCGCCGCAGGTTCCGCACCGCAGGTATTCCTTGAGCCGTTGGGCGGGACGGTTCTCGGCCTTGGTATAATTGGAAGTCTTTTCCTGAATGATACGCTGAATAGTATCGAAATCATCCTGTTCTATGATGGCCGGATACCCGTCCGCTCCGGTGTAGCGGGGATTCTCCAGCAGACGCTTTACCTTGTGCTTGTTCCAGAGGGGAGCCTCCGCACTGAACGGGACGGCGTCATGGTTGAGGATGTCGCTGATCTTCTGATAGGACAGGCCGTTGAGGTACAGCGTGGCGATCTGCCGGACGGCCTCCGCTTCCTGGGGGATGACGGCCAGTTCGCCGTATTGAATTTGATAGCCGTATAAAATCTTTCGGTTGCTCATCTGCCCACCTCCCGAAGCTGCTCTGTCAGTTCAATGCCGCCGTAGAGACGGAATCGGATGCGTGTCTGAGACTCCGCCGTGATCTTCTCCACCAAGTCCGAGAACAGGACTTCATCGAAGCGTTCCAGCCGTTCCGGGCCGCTGTGGATGAGGTTCGCCGTCTGGCGCAGGGTGTCTATGACCGCCTCGATGTCCTCGTTTTTCAGCAGGCGGCGGCGTTCTCTCCGCAACTCCGCCAGCTTGGCCTCAATGTCCATCAGCTTGGCGGAGCAGATGGCGGCGTCCAACAGGCCCTTGCTCTGGAGGGTGGTAACCTTGTAGCTTTGCTCAGAGGCGGCGGCGATGGCCTTGTTGATTTCTAGCATAGCGGGGTTTCCTCTTTGCAGAGCATTGTTCAGCTCCTGAAGCTGCGTGAGGGCGGGCGTTATGATGATTCCCTCATGGAGCCTGAGCTTGTTGTACACCCGCATAAAAGCGGCGTAGATTTCACTCTCCGGTATCCGGCCTACAGGGCAGTCCGCCGCTCTGTCATCATGTTTCCGACAGGCCCAGGATATATATCCTTTTTTTGTCGTGCGCCTGATAAAAGGCGTTCCGCATTTTCCACAGACGATTTTCAACGTCAGCGGATAGGTTGCTTTGGGAGCATAGTTTCGCTGCGCCCTCCGCAGGCGCAGATCACGCGCTTTCTCAAACATCTCTTTTGTGATGATAGCTGGGTGGGTATGTTCCGTGTAGTATTGATCCACTTCTCCCTGATTCCGTTTTTCTACATACGGAAATTCGGATGTGAATGTTTTCTGGCAGAGGGAATCCCCCACATATTTTTCATTCGTTAACAGGTACAGGACGGTGGTCTCCTGCCAGTAGGGCCTGCCGTCTGTTGTTCGGAAACCCTTTTGTGTCATTTGTTCTGCGATCCATGCCAGACTACGTCCGCCCAGGTAGGCGTTGAAGATCCATCGCACCTGCTCCGCTTCCGCTGGAACGATCTCCAAATTTTTGCCGTCTATCAGTCGGTATCCAAACGGCGCTTTGCAGGTGATGAACTCGCCGCTCTCCATCCGCCGCTTGTAGCTGAGACGCTGGTTCTGGGAGGTGGAGATGGACTCCTGCTGGGCCAGTGCGCCAGAGACGCTCACCATCAGTTCGGTGGTGAGCGTCTCCGTGTTGATATTTTCTTTTTCGAAGTAGACCGTCACGCCCAGGGACATCAACTCCCGCAGGACGGCAAGGCAGTCCTTTGTATTCCGGGCGAAGCGGGAAACGGACTTCACCAGCACTTTGTCGATCCTGCCCTTCCGGCAGTCGGAGAGCATACGGTTGAAGTCCTCCCGCTTGTCCATCCGAGTGCCGGTCAGGCCCTCGTCCGCATAGATGTCCACCAGCTCCCAGCCCTCATGATTGCCGATTTCCGCAGTGTATTTGCGGATCTGCGCGGCGTAGGAATGAAGCTGGTCAGAGGAATCGGAGCTGACCCGGCAGTATGCCGCCACCCGTAGGGTATCGGGCTTGCTCTCGCTGGGCGGAATGATGATTACATTGCTGCTCATCTGGTGCGGCCTCCTTTCCTCTGGGTAGAGACAACACTACCACACCTCGGCTGGAATAGCTATCACTATTCCCAAACAGTCGCTGGGCGATACCGCTCCAGCGCCAGCCCTTTGGCGGTACACAATTCCTCCGCAGACAGCAAGCCAGCCTCTGCGGCCCGTTCCAGCAGCCGTGTCACCAAAATGTACCGCATTTCGTTTTTCACATCAACCATGCGGACACCTCCCGGAAGTAATCATCCGCTTTGACTCTGCGGATGAACCGCTCTACCTCCCGCAGACTGCCGGTCACCGGCATCTCCGGTAGGGCAGTCAGCACATCCTTGCGGTAGCGTTGGCCCTTGGCGGCGCGCTCGTCCAGGATGGCAATGACGCAGGTATCTGTTTCGGTGCGGATAGCCCGCCCAAAGCCCTGCTTCAGCTTGATCTGCATCTCCGGTACTGCTACAGCCCGGATGAACGATTTTAAGCCTGGGTACTTTTCCCGCTCTTTTTCCTTCAAAGCGTCCGGAACGGCGAAAGGCAGTCGAGGGATGATCAGCAGGGACACGCAGTCACCAGGGAAGTCGAAGCCTTCCCATGCGGCCCCGGTGGCAAGAAGGACGCTTCCCGGCTGGCCCTTGAACTGCTCCATGGTATGTACCGCGTTCCGGCCCATGGTGAACAGCGGATAGGACGTCTGCCCCTTCAACCGCTCCTTTACGGCGGACATAGCGGCATAGGAAGTGAACAGCACCAGGGCGTGGCCCTGGGCCGCTCTCAGCAGCGTGGCGATTTCCCCGGAAAGCTGATGATAATAATCCGCCGCTTTCTGATGGGGAGGGTGCCGCGGCAGGTACAGCAGGCAGTTCTTCTTGTAATCAAACGGCGAGAGGGAGGCGGATTCCGTCACCCGGCTGTCCGTCAGCAGGCCCGTTTCCTCTTTGAAGCGCCGGAAGTCCTCGCCAACGGCCATCGTGCCGGAGGTGAGGATCACGGGCCGCAACTGCCGCCAGAGCGTCTGGCGGAGCTGGGTGGTCAGGTCGGAGACGGTGGCGCACAGCATTGTGCCGCCCTGCCCATCGTCCATGACGTACAGCACCATCCCATTGTGATCCCTGCGGAACAGGAACACTGTTTTAGTGAGATTCTCCACCTGCCTGCGGGTACCACGTGTCAGCAGGTCTTTGAGCTGGCGGTGGATCACCTTCAGCTTGCGCTCCGGCGCGGCCAGCAGCCCGGCGTAGCTGTTGAACGACTGATTTTCTTCCGTTGGCTTGGATAGCTTCCGCACCAGAGGCGCGGCGGCGTCATGCCACAGCTCCGCCGCCAGCAGGAACCGCTCGGCCCGGAGACTGCGGGAGAGGGCGCGGATGTCCTCCACGCCCAATGTCACGCCAAACATCTGGCGGGCCGCGTCCGGCAGCTTGTGGGCCTCGTCTATGACCAGGGCGCTGGTATCCGGGAGGATGGGCCTGCGCCCGCTGCTCCGGTGGATGGCGTCTGCCAGCAGCAGGTTGTGGTTGCAGATCTGGAAGAGAAAAAGGCCGGTATCACACCGCTCTAAAAAGAGAAGATAACGGCAGCTTTCCCGCTGGCAGTCGCAGGTCTGGGGAATGCAGACGCGCCCCCGGTCATAGCCGCTGAGATGGGCGGCCTCGTCCATGTCCAGCTCGTTCCGCAGCGTGAGCAGGGCGGCTCCGGCTCTCCAGTTCTTCTTGCTGAGATCCAACTGGCCCAGCCGCCGTTCCAGCCGTTCATCGCACACATAGTGGCCCTTGCCCTTGCGGATCACCGCCTGGATGGGCTGGGCAATCATGCCGTCTGCCATCAACAGATTGGACAGAAAGGGCAGGTATTCATCCCGTATTGCCGCTTGAAGAGCAATGCTGGAAGTAGAAATGAGGATGGGCGAGGCGGCCCGGAACCGGCTGAACACCGTCCCGGCCACCAGATAGGCGTAGGTCTTGCCGATCCCCGTCCCGGCGTCGCACAGGGCGATACCGCCGCCCAGCATGGCGTCCAGCATCCGATGGCTCAGAGCAATCTGCTCCGGGCGCTCCGGCATGGCCTGGGCGGGAAAAAGGTTTTTGAAAATGTGATCGATATCGTTATGGGCATTCTGCCTGTCATTGATATTCATATCCGTAAATTACCCCTAATTGTCATTTTGGGTTTCTTCTCGTTACTCATCGTATTTGCAGCTCGCCCCCCGATGAGGTATAGGGAACAGTAACGGATAAGGCTTGGCGGACCTTCGCAGGCACACGCTGGGGGTCTCTACTGCTTTCAACCCGAATCGTGACGGACAGTTTTGCCAAAACTGCCCCGCACAGGCTTTATCGCGGCCCGGAGGGGAACTTGTCCCCTCCGGGTCATGGCGCGCGCTGTGCGTCTGTCTGCGTGGTGATCCGTACTGCTGGTATGAAATTTTCAAGGTACATCCAGCCGCATTTTGTGGCTGTGATTAAAGTTTAACGGAGCGCAAGATATTTTGTTAGGTCCCAGTAGGGCCGCTTTGGTCCAATTTTCCGGCCCTTTTAGGGCCGGTTATAACTCATCCGTCACTGCGGACAGCTCCTGCATCACAGCGAAGAGCCTTTTCTTCAGATTATCCTGCGGTTTCTTGCCTACGATGATGTAGTCCAAGGAAACATGAAAGAGTTCGGACAGCTCGACAAAAATTTCAGTGGACGGGCCTCTTTCCCCACTTTCAATTTTCCGCAGATGCCGGTCGCCAATTCCCAACACTGCGGACAGTTCCTCCTGTGTCATTCCTTTCGCTTTGCGAAGCTGCTGGATGCGCGCTCCACACTTTTTCATGTCATAGTGCATTTTGCCTACTCCAATCTCAAATTTTTTTGGGTGCGCAGGCTGAGATTGAAGGGTCACGGGTACTTGGCTATGTAGGGCTGCCATAAGCGCTTATGTATCCAGTCATTCGACAAAAACAGACAAAACAAACTGCCAGAGAGCTTGGTATGCTCTCTGGCGGTTTGTATCCATGCAAGTAAAACGGTGAAGTACTGCGTAAAAAATAGGTCGAATTTTGCGGTTTTTAACTTAGGGATATCCGCATACGAAGCACCAATTTTTTTGGCGGATTATCTGTTTTAGTGTAGACAAGAAAAATACCCATGATTTTCTCCCACCGGCAAATCATAGGCAGACGTTTTATAAGCCCCTGCTGTGAAAAGCCGTTTTTTTATTGGCCTTTCAGCGGGAGCAAAATTTTATTTATAAAGCAAGCAAGATTTTACCTATTTAATAGGCGTTATTTAGGAGTGTAAATGTCAAAACCGGCAATATAGAATGTATTTGAGGTGATAAATCATGCCGGAAGATAGACTGAAATACTTAGGTGCCCGTATCCATAATGCAAGAAAGGCCTGCGATCTGACACAGCAGGAATTGGCGGACGAAACAGGCGTTTCAATCAAGATGATCCAGTGCATAGAGAACGCGAGCGTTAATCCGTCCTATGAGATCCTGTTCCCGATTGTCAATCGCTTGGGACTTACGACAAGCGATCTGTTCAACGTGGAGCCAGATCAGCAGGAAGAGGAGATCAATCGTTTCCTCGGAAAATGCAGGGCCTGCAACCGTTCCAACCAACTGCTGCTCCTTGAAACGCTGGACTTTCTTGCAGAGAAACTATTAGCCCGTCAGAATAAAGAGGAGGACCGGATGGAATAGCGTATTTGGCAGCATACCATTCTGCCGATCCATAAGAATGTATTTATTTTCAGAAAATAAAGAAAACAGCCAGCAGGGAAAGAAAAAGACTTGCCCGCTGGCTGTTTTCTATGGAAAACCCTTTTTCGCTAATCTTTATTATCGGCTACGAATGTTACAAGAGTATCACAGCAACGACTTGCTTAGCTAAAATAATAGCCTGAAATGTCACAAATTAGTGATATTTCAACTTTGTGAGAATATAGGATAACTCCGTAGAATTCTCGCAGCAGTACTTAAACAGAAGTTCACTTTGTTTTTGTGCGGCTGTAATGACTGTGGGGAAAGACGCCCCACCGATTCCAACATCGAATCAAAAA
>CAMWBA010000156.1 GCA_947172355.1 uncultured Bacillota bacterium
CATAGGCCACGGTGACATCCCCGCTGCCGCCGCCCCCCTTCACATAGTCGAAGCTTCCCTTGCCGAAGAGGGCTGCCCGGGTATCGGAGGACAGGGGGAGCAGCTCTCCGTTGTTTTTCAACAGGATAGCCCCCTCTTGGACGGCCTGGCGGGACAGGGCGATGTGCTCCGGGCTGGCCGTCACCCGGCGGTCCCCATTCATGGGCAGGTTGGGCTGGCAGCGGGCACGGATCCATTTTTCCATAGGGTTTTCCTCCTTTGCTGACGGAAAGGAGCGCCGTCCGGCAGACGGCGCCCGCTTTCAACTATAGCATAATTTTTCTCTTATTGGGATACGTCTTGTATCAAAATTCCAGATTCTCTCCGTTTTGTCCAAACATATGGCAGACATTGCTGCTGAAGGTCAGGTTCAGCTTGTCTCCCGGGTGGAAGGAGTCGATATGGACGCCGTTGCTGTCCATCGTCGGAACGATGATGACCACATCCTTGCCGTCGGCGTTGGCGTGGAAATGGACCTCGCTGCCCATCATCTCGGAGACCTCCACCGTAGCGCTCAGGGTATTCCCCGCCTCCTTGGCCAGCACCATGTGGCTGGGACGCACCCCCAGGGTGATATCCTGGGACTGCACCTTGCGGGCGGCCAGGTTCTTCGACTTCTCAGCGGACAGTTCCACCTTGCAGCCGCCCACGCTGACGAAGTACTTTCCGCCCTCCGCTGTCAGCCTGGCGTTGAAGAAGTTCATCTGTGGCATTCCGATAAATCCGGCTACAAAGATGTTGGCGGGGTGATCGAAGACCTCTTGGGGCGTGCCGATCTGCTGGATGTAGCCGTCCTTCATGATGACGATCCGGTCCCCCAGGGTCATGGCCTCTGTCTGGTCGTGGGTCACATACATGAAGGTGGTGTGTATCTTCTGCCGCAGCTTGATGATCTCCGCCCGCATCTGGTTGCGGAGCTTGGCGTCCAGATTGGAGAGAGGTTCGTCCATGAGCAGCACCTTCGGCTCCCGGACGATGGCCCGCCCGATCGCCACACGCTGCCGCTGGCCGCCGGAGAGGGCCTTGGGCTTTCGGTCCAGGTACTGGGTGATATCCAGGGTTTCGGCGGCCTCTCTCACCCGGCGGTCGATCTCGTCCCGGTCCATCTTCCGCAGCTTGAGCGGGAAGGCCATATTCTCATAGACGGTCATGTGGGGGTAGAGGGCGTAGCTCTGAAAGACCATGGCGATATCCCGGTTTTTGGGTTCCACGTCGTTGACCCGCTTGCCGTCGATGTAAAGCTCGCCGCCAGAGATTTCCTCCAGACCGGCTACCATACGCAGGGTGGTGGACTTGCCGCAGCCGGAGGGACCCACCAGGACAATGAACTCGTTGTCCGCAATGTCCAGGCTGAACTTCTGGACCGCGATCACGCCCTCATCGGTCACCTGGAGATTGGTCTTTTTCTCGGGCTGGCCCTTCTTCGCTTTCTTCTGCTCCCCGCTGTGGGGGTAAATTTTGGTGATGCCCTTCAGATTCAAGGTTGCCATTGGATGTTCTCCTCCTTAATATTGTACGATCAGACGGTTTTCCAGCTCCATTCAGGCAGCCGCTTACTCCTTAACGCCGCCCAGGGTGACGCCTTCCACAATGAATTTAGACAGAAGCAGATAAATAATAATGATGGGCACGATGGCAATGGTGATCATCATGTAGATTTTTCCCATATCGAAGTTCATGTAGTCCGCCCCCCGGAGGGTGGCAATCATGATGGGCAGGGTCTGTTTGTGCTTGGAGGTGATGACCAGGGCGGGAATGAAGTAGTTGTTCCAGGACCCCACGAAGGTGAAGATGGCCTGGACCGCGATGGCCGGCTTCATAATGGGCAGGACAATGCGGTTGAAGGTCCCGAACTCCCTGGAGCCGTCGATGCGGGCGGCCTCGATCAGCTCCTTGGGCAGGGAGGACTGCATATAGCTGTGCATGAAGTAGAACACGGCTGGGGAGGCGATGGAGGGGATGATCAGGGGGAGCAGGGAGTCGTCCAGCCCCATTCCGGTGATCAGCCGCAGGAAGCCCAGAGCCGTCACCTGGGTGGGCATGACCAGGATGGCCATGATGAAGGTGAAGGCGGCGCGCTTCAGCTTGAAGTCGTAGGCGTAAATGCCGTAGGCCGTCAGGGCGGAGAAGTAGGTAACGATGGCGGCGCAGCAGCCGGAGACAAGCAGGCTGTTCTGGATGCCCTTCAGGATGGGGATAGCCGGGTCGTTGATGACGCTTTTGAAGTTGTCGATCAGGCTGGAGCCGGGCAGGGCGGAGAAGCCCAGCTGGAGCTGTGCGTGGGAGCGGGTGGCGTTGATGATCAGGATGTAGAAGAAGAACAGGCACAAAAACGCCAGGATAATCAGTACCACATGGGCCAAAATGGTCCGGGCGCTGGATTTCTTGTTATCCATTATGCTTTGCCCCCTTTCTTGGCGCGCTTAGCCGCGGACTTGGAGCCGTCCGGGTCGGAGTCGGTGTTCATCTTGAAGACGAACCAACAGAGAATGGCGCTGATGATAAACAGGAAGACGGACAGCGCGCCGGCGATGCCATAGTTTTTGGCCTGGAGGTGCTTGTTCAGGTACATAATCAGCGTCATGGTGGTGCGGTCAGGTGCACCCTTGCCGCCGGTGAGGATCTGGGGCACGTCGAACATCTGGAGGCCGCCGATGAGGGAGGTAATCAGGGTGTAGGTCAGCAGAGGCTTGATCTGGGGCAGGGTGATCTTGAAAAATTTCTGGGTGTGGGTGCAGCCGTCCAGCTCCGCCGCCTCAAAGATGGAGGGGTTGATGCCCATGATGGCCGCCATCAGCATAATGGTGGTGTTGCCGAACCACATGAGGAAGTTCATCAGCCCCACCAGGGTGCGGGCGCCCAGGGTGGACTCCATAAACCGGATGGCCTCTCCCACCACCCCCATGCGCAGCAGGATGCTGTTGACGGGGCCGGCGTTGGAGAACAGGGCGAAGAACAGCATGGCGAAGGCGGAGGCCATAATCAGGTTGGGCAGGTAGATGACCACCTTGAAGAACTGCTTGCCCCGGAGCTTCAGCCGGGCGTCAGTGAACCAGGACGCCAGGATCAGGGAAATGACGATCTGCGGCACAAAGCCCAGGATCCACATGACAAAGGTATTCCAGGCGTACTTAGGCAGGTCGGAGGAGAGCAGAGAGGTGTAGTTGGACAGGCCGGTCCAGTTGGGCCCCACGGTTTTCAGCCCGAAGGCGTAGTACTCATAGAAGCTGTTGCGGATGGTATCCGCCAGCGGAATCAAAGAGAAGATGGCGTAGCTCAGGAAGAAGGGGAGAATGAAGATGTATCCCCATTTGGCGTAGCTGACGCTCTTAATTTTGTTCTCGTTTTTCATATGGTCCTCCTTTCGCAGCATTGGGGGTTTACGGCCAGATTACGCCGCCGCCCACCAGCCAGGGGTAGCGCTCGGTGATGGACATCTCAAAGTTGTTCTTGGCTTTGTCCAGGGTGATGACGCCGTTGAAGTAATCGCCAAAGGTGTTCTGGAACTCCTCCACACAGCCCTGGTCGTAGGAGGAGATGTTGCTGAGGTCGATGTTGGCCGCCACCTCAGACAGCACGCCCAGGTAGTTCTGACCGCCCAGCAGCTCGATGCCGAAGTCGGGGGACTGAGCCAGCTCCTCCATGAGAGGCTGGTCGTTGCTCATTTCGCCGTAGTTCACCGCCAGGGTGCGCAGGATATCCCGGTCGGCGGTCATTTTCAGCATAATGTCCTTCACGTGCTCCGGGTTGTCGGTGCCCTGAGCGGCCACCAGCCATGTACCGCCCCAGAAGAAGCTCTGGGGGCTGGGGCAGGCGGCCCAGTCCTGGGAGGCGGCGGTGTCCTTCACGTTGGGGGCAATGCACACATCCAGGCCCCAGGCGGGGAGGAAGAAGCAGAATACCTTGGAGTCGGGACCCATGTCCTTGTTCCACTCGTCGGTCCACTGGCCGGGCACCTTGTGGTTGATCCCCTCCAGGGTGTCCTCCATAGAGCGCTCTACCCAGTTCATCATATTGGGGTCCACCACCACCGTCTTGTCGTTCTCCACCCAGGGGGAGGAGACGTTGTTGGAATAGACCCGGTAGGTGTCAGACCGGCCGGAGTACATATAGTAGCCGGCGGCCTTCATCTGTTCAGCGGTTTCATAGAACTTGTCCCAGTCGGCCACGGCGGCGGCCACAGTGTCAGGGTCGTCACTACCCAGAACGGCCTTGGCGATGGAGCGGCGGTAGACCAGCATACCGGGGGTGGCCTGGTAGCTCAGGCCGCGAATCTCACCGTCGGGGGTGGTCATGGCCTCCAGGGTGTACTGGTACTGGTTGGCGATATCTGTCTCGGTGATGCCCAACTGGGAGATGGGCATGGCCACATCGGCCTCGGGGTCGATGTACTTCAGGGCGTAGTCAGCCTCCACCAGGAACATGTCCACCCGCTCATCGGCGGATACCCGGTTCTGCTTGAGCAGGGCCTCGTCCAGCTTCTGCTGGTAGACCCCGTCTTGGGTGGGATTGATGATCCAGTGGACCTCGGTGCCGTCCTTCAGGTAGGCCACCGACTTGTCGTCCGAAAGCCGGTCCACCTCGGGGTAATTCTCATTGAATTTGCCCTGGAACTCCTCGTTCCACACGTAAATGTTGAGGATTTTCCCCTCCACGCCCGGTGCAACATCCGAACCGCCAGGGCTGGAACCGCATCCGCTCAGAAGCCCGAGCGCCATCACGGATGCCAATGCCAGGCTCAAGATTCTCTTTTTTGTCATGTTCCACTCCTCCTATGCTTACTTTGTGCAGCCCGCAGGCTGCTGAGCTGATATTATTATAGATTTGGGGCCAATTCCCGTATATTAAATCAAGGGTACAAATATCAGATTCATAACACTTTTTTCAGACGGCAAAATTTTTTCTTCTGATGAAATTCACAAAAATATCCGGCATCTCTTGATAAAAGGGCGGACCTGTGATATATTCTGGGCAAAATCGGAGGGAGGCCTTTCTATGAACGCCGAAAAAATCTGGCAGCCCGTCATTCTGGAGGAGGACCGGGAACCGATAAGCCACCGGGAACCGGGGGAGGAGTTCCTCTTTTACCGCGCAGTGGCCGCGGGTCTCATCGACGCAGTGCAGGAAAACTGCGACCGGGGCGCTTTCGAGAACCTGGAGGGGGCGGGCAGGCTGTCAAACGACCCGGTGACCAACCTGCGCTACCACTTTGTGGTGGCTACCGCCATGATCACCCGCTTCTGCACCGAGGGCGGGATGCCCATGGAGGAGGCCTTCACCCTCAGCGACGAGTACATCCGCCGGATGGATTGCTGCACCAATATCCCGGAGATTATCTATGTCCACCACCAAATGGCCATGGACTTCGTGTGCCGGATGCGGCAGCTGCACCGGAACGTGGCCTCCTCCAAGCAGGTGGCCCAGGCCATTGATTACATCTACGTCCACATCATGGACCGGATCACAGTGAACAAGCTGGCCGAGGCCATCAACATCTCCCCCACCCACCTGTCCCGGATCTTCAAGCAGGAGACGGGCATCTCCGTCAGCGAGTATATCCGCCAGCGGAAAATCGATATGGCCAAGAACCTCCTCCGGTTCAGCGACTACGACTTTGTGGAGATTGCCGTCATGCTGTCCTACTCCTCCCAGAGCCACTTCATCCAGCACTTCCGCTCCCAGACAGGGATGACCCCCAAGACCTACCGAAAGCAGAACTATCTCAACAACTGGAACGTGAACCGGGAGCCGGCTACATAGTCAGCACAATCTCGGTGTTCTCGGTGAGGGTCTCCGCCGGGACATAGTTTCCGGGCAGTTCCTCCCCGTTGACGGTGAGCTTCGTGCAGCCTGTCTCTTTCCCGCTGGGGTTTTCCACCCGGATGTGGAGCTTCTTCCCCCGGAAATCCTTCCAGATCTCCAGCGCCTTCCACTCCTTCGGGATGGAGGGCGCGATCTTGATCCCCCCCAGGTCGGGCCGCATCCCCAGAATGCCCTCCACACAGCCCACCATGACGGTGGAGGCGGTGCCGGTGAGCCAGTGGACGTGGGAGCGCCCAGCGTGGGGACTGGCCTTGCCCTCGGTGAACTGGCCGTAGCAGTAGGGCTCGATTTTTCGAATCTCCGCCCGGTCGTTCTGCATGGAGGGGGCGTTCTCCTTAAAGTAGGCAAAGGCCCGCTCCCCGTGGCCCAGCAGCGCCTCCGCCAGGATCAGCCAGCCCTGGGACTGGGAGAACACCCCGGCGTTCTCCTTCACCCCGGCGT
>CAMWBA010000157.1 GCA_947172355.1 uncultured Bacillota bacterium
ACCAGCTGGCCTACCCGCTTCCCCGCGGAGCCATGCTCCCGGGCAATGGTGACAATCACGCCGGGCCTGCTCTTCCGCAGAGTCCCGGCGGCTTCCTGTATGCCGCTATCCGGGATACTCAGCTCTTTCCACAGCCTTACCATGACCGCTCCCGTGATGAGAATGGCAAACACATCCGCCAGCGGCGCAGCCCAGAAAATGCCGGTCACACCGGTGAAGATGGGGATAACCAGGGAGAACACGATGAGCAGCACATCCCGCAAAATGGACAGCGGCGCGGCGGCTTTCGCGTGGCCGATGGACTGCAAAAAGATGGCGCAGACCTTCTGCACACAGGTAAACAGAATCAGCGACAGGTAGATGCGTAGGCACAGCACCGCAAACTGGGTGTACAGCTCGCCGTCCGCGCCGAACATCCGGATAAACACCAGCGGGAAAGCCTCAAACAGCACTGTACAGAGCAGGCAGACAATCACCGTCCACTTTATCATCAGCTTCAGCAGCTCCCGCACCCGGGTGTACTTTTTCGCTCCGTAGTTGTACCCCACAATGGGCTGTGCCCCTGCCGCGATGCCGATGGCAATGTTCAGCACAATCTGGAACAGCTTCATGATGACCACGAAAGCGGCCAGGGGAATGTCCGCCCCATATTCCGACTGTGCGCCGTACCGCACCAGCAGGATGTTGTTGATAACCGTAATCACCACAATGGACAGCTGGGTCAGCAAACTGGACGTGCCCAAAGCCATCACCTGCCGGAGAATCTTGCCATTGGGCCTGAAGCTGCCGCCGCCTATGCGGAAAGACTTGCTTCGGGCCAGGTAGGCGGCACAGATAAGAAAGCTGACGAACTGCCCAAGAATCGTGGCCCAGACCGCGCCCTTTATCCCCATGTCCAGCACAAAAATCGCCACCGGGTCCCCGATGATGTTCAGCACCGCGCCCACCAGCATGGCTCCCATAGCGTACCGGGGGCTGCCGTCCGCCCGGATGATGGAGGCTAGGGTGTTCTGCACCAGGGCCAGGGGCATCATGGCGTAGATGATGAAACCGTAGTCGTGGGCCAAGGTGAGGTTCTGGTCCGTGGCCCCGATGAGCCGGAGCAGGCCGTCGCCCCAGGCGTAGCTGACCGCGATAATGATTGCTCCGCCCAGGAAAGAGCCGAGAATGGCGTTTCCTACAATCCTGTGGATATCCTTCGTTTCTCCCCGGCCCAGGGACACGCTGAGCGCCGCGGCAGCTCCATCACCAAAGAACAGCGAAACGCCCCAGCCTATCACCGTGATAGGGAAGATAACCCCGGTGGCGGCGTTGCCCAGATAGCCCACGCCATTGCCTACAAAGATCTGGTCCACAATGTTGTACAGGCAGGAAATGATCAGCGAGAAGATGCAGGGAATGGCAAATTTCCCCAGAAGCCTGCTTACCTTTTCCGTGCCGAGATAGGTACTGTCCTGCATAAAAAACCTCCTGAAAATGCCAAGGGCGGCACACGTCCGACGCGCGCCGCTCCTATATCTGGCATCCCCAAAAGAATAGACACACGCCGTTTTCCGTACCGTAATCAGGCTTACGCACAGATACTTTATGAGGGTATTCCGTGCCGCGTGTGTCGTTGAATGGCTATATTTGATTTGCTTGGTCAGTATAGCATTTTTCCGGCGGGAAAGTCAAATGGTCATTTTGCACAAAGAATTTTTTCAGAGGGCCGCCCGCTCCCCAAGGTACGGTAGGTGTAGACAATTATCGCGGCACAGATCAGAAAGGTCAGCACATCGGAAACGGGCATACCTGCCCATGAGCCGGCCTACGGACTCGGTTTCGAGAAACGCATTTGACTTGTTGTCCATGAAAATACCTCCTGAGAATTCAGAAAGCCGGACTTACGCCTATTGGCCGCACACTTTCCATAATAAAAACAACGTGCAGCTTCAACCGGAATTACGCGGTAACACTACACGTTGCAGCTTTAGTATAGCAAATGGAGTCCGAAAAAGTCAAGCAGAATTTTCAAAAGGTACCTTGACAAATCTGAAAGGCAAGGGGTATAATGTTTAGGTACCTAATATAAATTTGAGAGGAGCTCAAAAAATGAAACGAAATGAGAGCTTTGAGAAGCACATCGCTTGGCGCAAGGCGCACTATGAGCAGGAGGACGTGAACGGCAGGCTGGTTATCAATCTTCGGGACATCGGACACACCATGCGGGATATGTCGGAAGGGCGGGGCAGTCAAAAGCGCATTTTGACCGTCCTGCTGGAAACCGGTTCCATTACCCAGCGGGAACTGACGGAGCGGCTGGGCATACAGCCCGGCTCTGCCAGCGAGGTGATCGCTAAGCTGGAAAATGCCGGGCTGCTTACCCGCACGGAGAGTGAAACCGACCGCCGCACTGTCGACGTTGCTCTAACCGAGGAAGGCAAACGGCAGGCAGAAGATGCCAATTCTCAGCGCATAAGGCGGCATGGCGAGATGTTCTCCTCCCTGTCTGATGAGGAAAAGGGAATGCTGCTGAAGCTTTTGGAAAAGGTAAATGCGGACTGGGAATCCAGATACGCGGACCGCCAGGCACATCACCATGGCCATCATGAGCATCACGGACACCATGGCCCCCATAGTGATTGGGAAGGCCATCACCATCACGCCGCCGGAGAAAACGACGGCCACCCCCGCTGTAATCATGACTGTGCCAACTGCCCTGACCCTTGCAGGAAAGGCAGGGCCTTTCGGGAAGGCGGTAAATAGGCGGTATGTGGAAATATGTGAAAAGATACCTGCCGCTGGCGGTTCTTGCCGGGCTTTTCATGGTGGGGGAAGTGTTGATGGATCTGGTGCAGCCCGGCATCATGAGCCGTATCGTGGACGATGGTGTGCTGGGAATGAACAGCAATGGCGCAGGCGATTTGTCCTTGATCTGGACTCTGGGGCTGCAAATGATCGGCCTGGTATTGTTCGGCGGGCTGTGTGGCTCCATGAACAATGTGTTTGTCCACCTGTCCGGCCAGAACATCGGCAACGAAATGCGCAAAGATGCCTTCCGGCGCATTATGGCGTTTTCCTTCCCTCAGACAGACAAGTTCGGGGTGGGGTCTCTGGTGACCCGGGTCACCAACGATATCACCCAGGTGCAGAATTTTGTGTCCCAGTTTGTCCGGGGTATGATACGCTGCGTGTTCCTGACCCTGGGCAGCATCACGTTTATGTTCCTGCTCAATCGCGAGTTTGGGCTGGTTCTGCTGTGCGCGTTCCCCTTTATTGTGGGGGTTTTAGCGTTCTGCCTTTGGAAAGCCAACCCTCTTTTCCCACGGCTTCAGGCCCAGCTGGACCGGATCAATGCGATCATGCAGGAGGACGTTTCCGGGATACGGATCATCAAAGCCTGTGTCCGGGAGGTTTATGAGAAAGCCCGGTTCGGCAAGACGAATGATGAACTCATCAGGACACAGATGGAGGTGCTGGTCATTTTTGCCTTTATGAACCCGGCCATAAACGCCCTGATGTACCTGACCACAGCCGTTATCTGCCTTTCCGGTTCCCGGCAGGTAACCAGCGGCGGCGCGACCCCTGGGGTCATTATGGCGGCCATCACCTATACCACACAGCTGCTTCACGGCATCCTTATGCTGGTCATGCTGTTTCAGAGCATTTCTAAGGGGCTGGCCTCTTGGAAGCGTGTCAAAGAAATCCTGGATGCCCGGCCCGAACTGGAAAACGGCAGTTTTACTGGCAGCACAGAGATGCGGGGGGCTGTGGAATTTCGCAATGTGAGCTTTTGCTACCCCGGCAGCGGCCGTCCCGTCTTGAAAAATATCAATTTGAAAATAGCGCCGGGAGAAACCGTTGCAGTTATGGGGGCCACCGGCTGCGGCAAGTCCAGCCTTGCAAACCTGATACCCCGTTTTTACGATGTGCAGTCCGGTGCGGTGCTGGTAGACGGCGTGGATGTGCGGGAATATGACCAGCAGGCGCTGCGCCGGAAAATTGCTGTCGCGCTGCAAATGGCCGAGCTATTCAGCACATCTATCAGCGAGAATATCGCGTGGGGCAGGCCCGGGGCCAGTCGGGACGAAATCCTGTCCGCGGCAGAAACCGCTCAGGCAGACAGCTTTATTGAAGGCCAGGCAGATGGGTACGGTACCCTTGTAGCGGAGCGGGGTATGAGTCTGTCCGGCGGGCAGAAACAGCGGCTTTCCATTGCCCGGGCTGTGATAAAGCCGGCGGAGATCCTGATATTTGACGATTCTACCAGCGCCCTTGACCTGCGGACAGAGGCAAAGTTTTACGAGGCCCTGGATGCTGCCCGCCAAGACGCCACAAAAATCATCATTGCCCAGCGCATCGCTTCTGTCCGCCGAGCAGACCGCATTGTTGTGCTGGATCAGGGAGCTGTCGTGGCGACAGGAAGCCATGAGGCGCTGATGAATAGCTGCCCCATCTATCAGGACATCTACCGCTCACAATTGGGAGAGGGGGCTGAACATATTGCCTGAGCAGAAACCTAATGTGGAGATGCGGAGCATCCCCGGCATGATGAATCGGGGTCCGGGCGCGCGATTTGCCACAGTGGAACACGCTGAGAACGCCGGGGCTGCGCTCAGGCGGATCGCCGCATATTTTGGCAAAGAGAAGGCTATGGTGCTGGGTATGCTGGCGGCAGTGGTTTTCGGAACCCTGTGCGGCGTGTACGCGCCCAGCGTACAAAGCCGGGCCATTGACATAATTGCCGGAAGCAGGGGTGGCTTTCTGCTCCCCACCGTAGGGCTCATGGCGGCGGTGTACCTGCTGTACAGTGTCAGCCAGCTTTTTCAGGGGCTCATCAGTGCCAGGCTCAGCCAGCGCCTTGTAAAGCGGATGCGGGAGGAGCTTTTTTCCAAGCTCATTGACCTGCCGGTGAAATATCTCGACACCCATTCCCATGGGGATGTGATGAGCCGCATGACAAATGATGTGGAGAATATCTCCACCACGGTATCCCAATCGCTGCCATCCCTGTTCTCCGGAGTGCTGACCATTTTTGGTACTGTGGCCATCATGCTGTGGTACTGCTGGCAGCTGGCTCTGCTCAGCTTTGCCACGGTGCTGCTGACAGTGCTGGCTACCAAGCTGCTGTCCGGGCGGGTGCGCAAATACTCCCGAAAGCGGCAGGCATACCTGGGGCAGCTTAACGGTACAGTAGAGGAAATGGTGGCCGGGTACCGCACAGTGGTGGCTTATCAGCACGAAGATATCACCACAGAAAATTTCTGCAGCACCTCGGATGAATTGACCAAAGCGGGGATAAAAACGGATATTTTCAGCGGCGTTATGGGCCCAATTATGAATTGCATCGGCAACATTGGCTTTGTTATAATCGCGGCCTTCGGCGGATATTTTTCTATCAACGGTTTCATTTCTGTGGGGGTCATCTCCGCTTTTATCGTGTATGCCAAGCAGTTCAGCCGCCCTATCAATGAGATCGCCCAGGTTTACGGCCAGCTGCAGACAGCCATTGCCGGGGCAGAGCGTTTGTTTATCGTCCTGGACGAACAAGATGAAGATATGTCCGGGGAGCCTCTGGAGCCCCGCCGCGCGGCGGTGGAGTTTTCCCATGTGGACTTCGCCTACGCTCCCGGGCGCCCGGTACTTCGGGACTTTACCTTGCAGGTGCCTCCCGGCAAAAAGGTCGCTCTGGTTGGTGCAACCGGCAGCGGGAAGACTACGGTGGTCAACCTGCTCATGCGGTTCTATGATATTGACAGCGGAACGATACGGATTGACGGGCAGGATATCCAAAAGATGAGCCGCGTCAGCCTGCGGAAGAATGTGGCCATCGTTTTGCAGGACACCGTGCTTTTCAGTGACACGGTGCGCAAAAACCTGGAATACGCCAGGGATAACGCCCGCATGGACGACATTGAAAAAGCCGCTGAACTGAGCCATTGCAGTGAGATGATCCAAAAGCTGCCGGAGGGCTATGACACCCTGCTAGCAGCCTCCGGCGCGAATATCAGCCAGGGCCAGCGGCAGCTCCTTGCCATTGCCCGGGCCTTTGTGGCGGACCCTAAGATACTCATACTGGACGAAGCCACCTCCAATGTAGACACCCGCACGGAGAAAGCCATACAAGGAGCTATGCAAAAAATCATGGAAGACCGCACCAGCATTGTGATCGCCCACCGGCTGTCCACCATCCGGGACGCGGATATCATCGTAGTAATGGATCGGGGGGAGATCGTAGAGAGTGGGAGCCATGATGAATTGATAAAAAAGAGAGGGAAATATTACGATTTGTATAAAACCCAGTATG
>CAMWBA010000158.1 GCA_947172355.1 uncultured Bacillota bacterium
TGCAGTCACTTGCCAACAACATTTTGCTGGACAGCCTTCAGCCAATGGCCCGGCAGTCGGCTAAGACGGTAGAGGCCAACATCCATATGCTGGCGGATCGCATGATGGCCATTGCATCGGATTCTCGCCTGACTGAAACCACCGCCTTGGGCAGCGGAACATTGACGCTGCAATACAACCGGTCCAGCCGGCAGGCCGTGCTGGATGAGGCGGCGGAGATCTATGAACTTCACACGATTGCCCTGTATAGTCTGGATGGGCAGTTGGTACAGGGGATAGACGGAGCACCAGACCGTCTGGACAATGACTTTTTCGCGCTTTTGAAAGAGACCGATAATTTGACCACCGATTCCTCCACCATCTACCAGGGCAGACTGGGTATTACCATGGGCATGCCGGTAAAAGAGAACGGTGAGACGGCCCTATATGTGGTGGGCGTCTATAAATATGACACGCTGAACGACGTTATCAGCAGCATCAACCTGGGCAAAACAGGCATGGCCTACATGGTAAACCGGGAAGGTATTGTCACCGGCCACCCAAATCAATCTCTGGCTTTGAATCAAAGCACTTTGGTTCAGCTCAGCAGCGGCAATAAGAACGCAGTGGACCGGGTAACCACCGGAGAAACCGGGGCAACAGAATTTCCTATTGATGGGAAATCGATGCTTGTGGCCTTCTCCCCCATTCGGGGCACCCAGTGGTCGCTGGTCATCCAAATTCCTAAATCAGACTACAACAGCCTAATCAACGGGGCAATGCTGGTATCCATTCTGGCAACCCTGGCAATTCTAGTCGTTTCCATTCTCCTGGTTCTGCGGCTGTCCCGCTCCATCTCCCGTCCGGTGAAACGCGTAACCGACCGGATGGTAGCCCTCTCCAACGGCGACCTGCATACCGAAGTGGTCCCCGTTCACAGCGGGGATGAACTGGAGATTATGACACAGACCCTGGATACCACACTGGAGAGTATAAACCGGTACATATCCGACATTCAGCGGGTGCTGACTCAGGTAGCGGACGGGGATCTGCGCACCGAGCCACAGGTGGACTACAAGGGCGATTTCGCGTTGATCCGCAGCAGCCTGCACACAATCACCCAGTCGATGAATGAGACGCTTCTTGGATTCCGTGCCGCCGCCGCCCGGCTTACGGACATGGCGGACCAAATGAACGGACAGTCTGCGCAGCTGCACCATGCGTCGCTGGAACAGAACCAGTCCACTGAAGCGCTGGTCCATGAGGTAACCCAGGTGAAAGAGAGGCTGGCCGATGTCACAGAGAGCAGCGGCCAGACCCGCGCTCAAACGGAGGAGATCACCCGGCGGATTCAGAGCGCCAATGAACAGATGTCCGCACTGTCCTCCGCAATGGACGATATCAGCACCAACGCCCAGCAAATCACGAAAATCGCAAAGGATATTGAGGATATCGCTTTCCAGACCAATATTCTCTCCCTCAACGCCTCTGTGGAAGCTGCCCGTGCTGGGGCCGCCGGAAAAGGCTTCGCGGTGGTGGCGGACGAGGTGAAACAGCTGGCCGCTAAAAGCGCCAAAGCTGCGCAGAGCGCCGCAAAAATGGTCAGCAACACCCAGGCCATTATCCAGACCGGTGTAGCATTAACCGGTGATACCGCCGGCTCTCTCTATGCGATTTCCGATGTTTCCACCCAAATCAGCGCCATTTCCGACCAACTGACAGCGGCAGTGCAGGGGCAGGAACATGCTTTGGCTGTTATGGAGGAACGAATTGACGCCATTTCCGCCATTGCGGACCGCAATCTGCAAAACGCCGGGGAGACAGAACAATCCAGCGCCTCGCTAGCACGAGAGGCTGAGGCACTCCAATCCCAGGTGCAGAAATTCATTTTGAAGGAGAAGCGCGGCAGATGAAACGGATGGTTACCATACTTTTGAGCCTGCTGCTGATGTTATCACTGCTTACAGCCTGCGGCGGGCAGTCGAAACTTCAAGACGGCTACTACACCGCTCAGGCGGCGGAGTTTAACTTCGGCTGGAAGGAATACATCACCATTCTGGTAAAGGGCGGGAACATCATCTCTGTGGAGTACAACGCAGAGAACCCCAGCGGCTTTATCAAAAGCTGGGACAACGCCTATATGCAGACAATGCTTCATACAAACGGCACCTACCCAAACGAGTACACCCGCTATTACGCCAGCCAGCTTTTGGAGGGGCAGGGCGAAGGCTCCATTGATGCAATTACCGGAGCGTCCTCCTCCCATGGAACCTTTCAAATGCTGGCCCAGGCGGTGCTGGAGCAGGCTCGGCAAGGAGATTCCAGCATTGTGTTCGTAGACACAACACACTAAGAACCTGGAATGGGCTATCCGCAGACGGGGATCGTATGGGCTGCAAATAAATAATTAGGAGTGAATGATATGGCATCCATCGCACACAACGGAACTGAGACACAAAACATCAAACGTATTGGCCGCAAGGTTGGAAACCTGGTCGCGGCGATGCTGGGCTTGAGCATCACTCTGGTTGTGGTGCTTTGCGTGCTGATGTTCTACCGGCTTACCATGTCCATGATGCAAAACGAATGCGTAAGCGGCACCAATATACTGGCTTATGAGCTGTCCTCCTATTCCGGCGATGACGACAAAACTGCACTTTTAGACGCGCTCAAACAGGAAATGGGGTGCGAGTTTACCATTTTCCATGGAGACCAGCGGGCGTATACCACCATCCAGCAGAATGGACAGAGGGCGGTAGGAACCCGTCTCTCCAGCGAAATTGCTGATATTGTTCTGACTCAAGGGAAAAGCTATGTGGGACGGGCCAAGATTCTGGGGGAAACCCATCTTTGTTCCTATGTCCCTACTTACGATGCCAGCGGCCAAATTGACGGGCTGATTTTTGCCGGAATCTCTATGTCCTCTGCTGTAAGGCAAATCGGTCTGACGGTTGTGCTGTCCTGTCTCACCAGCATCGTGCTGATTTTTATTGGAATTATGGTTGTTGGCGCCTATATAAAAAAAGCGGTTTCCACCCCCCTCTTCCGCCTGACCATATTGGCACAAACGTTGGAACAGGGGGATTTGGGGTTGCATCAACACCAGACCATGATGGTAGGGATTGATTCCAACGATGAAATCGGGATTTTGTCCCAATGCTTTGACAGCACGATCAGCCGCCTAAGGAACTACATCGGTGAAATATCCCACATGCTGGAGGCCATTGCCGGCGGTGATCTGACCGCGCAGATTACCCAGGAATATGTTGGGGATTTTGCTTCCATCCGCACTTCGTTAAACGATATCCTTCAAAAGCTCAACAGTACCATGGGACAAATCGTCACCAGTTCCGAGTATGTTTCCAGTGGGGCGGAGCAGATGTCCACAGTCTCTCAAGCACTCAGCCAAGGGTCCATGGAGCAAACCGGCGCTGTGGAGGAACTGGAAGAAACCATCCACTCCGTTGCAGAAAGCGCCAAGCAAACCGCCGAAAATGTTCAGCGTGCCCGGGCGCAGGTTGGCGGAATGGGCCAGCAGCTCGCCGAGGGCAACCAAAAGATGCAGGAAATGATAGCTGCTATGGGTGAAATCACCAACAGCTCCAATGAAATTGAGAAAATCATCAAAACCATTGAAGATATTGCCTTCCAAACCAACATTCTTGCGCTGAATGCCGCCGTAGAGGCCGCTCGTGCCGGCACAGCGGGCAAGGGATTCGCTGTGGTTGCCGATGAAGTCCGCAACTTGGCCGCCAAGAGCGCGGAGGCATCTCAATCCACCTCTGCGCTGATTGGACGTTCCATTTCTGCCGTAAATCAAGGCACACAGATTGCAGATGCGACTGCCAAACAATTACAAAATGTTGTGGCGGACGCTCATGGAATCGAGGCAACCATCAACGGGATTGCGGCCGATGCACAAACACAGGCAGAGGCGGTGGAACAAATTCAGGACCAAATTGACCAGATTGCCAATGTGGTACAGACCAATTCTTCTACCGCCGAGGAGAGCGCAGCCACCAGCCAGGAGCTTAACGCCCAGGCGAATGCATTGAAGCAGCTGGTCAAAACCTTCCGTCTCCGCAGAGCGTAAAGGTTCACACCCGCAAAAATAGTTTTTGATTATCGTTTTGCAGCATCATAAAATCCCTGTCAGAAGCCCTACACAGGCTCTGTCAGGGATTTGCTTTCTTCCAAATGATATGGGTTGTGCTGGTAAGAGCAAATCAGAGGCTTGCAACCACCACTGGATTTGTTTCTCCATTGATAAACTGAGCAAAAATCAGAAGGAGGGAATTGAAATTAAGCAGGGAATATGTTACCATAGAGATGAAAAGTATTGAACCAGCTGTACTGGACGGCAAGAGAAACATATACAGGGAAATTATTTCAGGGGAACCATAGGCGGCCGGCGCTGACCATACAATCCGTCTGAAAAACTACCATCCAGCATAACAACGTTTTGTCATGTGACAGAAAGGACGGATGAACTCTTATGCGGAAACACGAGCGAAACGAACGGCGCTCTCTGGTTCTCAGTGAGCAGACATTTCCCATCATCGAACAGATTACTGCGGGAATGCCCGGCGGTTTTTTCATTTACCACGCCGACGAGGAAGAACGTCTGATTTATGCCAATCAGGCACTGATTCAGATGTACGGCTGCGAGAGCTTGGACGAATTTCAAGCGTATACCGGCTATACATTTCATGGACTGGTCCACCCGGAGGACGCAGAAGCGGCCCGCCAGAGCATCAAGCAGCAGATTTTTACGCAAGGCAGCGATCTTGACCTCGTGGAATACCGTATCATACGAAAGGATGGTGCAGTCCGCTGGATTGAGGACTACGGACACTTCGTGCACACCAACCTCTATGGCGACTTATTTTACGTCTTTGTGGAAGATGCCACCGAAAAACACTTTAAGGCGATTGACAATGCCGAAACGGCGCAGCTGGCCCAGGAGCGCCTGGAGGCATTGGAAGCGCTGGAACATGAGACCACAGCGCTGAAGCTGGTCCATGAGATCCTGTGTTCCGGGATGTGGACCATGGAGTTCAACCGGCAGGGGGAGATGGTCAGCGTCTTTTGGAGCCAGGATTTTCGTGCGATGATTGGCTACCAGAATGAGGAGGACTTTCCAAATGTTCTCTCCTCCTGGTCGGATCTGCTCCATCCCGAGGACCATGACTGGGTTCTGAAGGAGTACTATGCCGCCATTGAAGATTACACCGGCAAAAAGGTCTACAACGTAGAATACCGCCTTCTGACCAAGGACCGGGGCTATCGCTGGTTCCGGGCCACAGGCAAGCTCTCCCGGCGGAAGGACGGCACTCCCATCACCTATGTGGGGATGTTTGTGGATATCACCGAGCGAAAGGAGACAGACGAAAAACTCCAGGAGCAGCACAAGCTCCTGGAGGAAGCACTGGTCAAGGCTCAACGGGCCTCCCAGGCCAAGACCATGTTTCTCAACAACATGTCTCACGATATCCGTACCCCGATGAATGCTATCATTGGCTTTACCAATCTTGCTACCACCCACCTGGACAACCGGGAGCTGGTGCGGGACTATCTGAATAAAATCACCGCCTCCTCCAGTCATCTTCTCAGCCTCATTAACGATGTGCTGGACATGAGCCGCATTGAAAGCGGCAGGGTTGTCATTGAGGAGAATGTTTGCAGCCTGCCCGAAGTTCTGCGTGACCTTCAATCCATTATACGGGCCGATCTCGAGACTAAGGGTCTGACTTTCCATATGGATGACCGCATGCTGACCCATCCCTATGTGATCTGCGACCGGCTGCGGCTGAACCAAGTACTGCTGAATATTTTGAGCAATGCGCTGAAATTCACACCTGCCGGCGGGCAGATCTCCGTCTCGGCCACCGAGCAGCCCGGAGATACCGCAGGCACCGCCATCTATACGTTCTGCATTCAAGATACCGGCATTGGCATGGCTCCGGAGTTTTTAGAGCATATTTTTGAGCCTTTTGAGCGGGAGCGGACCTCTACGGTCAGCGGCATTCAGGGCACGGGGTTAGGTATGTCCATCACCAAAAATCTGGTTGAGCTGATGAACGGCCGGATCACGGTGGAGAGTCAGCAGGGCCAAGGCAGTACGTTCCTCTGCACCTTCCCCTTCCGCCTCAGCAAAGCCCCCGATGCCCCAAAGACGCCCACCTTCTCCCCCTCGCGGCAGTCCACCAGCTGGCATAGTCTGTTGGTTGAGGACAACGAACTAAACCACGACATTGCCGTGACCAGCTGAGAGGAAGC
>CAMWBA010000159.1 GCA_947172355.1 uncultured Bacillota bacterium
TGCACGCCGCTCCAGGGCCAGGACGGCCCGGCTCTCGCCAAAGCGCTCCAGAGCTTCCTCCAGCCGCCGCTGGAGAGACCCGCCGGACAGGGCGGAAGGGATGATTACCCGTGCATGTGGAGCGTAAGGGCCGTACCGCTCAGTGACATAGAGGGACCAGCTCCGTCGGGCAAATCGCTCGTCCAGATGGCCGGCAACCTGTTCCAGCGGGGGCAGGCGGTTCTCAAAGTCCAAAACGGCTCCGGAGAAGCCCCTGGCCTGGCACTCACGAAGAATTTCCTGGCACAGCGGGCCGGTGGAGCCCAGGCCGTCAAAGTCCCGGTCGTCCACCACCATCAGTCCGCCTTTGGGCAGTGCGGCGCTGTCTGCGCGGAAAAGATGGGGGCCTGGACCCAGACGATAGGCCAGGTGGGCAGGGGTGGCCTGCCAGCTCTGGAGTGCAGGCAGCTGTTTGGGCGGCAGCATAATAATAAAGGTATCCATCGGATATCCCCCTTGTCCGAAGTTTCGTCCTGTGATATACTACGCTGTACAGATTATGAAGTATACTGGAGGATTAGAACCATGCCATTATCACCCATACCCCAAGGGGTTTATCCATCGGTGACTGATATTTCCCCCAAACTGCTGGCTGCGAAGGGGATCCGCCTGGTACTGGCCGACCTGGACAACACCCTGGCCCCCTATCGAGTGACAGAGCCACCCTCAACGGTTGTCGCATGGAAACAGAACTTAGAGGAGGCGGGGATTATGCTGTTCCTGCTGTCCAACAGCCGGAAACCTGGCCGGGCGCAGCGGTTTGCCGAAAAGCTGGGCATTCCCTATCAAGGGCACTCGGGCAAACCCAAGCGGGCCGGTTATCTCCGGGCTATGGAGCGTATGGGCTGTACGTCGGAAGAGACCGTCATGGTGGGGGACCAGATCTTCACCGACACCTTGGGAGCAAACAACGCTGGGGTGATTCCGCTGCTGGTCCAGCCCATCCGCCTGGCGGGCAACCCGGGGCGGTACATCCGCTATGCAGTGGAGACCCCCTTCCGGCTGCTGGGGAAAAGGAGGCCTTTTCTATGAGTGCGAACTTTGGCCCTGCGGGCAACTGCGAGAGCTTTTCCAAGGTCCACAAGTCCTCTCTGGCCGCGCCTGGGTGGATCGCTGACTTTGGCCTGGACTGCTACGAATACCAGTGCGGACAGGGGGTGCGCATTCAGAAGGACACCGCCCTCAAGCTGGGAGAAAATGCCCGGGCGGCGGGGATAGCCCTATCCCTCCACGCCCCTTACTTTATCAATTTGGCCAACCCAGATCGCGAGAGCGTGAGGAAGAACAACGGCTATGTGCTGACATCCTGTGCAGCGGCGGATTGGATGGGGGCTAAACGGGTGGTGGTCCACACCGGTGCCCTTATGGGACGCTCCCGCCGGGAGGCGCTGGACATCGCCAAGCGGGGGATGCAGACTCTGCTGTCCGTCCTGGACACCGCCGGCCTGGGACACATTGCGCTCTGTCCCGAAACCATGGGCAAGATCAATCAACTGGGCGACCTGGAGGAAGTGCTGGAACTGTGTACCTTGGATCAGCACCTGGTCCCCTGCATCGACTTCGGCCACCTCTATGCCCGCTCCCTGGGGGCGGATGACGGACCGGAGGCGTTTTCCCGGATGCTGGACCGGATGGAAGAGGTGCTGGGTCCAGAGCGGGCCTCCGCCTTCCACAGCCACTTCTCCCACATCGAGTTCACCACCAAGGGCGGGGAGAAATGCCACCGTACCTTCGCCGATGATGGCGGTTACGGCCCTGACTGGGCTCCGCTGGCTGCCGAAGTTGCCCGCCGGGGCTGGTCGCCCACCTTCATCTGCGAGTCCGCTGGCACCCAGGCGGAGGATGCATTAATTATGAAACAGACCTATCAGAAGCAGCTCAAGGAAAGAGAGACACAGCCATGATTACGAATATTGTGCTTGGGGTGATGATAATTTGTGCCGGCCTGTTTGCGATTCTTTTCGCGGAATCCCTCAATGAAGTTCGGAATATTGGTTTGAATTTTTGCCGATTTGATGGTCTTGTTATTCTATTGATAGGTCTCCGGGGGATATTTTCGGGCTGTAATAACTTGTAATAGGAGGGTTTTACCCATGAACCACATTGAAAAAATTGCCGCTAGGCTGGCGGATTTCGGGCTAGACGCCATGCTGATTACCAGTGAGTCCGGGGAGCGGTACGCCTTGGGCTTCCACGGGGAGGGCCTGCTGCTGGTGACCCGGGACGGGGCCCAGTACACCACCGACGGACGGTATATCGAGGCCGCCCAAGAGCAAGTTGAAGGGGCTCAGGTCCTGCTCATCACGCCGGACAAGGGCCATATGGCCTTTGCCAAGGAGTATATTGAGGGGAAGCATCTGCACAATGTGGGCTTCGAGAGCGGAGCTGTGACGGTGGATGCTCACAAGCGTTATACCCAGGCCCTGCCCTGCGTCCTCACCCCGGCGCAGGATCTGCTGGGTGGCCTGCGCGCTTCCAAGGATGAGGGGGAGCTGGTTCGGATGCGCCGGGCCCAGGCCATCACCGATGAGGCATTCAAGGCCATCCTCAATTTTATCCGTCCCGGCATGACCGAGCGGGAGATCGCCGCCCGGCTGGTCTATGAGCTGCTTAGCCGGGGAGGTGAGAGGGTATCCTTCAACCCCATTGTGGCCGCCGGTTCCAACGGCTCCCGGCCCCATGCCGTCCCCGGAGACCAGATGGTGGAGGAGGGGATGTTCATCACCATGGACTTTGGCTGCAAGGTGGAGGGATACTGTTCCGACATGACCCGCACCGTGGCCTTGGGTCAGCCCACCGAAGAGATGGAGGCGGTGTACGCCGCCGTTCTGGCCGCGCAAAAAGCGGGCATTAACGCCGCCCGGGCAGGGGTCACGGGACGGGAGATTGATGCTGCCGCCCGGAGGGTCCTCCAGGAAGCGGGCTATGGGGAGTATTTTTCCCACGGGTTTGGCCACTCCCTTGGGGTGGATATCCACGAGGCGCCCAGCGCCAGCGCAAAAGAGACCCGGCCTATGCCGGCGGGGGCGGTTATCTCCGCCGAGCCGGGGGTCTATCTTCCAGGCCGTTTCGGCGTGCGCATCGAAGATGTGCTGATTTTAGGGGGGACCGGCTGTGAGAACATTACCCGGTCACCCAAAGACTTAATTGTGCTGTAACGGAGAGTTCTGTTTGCTTTGAAACGAATGGAAAGGGGCCGGTAACATGGACCGTGACAAGACCAAGACCTGCTGCTTCACCGGGCACCGGCCGGACAAGCTGCCCTGGAGGGAGCGGGAGGGCGATCCCCGGTGCGTCCAGCTGAAACAAAGCATTTTCCAGGCGGTGGAGGCGGTCTATGAAGCGGGAGTCCGACACTTTATCAGCGGCATGGCCCGGGGGTGTGACCTGTACTGTGCCGAGGCGGTGCTGGAGCTGCGGCGGGAACGGCGAGACATTACCCTGGAGTGTGCCCGGCCCTGCGAGACCCAGGCGGACAGCTGGCCGGCGGCGGAGCGGGCCCGCTACCAGACTATTTTGAACCAGTGCAACTTTGAGACTTTGGTCCAGCACCACTACGACCGCTTTTGTATGATGCGGCGCAACCGGTATATGGTGGACCGCTCCGGCTGGGTGATTGCGGTGTATAACGGAGTGCCCCGGGGAGGAACCTTTCAAACGCTGCAATACGCCATGAAACGGGGCCTGGAAACTCGTATGTTAGACCTGGAGGATTTTTGTTGATGAATACTCTGATGCATATTTGCTGTGCCCCCTGTGCAAACCGGCCCATTGCCCGGCTGCGGGAGGAGGGCATCTCGGTTACCGGCTTCTGGTTCAACCCTAATATCCATCCATACACCGAGTATCAGTCCCGAAAGCGAACTTTGGAGGAGTATTCCAAAGAGATCGGCATGAAACTGATCATCGGCGGGACCTACGACCTGCGGCCCTTTATCACCGCCGTGGCGGGAGATATCGACAGCCGGTGCGTCTACTGTTACCGGACACGGATGGAGGCGGCCGCCAGATTTGCCGCAGAAAACGGCTATGACAGCTTTACCACCTCCCTCCTTATCTCCCCCTATCAAAACCATGAGGGCATCGCGGCGGCGGCCCGAGAGATGGGAGAGCGGTATGGGGTGGAGTTTCTCTATCGGGACTTTCGCCCCATGTTCCAGGAGGGCCAGCAGTTTGCCCGGGAACATGGCTTCTATATGCAGAAGTACTGCGGCTGCATATTCAGCGAGGAGGACCGGTATAGGGGCGCGAAGCGGAAGAAGAAGGCTGCGGCGCAAACATGAGGGTACAGGTTTAACCGCTTGGGCGCTGAAAATTGAGTTAAAAAAACCTTCACGGATTTTTCATAGACTTTTTGTAGTTTCCATGGTAGAATAGCAAAATAGGAAAAATGTTCCGCCGCCGTTTGAGCGACTGTCCTCCGGGGCATGATGTTTCCGGGGACAAAACGGAGGCGGGGCGGAGGCGCGCAGAGGGCGTATGGAGGTTTGTGTGAAAAAAGAGATCTTGGGCATTCAATTTGACGACCTGACCCGAGCGGAGGCCGCCCAGGCGGGAGCCGCCCTTTTGGGAGAGGACAAATTCCACTATGTGGTAACGCCAAACCCGGAGTTTATCCTGGCGGCGGAGAAGGACAAGGAGTTTCGAGATGTGCTCAACGAAGCCGACCTGGTGCTGGCCGACGGAATCGGAGTGGTGTACTCGGCAAAAATCCAGGGCACTCCGTTAAAGGGCCGGGTGCCTGGCATTGAGTTTGCGGGGGATATGCTGGTCCATCTCAACGAGATGGGGGGACGGCTGTATCTGCTGGGGGCCAAGCCCGGCGTGGCCGAGGAGGCCGGCGCGCACATTGTAGAGAACTACCCCAACATCGCCCTATGCGGAACGCAGGATGGCTATTTCCAGGACGAAGAGGCTGTGCTGCTGAAGGTAGCCGCCGCCCGGCCAGACCTGCTGTTTGTCTGCCTGGGGGCCCCGAAGCAGGAGAAATGGATGGCCCGGTGGGGCAAGCACACCGGCGCCCGGCTGGCCATCGGGCTGGGTGGAGCGCTGGACGTCTTCGCCGGCAGAGTGGAGCGGGCCCCGGAGTCCTGGCAGAAACTGGGGTTGGAGTGGGCCTACCGCTTAAAAAAAGAACCGCAGCGGGCGGGCCGCATGGCAAAGCTGCCCTTGGTACTGGTCAAGGCGGCGGGGAAGCGGTTGAAAAAGTAAGGCATACCGCTGGATGTTTCCAGACTATATCCCATGGGAGGGGTTTCATGTCCATTGATGAACAGGGGGGCGCCCTCTGGCGGCGGGTGTCCTCCGCCCAGCGCACCGCTTTCTCTGCCTGCCTGATCACCGGCTTGCTGGTCCACCTTTACGCCTTTACCAATATTGTCCCAAACTGCGACGGCCTGAGCCGGGTCTATGACCTCCAGCAGATGACCGTCTCCGGCCGGTGGTTTCTCCACTACGCCTCAGCACTGAATGGCTTTACCCAGATGCCGGTGGTCATCGGTCTGCTGTCTCTGCTGTTTCTGGGTCTGGCCGCGGCACTGGCTGTTGATGTGCTTTCCATCCGTAGCCGGATACTGGGGGGACTGTCAGGGGCGGTGCTGGCCGCGTTTCCCTGCCTGGGATACACCTTTCTTTATCTTTTCACCGCCTCGGCCTATTGCCTGGCCATCTTTTTGGCGGTGCTGTCGGTGTGGCTGGCCAAACGCAGGGCGCTGGGCTGGCTGACCGGGGCGGGAGTTCTGGCCCTGTCTATGGGCATCTATCAGGCATATGCCTCAATGGCCATTGGGCTGGCCCTGCTGGCGGTGCTGGGGGAGACGATGAACCCCAGCGCGTCGTTAAAGGGTACCTGGCGGCTGGGTCTGCGTATGGTTTTGATGCTGGCGGCAGGGGCGGCGGCGTACTATGGGATTTTGCAGATGTTTTTAACGTGGAAGGACTTGGAACTGCTGTCCTATCTGGGAATGGACGCGGCCAGCGCCGGATATCCCGTTGGCCAGCTGCCCCGGCTTATATGGAATACCTATAAACAGGTTGTCGCATTCTTCTTCCTGCCGGGGGCGGCCAATGCCTTTGCTACCCCGTTTTTTGTAATCATCAACCTGCTGGTCCTGCTGCTGGGAGGTGCGTGCCTGCTGTTGCGTCTCCGGGCAGGAGAGCTGTGGCGAGAGGGCTGGCGGTTGGCCGGGGCGCTGGTATTGGCG
>CAMWBA010000160.1 GCA_947172355.1 uncultured Bacillota bacterium
CGGCGGATCTTTCGACAAGGTGGCCGCCCTGGCCAAACACGCCCTGCTCCGCCCCTTGGATGAGCCCAACCCAGACCCCTTTTATGGGGCACTGGAGGCAGAGCTGCTGGAGGAGATCAACGCCTTGGGCATCGGCCCCCAGGGCTTCGGCGGCAGGACCACCTGCCTGGGCCTTGCCATCGAGACCGCCCCCACCCATGTGGCCGGCCTGCCGGTGGCTGTGAACGTGAGCTGCCACGTTACCCGGCGGGCGACGGAGGTGCTGTAAATATGGCCGGATATATGGTCTGCTGGCCCCAGGACCGGTGGAAGGAGATCCAAAAAGCGGGGGACGTTGGCCCCATCAAGGTGGTCTATGGCAGCATCCACGCCCGGATGCCCAGTATTGCGTCCATTCAGGTGGGGGACGTGGTGTTTCCTGTCACCCAAATGAGCAAGCACCTGTATGTGCTGGCCCGCCTGCCCGTCACCCACCGGGAGCGAGCCTACGACTACTGTATGCGGGAATTGGGCACCCGGCACAGCGCACTGATTCCCGAAGGAGTGGTGGAGGAATCCCGGGACTGCCGGGGAGAGATCTACTACTGGAGCTGGGACTGCAAGAGCTACAACTGCCTGGATGCGGTGCCGGAGGGGATGCAGGTGATCCCCCTGTCGGAGCAGGTGGAAAAGCCCCACCTGGAGCATCAAAATCCCTTCAACTGCTGTTCCCAGTGGGCGGTGTGGGGGGAGGAGGGGTCCTCCATCCAGCCCCGGCAGCTCCCCGACGAGATACTGCCCGAGCTGCGCTTTGGCTGCCCCAAGAGCAAGGAGAAGGCCCTGAAGTTTACCCCAAAGGGCAGCGTGCTGTCCAACAGTCTCGCCGCCACCCGGCGGATGAGCGAGGAGACCTTTGCAATTTTTGAGGGATTGTTCCAACCATAAGGAGCGAGGTGTTGTGAGATGGCGCTAAAGTCATCGCCTGCGAAGAAACGCTTCCTTGTGGTTACTGCACACCGGATGAATGTCATTGGATTTGTCCCGCCTGTTTTGCGGATTTCGCGCGGAATTTGGCTGGACATTGGAGGAGGAATCGCAAATGCAATACAAACTGACCACGCCTGTTGTACGGAAGGATTTGGACCAGCTGCGGGCAGGGGATACCGTTTTGCTGTCCGGTGTGGTGTATACCGCCCGAGACGCCGCCCACAAGCGGATGATGGAACTGCTGGACAAGGGGGAGGCGCTGCCCTTCCCGGTGGAGGGCTCTGCGCTGTATTATGTGGGTCCCACTCCCGAGCGGCCCGGGGAGATCATCGGTTCCGCCGGGCCCACCACCAGCGGGCGGATGGACGCCTACTCCCCCCGGCTGCTGGACTTGGGACAGGCTGTTATGATCGGCAAGGGGGCCAGGAACCAGGCCGTCAAGGAGGCCGTGATGCGAAACGGCGCCGTTTATCTGGCTGCTCTGGGGGGCGCCGGAGCGCTGATGGCGGCCTGCGTCAAAAGTCTGGAGGTCCTCTGCTGGGAGGACTTGGGCTGTGAGGCGGTGCGCCGCCTGGAGGTTGTGGATATGCCCCTCACTGTCATCCTGGACGCCCACGGCGGCGACCTGTACCAGAGTGGTCCCACCGCTTATCTGGAGGCGCGGCATGGCTAAGAAGGCGACCCGTGCGGAGCTGATTCAGTCGTGGAGCCAGCCCAGCCGCACCTGGGAGCCCATCCCAACCTCTCTGAACGGCAACATCCAGCAGCCCCGCTGGGACATCTATCTGGATCGGGCCCAGGGACTGCTGTACTGTCCCGCTCCCTCCGGCCTTCTGGAGCCCTGGGCGGACTGCTCCGCTCCAAGCGAGGCCCTGCGTCCGTTTCTGCAAGAGCGGCGGCCATGTGACCGCCTATGTGATGGATGTCCGCTTCAACGCCAAGACCAGAAGCCGCAGCGAGCCCTGGCGTGCGGAGAGCACCTTGACCCTGCTGTGGGACTCAGAGGGACAGGTCCCCTGCCCCTTCCACATAGAGTTCAGCGGGAAGTGCGTCCGATTCGACCTGCGATTTGCTCCGCATAGAGCCCTTCGGCGGAGAGGCGGCCCGGGTCCAGCTGGACGGCTGGGTGACCGCCCTCTATCCGGTGGGGGATAAGCTCCTGCGTCTGGGGGGCAGCGCCACTCTGCTGGAGCGGGACACCCTCCAGGTCCTCGCTGAGCTGCCCAGCAAACAGAAGGGCCACTTTCTGGGGCAGGACCTCCAAGGGCGGCTGTGGCTGGAGTTTCGGGGTATGGTGGAGTGCTATGACCAGGACCTGAAGGAGATCTCCCGCCACCGTCTGAAAGGCAGCGTGATGGGCAGCCATCTGGACGGGGAGGGAGCGGTGTGCGCCGTCACCTGCCAGGCCGAGGAAGAGCTGGTCCGGGTGTACCGGCTCTTTTAGCGCCTGTATTCACAACCGGGGATGCATACCGGCTCTTAAAGTCCGGTTAATCGGACAACATTCACAGTATCCTCAATATAACATGATGGAAAGGAGATTTCCGATGAATCACGAATTTCTATTGCAGCTGGAACAGTGGCACCACGCCGAGAAGTATCAGAACATTATTGACGCCATCGAAGCCCTTCCGAAAGAAGAACTTTCTGTCCAGCTGATCAGCGATCTGGCCCGGGCCTATAACAACCTGGCCATCCACGCGGCCCCACCTGAGGACCGGCCCCTGTACCAAAACGCGCTGGATCTGCTCCTCTCCGTGGAGGAGGAATTGGGGGAGGAACACACCTGGAACTTCCGGGTAGGCTACGCCTATTACTACCTGGACCAAGAGGGGCTGGCCCTGTCCTATTTTGAGAAGGCTTTGGAAACCCGCCCCGGGGACGAGGACACCCTGGAATTGATCGACCGCTGCCAGCGGAGTCTGACGCTCCCTTTGAGCATCAAGCCCTTCCGGGTACGGACCCTGGAGAGCTGGAGCGCTTTCCTGGCCGGAGAGGGAGAACTGCGGGCCCTGATGGATGAGAAGGACCTGGAGGCGGTCAGCGAAGCGCTGGTGTCCCGGTGTTCCGAGCTGCTCTCCTCCGCCTTTGCCAGCCCCGCCTTTGAGCTGGGCCACAACGGAGAGAAGTATGAACTGATCCTAATCCCTGAGGGAGACCGGGCCCGGATGTTCCAGCTGGTCTACTTCCAGCAGCACGCCCCCAAGGAGCTGCTGGACAAATGGAACATCAAGGTGGGACGCCCCCAAATCAAAAACTTCGGCCTGCGGATGTATGGACAGGACATCTCCCTGGCAGATGTGCAGGTGTGGGCGGAGAAAACGGAGGACAGCGGCCTGGGACTGCGGCTGTACTGCGAAAAGCTGGCCCCCATGCTGAAGGAACAGGAGGGGCAGGTCTATCACATCCTCTGCATCCTGCTGGATCAGGCCCTGGGCGAGCTGGCCGCCATGCGGTATGTGGACTATCTGGACATGCTGGATGCTCCGGCGGAGGGGGCCTCCATACCCCTGGACAAGCTGGCGGAATTTGTGGAAAACGAGGTGGACCCAGAGGGATGGCCCCAGGCCAACGACCCGGCGCTGGCCGGGGAGCGTTATACCGCCTATCGAGGCGAGCCCGCCCAGGACGAGGATATGGACCTGCGCCGGGATGTGTACGCAGGCGTCACCAGCTGTATCCCTGTCCTCAAGGGCTATCTCCAGGGGGACAGCAGCTGCATGGACCGCCTCCACCGGGACGGGGTGGTCCCCGGCTTCTTCTACTATCCCCTGGACGGGGTGGATCGGAGCCAAATTCTGGACCTGCGGGACCAGCTGGAACAGGCCATCCAGGCCCGGTGCGGCGCAGGGGTTGTCACCTTCACCGGCGGGGCCACCGGCACCAACTTCGGCTATCTGGATTTCATTGCCTGGGATCTGAAACCTCTGCTGGACTCCGCCGTGGAGGTCTTTGCCGGCGCTCCGGTGAACTGGGCCGCGTTCCATACCTTCCGTTTCGATGTAAACGGGATTGGATTGAAGCAGAGCGAATCGGAACCGCAAGAACCATAACGTATTTCCCCATGTTTTTTCCTTGGGTCCGTTCCTTTTTTGCAAAAAGGAACCGCCATACAGAGGAGGAGAACGGTATGAGTATCGGATTGAGTTTCACAGGCCGGATTGACAGTCCCCAGACACTGCTGGAGGCGGCGAAAATTCTGGCCATGGAGCAGAGCTATCACCTGACCGCCGGCGAAGGCGGACTAAAAATTGCTATGTGTCCCCTGGGGGGCGAACTGAGCGTCCTGTGGCGGCCCGAGGGGGACCCCGCCGGACCCTGGCTGGCGCGGGGGCTGTGTATATCCACTCCGGCGGGGGCAGGGCTGCATCGGGCGGCAGTGGAACTGCTGGACGGTCTGCCCATCCAGCATCTGACGGTGGAGGATGAGACCGGTTTCTACCGCCACCGGGACTTCCAGCGCATGAAGGAGGAGCACTTCTATCCTTGGCTGAAGACCCTGGTGGATGTATGCCGCCGGGAGAGCGGCAAAGGGGTGTCCGGAATGCAGCTGTGCTGGAACCTGGAGCAGTACGCTCCAGAGGACATTCCTGACACCGTGGTCACTCCTATGGGCCGCTTCCGGCTGGCAGAGCTGGTCCAGTTGGTGGAGACCGGGGGCATCCAGGCCCTGGCAGACCGCTTCTTCCTCTGGGACGGCCGCACCTGGGACGCCCGGTTCTACCGCAACCGGGCCATCAACGCCCTGTGGGAGAAGTGCTGCTTCGCCCCCTCCTCCCGCAGCGAGGAGGACGCGGCCATCAACGCCGCCATTCTGGACGACCTGGAACGCTCGGCCAAGCTGAATCCACACCTCCCCATGCCCCGAGGGGCCTATGAGGAGCTATGCGCCCTGGCGGAGCGGACCCCCGTCCTGCCGGATGGACCCAGCTTGGAGGAGGAGTTCTCCCCCGGCTACCGGAAGGGTATGGTCATCCACGCGGTGGGGGCTTTGCGCTTCCCCCTGCCCGGCGCCTATCTGTGCGCCTGGGAGCCCTGGGCAAATGGGGGCGGCGCCCACCTGTGGACCGACGGTTCCGGCGGCCCCGTCTGGCGGGTGAGCGCCTACCGGATGCGGGAGGGCAACGCCCGCTTCACCGACAATCTGGATGCCCTGCACGGTGTGGAGCGCCGGGAACTGAAAGGTGGTGCTCTGCGCTGGGGCTGGAAGGATATCCGGGAGGCGGGACAGGTCCTCTATCAGATCCAGTGTGAGGTTATCACCGGGCCTGCCTTGTACTTCATCACCGTCACCTGTGCCAGCCCCGCCGACCTGGGGACTGTGGCCAGCCTGATCGGCCATATCCAGGTGGTCAGCACGGCCGCCCGGAAAGAGACTGTACAGGCCCAATCGCTGAACCCCACCCGGTAGGGACGTCTTTGCCGACGGACGCCCTGTGTCCCTGCGGAGACCGCCGCCCCTGCCGGGTGTAAACTAAAGCAGAGGAGTCATACTTATGAGTATCGGATTTACCTTCACCGGAACGGTGAAAAAGCCGGAAACGCTGATCCAGACCGCGAAAAAGCTGGCAGAGGAGCGGTATTACGGCCTGAGCAGCTGGGACCCTATGAAGGAGAACGCTCTGAACATCAGCCTTTGTCCCCTGGGCGGCCTGCTTCAGATGTCCTGGAAGAAGGAGGGCGGCCTGTTTGGCCGGTGGACGGTGGAGGGCTGCTGCTACTCCACCCCTGCCGGACCGGGGCTGCATAAGGCGGCGGTGGAGCTGCTGGACGGCCTGGGCCTGCAAAAACTGACCGTGGAGGACGAGACGGAGTACTTCCAGCACCGGGACTTTGACCGGATGCTCCGGGAGCACTTCCACCCCTGGCTGAAAACCCTGGTGGAGATGTCCTGTCAAAAGATTTCGGAGGGGGACTGTGCCCAGATGTGCCTGTGCTGGGACCTGGACTCCTACATGCCCGAGGACGTCCCCGGCACGGTGGTCACTCCGGTGGGCCGCTTCTCCGCCCAGCGGCTGAGAGAGATCGCGGAGACCCAGGGGGTGGAGGCGATGGCAGAGCGGTTCTTTCTGTGGTATCACCCCGGCAAGCGGGATGCCCTCTACGACCGGCAGGTCGCCTTGAACCTGCTGTGGGAGCACTGCTATTACGCCCCCTCCTCCCGCCACGCGGAGGACGCCAGCATGAACAAGACAATCTGCGACAATCTGGAGATGGCAGCTAAGCTGGACCGCTCCCTCCCCCCGCCCCGAAATGC
>CAMWBA010000161.1 GCA_947172355.1 uncultured Bacillota bacterium
GGGCCTGCCCTCCTGACTGGGGGACTGTATGGGGGCTGTCTGCTCCTGCTTCAGCTGGCCCTTCCGCTGGTCAATGCGGCTGGGACCCAGGCCATCAACCAGGGCCGGCGGCTGAACTGGGGCGCCGCCCGGGGGGCGGGCTCGGTGGCCTACGCCGCCGGGGCCTGGGCGCTGGGAATCCTGGCGGCCGCGCTGGGAGTGGTTTGGGTTCCGGTGCTGATTGCTCTCAGCTTCGGCCTGCTGACGGCAGCGGTGCTGGCCTTTCCCTTCGGACCGGGGAGCGCGGAACCTGCGGCGGGCGGCGCAGGGAACCCGTCGGCCTTTTTTGCCAAATATCCCCGCTTTGGACTGCTTCTGGTGGGGGCGGCCCTGCTGTACACCGGGCATATGACGCTGAACAGCTATTTGTTTCAGATTGTCCAGAGCAAAGGGGGCGGCAGCGCGGAGATGGGCGCTGCCACAGCGCTGTCCGCCTTCTGGGAACTGCCCACCATGTTTCTGTTCAGCTGGATGGTGCAGAAGGTGCGCTGTGATGTGTGGATGCGGGTCTCGGGATTTTTCTTCCTGCTCAAAGCCGGGTTTTCCTGGCTGGCTCCCAACGTGGCCGTTTTTTATGCGGTCCAAGTCTTCCAGATGCTGGGCTGGGGCCTGATCTCTGTGGCCTCCGTCTACTACATCAACGCCGTGATGGAGGCGGAAGATGCCATCAAAGGTCAGGCGTACTTCACCATGACCTTTACCCTGGGCAGCGTGCTGGGGGCCCTCATTGGGGGCGGCATGCTGGACTGGCGGGGTGTGGGCGCGCTGCTGGGCTTTGCCTTTGTGGCGACCCTTCTGGGGGAGCGGATTCTATATGTGGCGGTCAAACGGCTGGGTGCGGTGGAATCGGTCTGAACCTGGGTGCTGGAAGGAGGAAGAAGATGAAAACCGGTCTGGATATCCTCCGGAGAAACCAGTTCTGCCGGGCTCTGGGGTGGGCCAGCCTGCCCCTGTTTCCGATGTTCTGCTGGGGTGTTCTGGAGTATTACAATTTCGGGTCTCTGACCAAAGTGCTGGGCTTTGTGCGCAGCCGCACCGGCCCGGTCCTTTTTGGACTGCTGGTGGTGGGACTGGCCTTTGTGCTGGTTCTGCTGGTGTTCCGGCGGGCAGCGGCGGCCTGCGCTGTGACAGGCGGGATATCCTTTGGGCTGGCCTATATAAACTATATGAAACTCGCCTTGAATGGGAACCATTTTTTCCCTAAGGATGTGCAGATGGCGAAGCAGGCAGGATCGCTGCTTTCCTTTCTCAGCGGAGGGCTGCCCAAGTGGATGGGGCCTGCGCTGGCGGTGTTTTTGATATGGTGCGTTGGGCTGGCTGTATTGGGGACGGCCCTCCCCAGAGGCGTTCCCCTCCGGCCGTTCTGCGCCGCCTCTCTGGCCGCCCTGTGCCTGGTCTTTTGTGCGGACGGCCAGCGCACCATAGCGGTTTTGAACCGGTTTGATATTTACATAGAGGACACCCGCCTGCAAAGCATCAACTATGAACGCAACGGCTTTGTGGGGGCCTTTGCCCTCAATCTGCAAAGCATGAACATCAAGCCGCCGGCGGGCTACTCCCGTGAGACCATGGAAGAACTGCTGGCAGAGTACCAAGGGACGCCCTCCGCACAGGAAAATTTTGATGTGATTTTAGTGCTCAGTGAGAGCTTCAGCGATATCCGGGAGATGCCTGAACTGGCGTTTGAACCGAACCCCCTGACCAATTATGATGCCATCCGGGAGCGGGACAACTGTTACAGCGGACGGCTCTATTCCAACGCCTTTGCCGGCGGGACGGTGCGGCCGGAGTTTGAGATTCTCACCGGCCTGGATTCGGAGCTGCTTCCCGACGGCGCCACCCCGCACGAATACATCAAGCGCTCCCTGGCGGGATATGTTTCCCATTACAAGGATGCGGGCTACCAAACGGCAGCGCTTCACCCCTATCTGCGGGACTTCTACGACCGGTCCCGGGCCTATCCGCTGCTGGGCTTTGACGCCTTTTACGGGTTGGAGGATTTTTCTAAGCTGGGGGAGTTGGATTTCAAGCGAGGGTATGCCTCGGATGCGTCCCTGGAACGGATTATGGAATCCGTGCTGGAGGAAATGGAAGCCCCCGCCTTTCTCTTTGCCATTACCATGGAGGGCCATCAGCCCTATGATCCGCTTCCGGCGGAGGAGCAGACGGTGACGGTCACCTCCGGTCTGACCCAGGAGGCGACCCAGACGGTGACCACCTATACCCAGTGCCTGTACGACGCGGACCAAATGCTGGGCCGGCTGGCGGACTTTGTGGACCGGCGGGAACGGCCCACGGTGCTGATCTTTTTCGGAGACCACCGGCCTGCCCTGCTGGCTTACTACGAGGCCCACGATGAAAACGATCTCTTTCTGAACATGGTAAGCTATGAATATGAGAACATGCTGGTGAAGTACTCCACCCCCTTCCTCATCTACGCCAACCGGACGCTGGACCCCGGACTGTTCCACGGGCGGACAGAGAATGAGCTGTCCACCTATTATCTGCTGGAGGCGGCGGCCCGGTGTACCGGCTTTCAGGAGACGCCCTATATGGAACTGCTGGGGGATTTTTATCAGATTGCGCCGGTCTATAATGACCAGCTGAACATGCCGCTGACCCCGGAACTGGAGGAGACCATCCAAGCCCGGCGGCTGGTGACCTACGACCGCCTGTTGGGGGAGGGGTACACCCAGTAGCGGCGTACACGCCGCCGGAAGAAAGAGTGTAATTTAGTTCGTGCCTGCGGGCGCGAACCCCTGCGGAGAGGACGTTTGGAACAAGCTGCCCCGGGACACGGATGTGTCCCGGGATTTTTTTCGGAAAAAATGTTCCAGGTTCCTCTTGACAAATGGGCTGACTAGTGATATGGTTAATTACATGAGTAATGAACAAAGCAACAACGAGAAGACAACGGAGGTGATTGCGTGCGCGGAACCTTAAATGACCAGTCCCTGATCTATTTACAGATTGCCCGAATGCTGGAGGATGATATTCTCCGGGGGGTCTATCGGGAGGAGGAACAGGTGCCATCCACCAACGAGCTGGCCCGGGGGTACAACATCAACCCGGCCACGGCGGCCAAAGGCATCAACCTGCTGGTGACGGACGGAATTTTATACAAGCGGCGGGGCATCGGCATGTTTGTATCGAAAGGAGCGGGGGAGACCGTGAGACAGAAACGAAAGGCCGCCTTTTATGACGGCTATGTGAAGCCCTTGGTGAAGGAGGGGACCTCCCTGGCTTTGACCGGGGAGGAGCTGCTGGCTATGATCCAGCAAGCTATCGGAGAGGAGAAAAAGAAATGAACGCTGGAATTTTGAGCGCGCAGAATCTGTGCAAATCCTATAAGGACAAGGAGGTCCTCCACAATCTGGATCTGACCATTGAGCCGGGGAAAATCTACGGCCTCATCGGCCGCAACGGGGCGGGCAAGACCACCCTGCTGGGCATCCTCACCGCCCAGAACACCAAAAACAGCGGCGAGGTGACCTACAACGGCCAGCCGGTATGGGAAAATCAGACGGCCCTGAACGACATCTGTTTCTCCCGGGAGCTCCAGCCCACCCTGTTTTCCGGGCCCAACAATCTGAAAATCAAGCACTACCTCAAATCCGCCGCCATCTACTACCCCAACTGGGACCAGGCTTACGCCGGCCGTCTGCTGGAGGAGTTCAAGTTAGAGAAGAAAAAGAAAATCTCCCAGCTGTCCAAGGGGCAGATGTCCATGGTGACCATTCTGATTGCCCTGGCCAGCCGGGCTCCGATCACCATCCTGGACGAGCCCGCCGCCGGGCTGGACGTGGTGATGCGGGAACGGTTCTACCAGCTTCTGCTGGAGGACTTCGCCCAGACCAACCGCACCTTTATCGTCTCCACCCACATCATCGAGGAGGCCGCCTCCGTCTTTGAGCGGGTTATCATCCTGGACGAAGGCCGCATTTTGGAGAACACCGAGACCGAGGAGCTGATTGCCCAGTTCCGCTATGTCTCTGGCCGGGAGGACGTAGTGGACCGGGTGTGCAATGGTCTGAAGGTCCTGTCCACCCACCAGATGGGCCGGCACAAGACGGTGGCCGTCCGGGGGGACGTGGTGAAGCTGGAAAGCGCCCAGGAGGCCGACGTGGACATCGCCCCCATGAACCTGCAAAATGTCTTCGTGTCCCTGTGCGGCCACGGGGACGCCCAGTAAGGGGGGAGCGAAATGGTGAAATCCTTCCGGTTTCTCCTCGGCTATTCCTGGATCAACCTGGGGGCGATCTTTGGGTTTGCCGCCATCGTGATCGTGGGCTGTTACGTCACCGGCGTGCCGGACAACCCCAATGTGGGCAACCTCTTTGAGAACTACTACGCCATGTTCCCCACTATGATCCTGCTGTGTCTGTTCCTCTACGCCTTCGCCATGTGTACCAACAACCTGAATCTGGGGCTGTCCATGGGGGCCCGGCGAAGGGATTTCTTCTGGGCCATTCAGAGCAATATGGCCTTCTACGCGGTGGTCTGCTGGGGGCTTCAGCTGTTTATGTCCGCCTTCCCCGCCCTTGCCAACTGGAAAGTCCGGGACAAATGGGCTTTGCTGGACCTGTTCGACGGCCGGGTGTGGGCCTTCCCCCTGGTGTGCATGGTGCTGATGGTGCTGGGATGTCTCAGCGGAATGGTGATGGTGAAGAGCAAGATTTTGGGCACCATTCTGGTCACAGTATCCATCTTTGTGATGATTTTTGTCACAGTGTTTATGATCCTCTCCGCCGACACCGGGATTATGAACTACCTGGTGGAGACGGAGTGGGGCTGGCTGTGGACCGCTCTGCCCAGAATGATGATTGCCCTGCTGTCCGCCAGCGCGGTGGGGGGAGAACTGCTGATCTGGCGTACCATCCAGCGCTGCGTTGTGAGGTGAATGAAAATGTTTCAGACCTATAAAAAGTTAATCAAACTGAACCTAGACGACCTGGCCCTCTACCTGGCGGTGGAGGGGGGCCTGTTCCTGGTGATCCAAATAATCATCGGGTGCGTGATGCACTTTGGCCGACCGGACACCAGCGTCACCATATCCTGCATCCTGTTCCCCATTGTGGGCGGCCTTGTCGCCCTCATCGCCGGGATATCCCATGTGGGGGTCAGCTTTGACCAGGCCCTCCGCTTTGGCCAGACCCGGAAGCGGGCCCTGGGCCTGACCCTGGGCCTGGCCTTCTTCGAGACCGCCTTCGCCCTGGCCCTGGCCGCTGTCTTAGCGGCGGCGGAGCGCTTCCTCTGCGTCCCTCTGTGGGCAAAGCTGGCGGGGATGAACGGCTGGGTGATGGGAGGGTCCGGTGTGATGGAATTTGCAGCCTCTCCCGGCTACGATGCCCCTATTACCGGGAAGGTCTTTGAGAATATGGCCGGGGAGCTGGTCCCTGTGCCGGAAAAGACCCTGATTATTGAAGCCTTCACCCTGGACTGGTACTGGTGGCTGCTGATTTTCGCCATGGCCGTAACCGGCGGTGTCATCGTGGGGGCGCTGATCCAGCGGTTCGGCGCAAAGGGCGGCTGGATTATCTGGGGCATCTGCGTCGTCCCCATGCTTCTGCTCCAGACTTTCCCCCAGGAGCTGGTCTCCTCCGCTGAATTAGTGGTCCCTGTGCTGGCAATCCTCTTTGTGGCCGGCTTCCTCTGGTCCATCTGGTCGCTGCTCCATGCGGTGGTGCGGGCGTAGGGGAGGAGGGAGCTCATGAAGATCCAGATTTTGGTGATCCTGCTGGCACTGGCAGTGGGAGTGGTCAAGTCGGGAAAATATCGGAAATAACGGATGGGCGGTCTTTGGACCGCCCTTTTTATGTGATTTGCAATTGCATTTTTCCCTCCCGCTTGGTATAATATAACATCTTAATGCTTGACGCGAATTGGAAGCAGTAAGAATTCCAATTTGCGATTAGGAAAAATTGAAACGAAAAAATGATTGGTCGAAATTTGAATATATCGGAAATAGTAGAGATGACCAACTTGGTCATGTGTGACGATACGAGGTGGCCTGATTGTATTTAAAAGCATTGGAAATCCAGGGATTCAAGTCCTTTCCGGATAAGACGGTCCTCACCTTCGGCGAGGACATCACCGCCATTGTAGGCCCAAACGGGTCGGGCAAGTCCAACATCTCCGACGC
>CAMWBA010000162.1 GCA_947172355.1 uncultured Bacillota bacterium
GTGTATACATAGTGGACGTTGTATTTGTCCCGGGCGTCAATGGACTGCCGGACAATCTCCAGCTCCCCCAGCGCCCCGAGCCGCACCCCCAGCGCCCGGGCTGCCCGCTTGCGCAGCTGGTCCAGGCCGCCGTCCAGCGGCAGGGGCAGATTTCCAATTCGTATCATACCGTTCTCTCCTCCGCCCGGGCCTGCCCCGGGCCTTTTTACCCCCATTCTACCACATCTCTCCCCAAACCGAAAGCCCCTCCGTCCACCGGAAACACTCGCGAAAACAGCTCCTTTGCCATGTGGTTCCGCCTCCGGCGGGGGAACCAGGGATAAAACCTCCGCCCTTGGAGCGCTCCTGTCTTTTCTGGTTTTAAAAATTCGACTTTTTTCGACAATTATCGACAAAAAAGTCTTGCTCATCCCGCTTCTATCCTTCATAGTTTTGAATAGGATGTATTTTCCTCGCTGAGTGGGGGGAGGCTTCCTGTGGTGAAGCAATTCACCGCATAGAAAAAGATATGGAGGTAAACATCAATGGCAAGAAAGACAGTGGAGCGCAACATTTCCTACGACGACGCCCGAAAGATCTATTACGTCAGTATGGACCTGGGCAAAGACAAAAACGGCAGGCGGGTCAAACGCTATCAGACCTACCGCACGCTGTACGCCGCCCGGATGGGACTGCGGGACTTCCTCACCCACCGGGAGGAGGAGCTGAATACCCCAAAGCACGACCTCACCCTGGCCGACTGGCTGGAAAGCTGGATGGACAACATCGTCCGCCCCACCCGGGCGGAGACCACCGTATACGGCTATCAGAAAATTATTGAAAACCACATCCTCCCCGCCCTGGGCCACATCCCTCTGCTCAAGCTCTCCCCCATGGATATTCAGCAGTATTACATCCAGGTTCAGCAAAGTGCCAACCTCTCCTCCAACACCCTGCGCCGGCACCACGACCTGCTCTCCTCCTCCCTGCGCTCGGCGGTGCGGCAGGACAAGCTGCTTCACTCCCCGATGGACCGGGTGGAGCCCCCCCGCGCCAAGCAGAAGGAGGCCTCCTACTACCGCCCAGAGGAGCTGAAACAGCTCTATCTCCTGTTGGAAGGCCATCCTCTGGAGCTGTGTGCCAAGCTGGCCGGCAGCCTGGGTATGCGGCGGGAGGAAATCTGCGGGCTGAAATGGGAGTGCATCGACTACCAGCGCCAGCTGCTCTCCATCCGGGAGGCCCGTACCGCCTTCGGGGCCACCGTGGTCCAGAAGGAGACCAAAACCCGCTCCTCGGTGCGCACCCTGTTTATCCCGGACGACGTGGTGCGCCTGCTGCACATGGAACAGGAACGCCAGGCCGCTAAGCTGCCGGAACCCAGCCAATTTGTGGTGCTGGACCACAAGGGCTTTCCCTATTCCCCCAATGCGCTGACCTTGGCCTTTACCCGGTTCGTGCGGAAAAACGGCCTGCCTCGGGTCACCCTCCACGGCCTTCGCCACTCCTTCGCCACCGTGGCCTCCTTCCAGGGCGTCCCCCTCTTTGACATCGGGAAGGCCCTGGGCCACGCCACCCCCGCCACCACCGGGAAAATTTATACCCACCTGGTGGACCACACCCATGAGGACACCCTGCTGAAAGTGTCTGACGCGCTGAAATAAAGGATATGGCCGGGAATCCAGACAGATTCCCGGCCTTTTTGACCGTCAAAAAGGGGCTTTGCCGCTTTTTCGAGAAAGCGGCGGCCCGCCGCATCCCGCTCGCTGTGCGCCTGCGGCGAACACCTTCCATGGTTGCGGGCCCTCCGCCGGACTGATCCCACTTGCGAAATTCCGCAAAATGTAGTATGATATAGAAGTCAACAACTCGCCCGAACCGGGGCGAAAGGAGAGATCAAGCATGTGGTTTGACCAGGCAGTTATCTATCAAATCTACCCTCTGGGCCTGTGCGGCGCACCGGCGGAAAACGACGGGGTGAACTCCCCCCGCATTCTGCGCCTGCTGGACTGGGTGGAGCATATCAAACAGACCGGGGCGGACACCGTTCTGCTCAACCCGGTGTTCGACAGCGACCGCCATGGCTACGACACCCGGGACTACTTCCACACCGACCCCCGGCTGGGGTCCGACGGCGACCTGGCACAAGTGTGCAAAGCCTTCCACGACGCCGGCCTGCGGGTGATGCTGGACGGGGTGTTCAACCACGTAGGCCGGGGCTTCTGGGCTTTCAAGGACGTCCAGGAGAAAAAGTGGGACAGCTTCTACAAGGACTGGTTCCACATCAACTTCGACGGCAACACCAACTACAACGACGGCTTCTGGTATGAGGGCTGGGAGGGCCACAACGAGCTGGTCAAGCTGAACCTGTTCAACCCAGCGGTGGTAGAGCACCAGTTCAACGCCATCCGCTCCTGGGTGGACCGCTTCGGCATCGACGGCCTGCGGCTGGATGTGGCCTACTGCCTGCCTCCGGAATACTTAAAGCAGCTGCGGTCTTTCGTCAACGGACTGAAGGCCGATTTCGTCCTCATGGGCGAGACCCTCCACGGGGATTACAACCGCTGGATGGGGGATGAGCTGTGCCACTCGGTGACCAACTACGAGTGCTACAAGGGGCTGTGGTCCGCCTTCAACTCCATGAATATGTTTGAGATCGGCCACTCCCTGGCCCGGCAGTTCGGCCCGGAACAGTGGACACTCTACAAGGGAAAACACCTGCTGTCCTTCCTGGATAACCATGACGTGGACCGCATCGCCTCCAAGCTCACCAACCCGGACCACCTGCGTCCCGCTTGGGCCATGGCCTTCGGGATGCCCGGGGTGCCCTCCATCTACTACGGCAGCGAGTGGGGCATCCAGGGCAGCAAGAGCCGGGGCAGCGACGCCGAGCTGCGCCCCACCCTGGAGCGCCCAGAGCGCAACGACCTGACTGGCTGGATTGCGAAGCTGGCCCAGGCCAAAAAGAATAGCCGCGCCCTGTGTTACGGCGCCTACCGCAACGTGGTGCTCACCAACAAGCAGATTATCTTTGAACGGGCCTGCGACGGCGAGCGGGTGCTGGTGGCCATCAACGCCGAGGACGCGCCCTACACCGCCCACTTTGATGCCGGCTGCGGCACTGCGGTGGATCTGATCTCCGGGGAAAAACACGACTTCGGCGGCGGCTCCCAGCTGCCCCCCTACAGCGCCTTTTTCTGGAACATGGAGCGGTAACACAAAATCAGCCCCGCCAAATTTGGCGGGGCTAATGTTTCCTTATGGCTCTCCATACAGCAGCTCAAAACTCTCGTAGTGGTCGTCGGTGTAGTAGACAAGGCCGTCGTTGGAAAAGACGATGCGCTTGGCTCCCCGGGAGTTCTCTCCCACCGTGTCGATGTCGCACTCGGTATAGGTGCGCCCCGGTTCCTTGGGCAGCAGCCCCTCCCGGTTGCCGAAACGGCTGCCGCCAATGGCGGTCCCTTCGCCGGTGTAGCGCTCCACATTGCCGCCGCTCCAGCCGGCCTCCTCCGCCTCGTCCTTGGTGACGTAGTTATCCGGCAGCTCGCCATAGAGGTGGATGTATAGGGCCACTTCCTCCTTGGAGGAATACCAGCCGTCTGCATCGACGGTATTGCCGCCCTCGCTGGACTTGCCGTCCGGGCGGTTGCTGGAGCTTCCGCCGTCCGGAGCCTGGCTGGTATCCGGAAGGTTCCCGTTTTCCTGGCTGGTATCCGGGGCCGCCTCCGGTGCGGAAGAACCGCCGGGCAGCATGGTTACAATCCTATCGTTCGAGGCTGTGGGAAGGAAGGAATCCCCCTGTGGGCCCCCGCAGGCGGTGAGGGACAGGGTAAGCAGCAGCGCCAGCAGGGCGCTGGAATATCGTTTCATCGCAGAATCACTCCCGTTTCATTCGTCTGTAATCCAGATAGTTCTCCAAAATCAACGAGGCCGCCACCGCGTCCACCACCTTTTTCCGCTTTCGGCCGTCCTTGCCCTGGTTGAACAGCAGCTGGTGGGCAGCTACCGTGGTACGCCGCTCGTCCCAAAGGATGATTTCCATGCCGGCGGCAGCCTCCAGCCGGGCGGCAAAGTCCCGGTATATCTCCGCCCGGGGGCCCTCGGTGCCGTCCATGTTCCGGGGGAACCCCAACACAACCTCCTCCGGCCGGTGGCGCTGAATCAGCTTTACCAGCTCCTCCACCACCGTCTCCGGCCGCCAGCTGTGGATGGTGGCGGTGCTCCCCACCAGAAAGCCGGTGGGATCGGACAGCGCCACCCCCGTGTGGGCGTCGCCGTAGTCAATGGCCATAATTCGCACAGTCCTCGCTCCTCTCTCGGCCCATTATACAGGAAAACCGGGAAAAAAGCAAGGTGCCTGAGAACCGGGCTTCGGTTCCTGTTTGTTCCTTTTTCTCGTGAGAAAAAGGAACCGAAAAAGAGCTTCCCTATGGGGCCCCAGGGGTTTTACGCCCAATTCCTGTTGTTCTTCCAGACGATATTGTCTGCTGCCGCCCCACAGGAGACGGACAGGAGACGTTCTTTGGGCTTCCTTTTCTTGTAAGAAAAGGAAGCCAGGGGCACGGGGGTGAAACCCCCGCTGAAAATACCGTTGACTTCCAGGCCGAAACCCTTCATAATAGAAATAACGAACGCGATGGGAGGATACTATGGAATATTATGCTACTTTAGGGGACCCCTGCGCCAAACGCGAGGTCCTTGACAAGCTCTTTCAAATAGGGATGACCGGTGTTCGGCTGAATCTGTCCCACACCAGCCTGGCTCAGTGCGCCCCTCTGCTGGAGGAGGTCTACTGGCCCGCTGCCCGCCAGGCGGGACGCAAAGACGCCCACTTGATTTTGGACCTCCAGGGTCCGGAGCTGCGGGTAGGAGAGCTGCCCCAGCCCGTCCCCTTGCGGGAGGGGCTGGACATCCTGCTGGGCGAAGGGGGGATCCCCATTCCCCAAATTATCCTCCAGACCGCCAAACGGGGCCAGCAGATCTCGGTGGACGACGGCGCCCTGCTGCTGGAGGTCCGGCGCACCAGCCGCACCGTTCTGCTGTGCCGGGTGCTGCGGGGCGGTCCGCTGCTCAGCCGCAAAAGCCTGTCCGTTTTGGATTCGGAGCTGGACACCCCTACCCTCACCTCTATGGACCTGGAAAATCTGAGCCTGGCCAGCCGCTTCGGCGTGACCCACATTCTCCAGCCCTTTGTCCGGGGCCGCCAGGACCTTGTGACCCTGCGGGATACTCTGGCCCGGCTGGGACTGGACCAGGTTCAGGTCATGGCAAAAATTGAAAACCGCCAGGGGTACGACCACCTGGACGAGATTATGGAGGGAGCCGACCAAATCTGCATCGCTCGGGGGGACCTGGGCAGCTCTATGCCCCTGTGGAAGCTGCCGGGCATCCAAAAGGATATCGCCCGGCGGTGCCGGGAACGGGAAAAGCCCTTCTGTCTGGTGACCCAGCTGCTGTGGTCCATGGAACAGCGGCCCGTCCCTACCCGGGCGGAGGTGTGCGATATCTACAACAGCGTGCTGGACGGGGCCTCCTCCTTGATGCTCACCGGCGAGACCGCCTCCGGCAAGTGGCCCGTCCAGGCCATGGGGTACTTAGTCAAAACCGCCAGCGAGGCGCTGAAGGCAACATAAAAACGCGCCGCCCGTGAGGGCGGCGCGTTCCAATTACTGGGATTGTTCTTCCTCTTTGTCCTCTTCGGGAGGTTCCTCCCCCCCGGCGGCCTCCGGTTCCGCGTGGGGCTCCTCCGGGCTCTCCAGAGCGGCGGGGGGCTTGATCTCCTCGCTGACAATGTGGATGGACTTGGCAGGGGGCTCCACGTCGCCGGGCAGAGGCTTGGCCTTGGCCTTGGTGGAGGCGTAGGCGTCCTCCACGGTGGCGGGGTCCCGGCCCTCGATGATGGCTACCATCTCGCCGCCGGTGATGGTCTCCTTCTCCAGCAGATAGGCCACTACCTTGTCCATGTCCTCCCGGTTAGCTCCAATGACCTCTATGGCATCCTTGTAGCACACGTCCAAAATGGCCTTCACCGCTTTATCCATAATGGCGGCTGTGTCCTGGGCACAGTCCAGGCCATAGCCCCCCTCCAGATACTGGTTGCGCACGCTGCCCAGGGCCATCATGCCAAACTCCTCGCTCATGCCGTACATGGCTACCATGTTCCGGGCGATGTTGGTGGCCT
>CAMWBA010000163.1 GCA_947172355.1 uncultured Bacillota bacterium
AAAATGACCCCCCTGATGGACAGCCAGTCCTGCAACTTCAACATCCTCATCGCCGGCTTTCCCAAGGTGCTGGGGGTCCGTGAAATTTTGGAGGAGTGGACCGCCTGGCGGATGGAATCGGTGCGCCGCCGGATATACTGCTCTATGAACAAAAAGAAGGAGAAGCTGCACCTGCTTAAAGGTCTGCGGCGCATCCTTCTGGACATCGACCGGGCCATCAAAATCATTCGGGATACCGAGGAGGACGCCGAGGTCATTCCAAACCTGATGATCGGCTTCGGCATTGACCAGCTCCAGGCCGAGTATGTAGCCGACATCCGGCTGCGCAACATCAACAAGGAGTACATCCTAAAGCGCACCCAGGAGGTGGATACGCTGGAGGATGAGATTGCCGACCTGGAGGATATCGTCAGCTCCCCCAAGCGCATCCAAACAATCATTGTGGACGAGCTTACCGAGGTAAAGAAAAAATACGCCATCCCCCGGCGCACGCAGATTGTTTACGATCATATGGACGAGCCGGTGATGACGGTGGAGGACGAGACCCCGGATTACCCGGTTCATCTGTTTTTCTCCCGGGAGGGGTATCTGAAAAAGATCACCCCCCAGTCCCTGCGCATGGCCAGCGAACAAAAGTATAAGGAAGGGGACGGCCCCTATCTCCAGTGGGAGGCGGCGAACCGGGACGAACTGCTGGTATTTACCGACAAGCAGCAGTGCTACAAGACCCGGCTCAGCGACTTTGACGATACCAAGGCCAGCGCCTTGGGGGACTATCTGCCCTCCAAACTGGCTATGGACCCAGAGGAGAAGGCGCTGTGGGCCTGCCTGGCGGGGGACTACTCCGGCCATCTGCTGTTTTTCTTTGAAAACGGCAAGGCCGCCCGGGTGGAGCTTGCCGCTTACCAGACCCAGACCCGGCGAAAAAAGCTCACCGGAGCTTATTCAGATAAGTCCCCTCTGGTTACCGCTTTTCTGCTGAAGGAGGACTTTGAGGCGGCGGTGGTCTCCACCGAGGGGCGGTGCGTAATCTTCCACACCGCCAGTCTCAACCCTAAGGCCACCCGGAATACCCAGGGGGTCAATGTGATCACGCTAAAGCCCAAGTATAAGGTGGAAAAGGTCCTGCCCTTGGACCGCACCCACATTCAAAATGCGGCCCGCTACCGGGCCCGTTCTCTGCCCATCGCCGGCGCTCTTCTCAAAGAGGAGGACCGTGGGGAGGAACAGATGACGCTGCTGTAGAAGCCGCTCCCTACCGAACAACAGGAGGATTCTATGAAAAAAGCTGGGCTCTCCCTGCTGTGGGATTATATCTGGATCTCGCTGGGTTCGGTGCTCTACTCCATCAGCTTCAACTGGTTCTATGTCCCCAACCAGATTGGCTTTGGAGGTCTCACCGCTCTGGGCATGATTCTCAACCACTTCTCTCCCGCCATTCCCATTGGCACGGTGGTTCTGGTGCTGAATATCCCCCTGTTCCTCCTGGGCTGGAAGTTCCTAGGAGGGCACGCCCTAATCTCCTCTCTCTTTGCGATGGCCGCCTCCTCCATCCTGGTGGACGTGACGGCCGCCGCATACACCTTCCCGGCTATGGACCCTATGCTGGCTTCTGTCTTCGGCGGGGTCAGTCTGGGCGCTGCCTTGGGAATGATCTTTTCCAAAGGAGCCACTACCGGGGGCACCGACCTCATCGCCCGGCTGCTGAAACTGCCCTTTGCCTGGCTGCCCATGGGGAAGCTGCTTCTGGCGGTGGACCTGTCCATGCTGCTGGCGGTGTCCGCAGCCTTCCGCAGTCTGGAAAGCGCTATGTACGGCATCATCGCCCTGTATATCTCCACCGTTGTGATGGATGGGGTGCTTTACGGCCTGGACAAATCCAAGGTGGCCTATATTGTCACCTCCAATCCCCGCGCCATTACAGAGGAAATTGACCGGCAGCTGGAGCGGGGCGTCACGTATCTCCATGGAGAGGGCAGCTTTTCCGGGGAGAAAAAACTGGTGCTGATGTGTGCTTTTAAGCAAAAACAGATCGTTCCGCTGAAAGCTCTGGTCCACGCGATAGACCCGGAGGCATTTCTCATTGTCTGCGATGCCCACGAGGTACTGGGTCAGGGATTCCGGCGGTATCACAAAAATGATATTTAGAACCTGTATTCATCACCAGGGGATGGAGGAGGATGTTTCGCGCCAGACCAGGGAGGGTCCCGCGGGTGTGAATACAGCTTCTGAAACGGAAAGGAGTATTTAGGATGACAGACTGGACTAAGCTGTCCAAAAATCTGGAACAGCGGGGCTTTACCCCTAAGATATTTGCCACCAAGGAGGAGGCTGCCGGCTATCTGGACCGTCAGATTGACGGGGTAAGTGTGGGCTTCGGCGGTTCTATGACCGTTCAGGAGATGGGCCTGTACCCCATGCTGGCTGCCCACAATGATACTGTATGGCACTGGAATAAGGACGGCCTTGACCATGCCGCCGTCACCGATGTGTACATCTGTTCTCTCAACGGTCTGGCTGAGACGGGCGAACTGATTAACATTGACGGTGTGGGCAACCGGGTAGCCTCCACCATCTTTGGTCACAAGCGGGTATACTTTGTGGTGGGCCGAAACAAGGTTGCTCCCGACTATGACCAGGCCCTGTGGCGTGCCCGAAATATTGCCGCCCCCAAGAACTGCCAGCGGCTGGGGCTCAAGACCCCCTGCGCCGTCAAGGCGGACCGGTGCTACAACTGTGCAAGCCCTGAGCGCTCCTGCCGGGCCCTGGTGGTTCTGTGGGAGAAGCCCCGAGCGGTCGAGCGGATGGAAGTCCTTTTAATTGACGAGGAACTGGGGTATTAACGCGGATGAAACGACGCTTTCTGGCCGGAGCCCTCTCTGTGTCTCTCCTGTTGGCCGGGTGTTCCTCTCTGCTGGAGCGGGACTATACTTCTGTCACCCCCCACAACACCGCCCCTGCTACCGAGGGAGACCCCTCCACCCTCCGGGCGGACAGCTATCAGGAGCTGGTCAACGCGCTCATTTACTTCATCAGCGGCGGCATGGAGGCGGGAACGGTCCGGCTTTATATTGACGCAGAGAATGTGGAGGCCTTTCTGTCCGACGCCTGTCTGGAGGTGGTTCAAGAGGACCCTCTGGGCGCTTACTGTGTGGAGTTCATCAAATATACGGTGGACCCGGTTGTCACCTATTTTCAAGCTGATTTGCAAATCACGTATCGCCGCACCAGAGAACAGGTGGCTGCAATTGTTCAGGCCACCGGCGTCACCGCCATCCGCAGCGAGCTGAAGTCCGCACTGGTCTCTTTCGCTCCGGAGCGGGCCCTTCGCATCAGCTACTTTGATGAGGACGAAAATTTCATTCTGGACCTGGTGCGTCAGGCATACTACGACGCCCCCGCCTGCGCGTTAGGGATGCCGGAGGTAGAACTGTCCATCTACCCCGACAGCGGCCGGCAGCGTATTGTGGAGCTTCTCCTGACCTATCCGCTGGAGCATGACACGCTGGAAGAACGCCGGAATGATCTGGCCTATGTCCTGGAGCAGCTGGCTCAGGAGCTCGGTGGGCTGACCGGGCAGCGCCGTATTCGGTCCGCCGCCCAAAGTTTGCTGGAGGCCGGCAGCTTCGACCCCGAGGGAGGCTCCACCGCCTACGACCTGTTTCATGCCGGAGCCGCAGACAGTGAGGGATTCTCCCTGGCCTTTGCTGCCCTGTGCCAGCAGTTGGACCTGTCCTGTCAAGTGGTCCAGGGTACGCGGCTGGAAGAACCCCATTTCTGGAATGTGGTCCATACTCCGTCAGGCTGGCGGCACCTGGATCTGACCGCAGATGCCGGGGAAGAGTTCCCTTTGTATACCGATGTGCAGCTGGAAGAGCTGGGGTATGTCTGGCAGGCCGGTTCCGTCCCCCAGTGTGTAGAGGGCTGAGTTTTCCCGGATGCAGCGTGCCAAATTCTTACTGTTTTGTTACATCCCTTGTCAAAAGGGGAAAAATTCAGTATAATGGCCTTACCTCATCCAACGCCCCAGAAAGGAGCTCCCCATGAAATCTTTCCGCCGATGGTTGGCCGCCGTACTGGCTGCCGCAGCGGTCTGTACCGCCTCTGTCTCCTATACGCTGGCCCTTCCGGCCGAAACTCCGTTTGCCGACCTGCGCATTGACGCTTCAGACCTGGATATCCCAGAGCGGAGCATCTCGGTCAATCTCTACCACCGAGATGAAAATGGGCAGTTCCAGCCGGACAGCATCCGGGAGTACACCTGCAAACTCAACCGGGCCACCCGCGATGCCGCTTTCTTCATCCAGGCCAACACCGACCATGTGTGGGTATCGGTGGACTACCTCACCGACATCAACGGCGACGGCATATACGAAATGCTGGAGGATTTGGAAAACCCGGTGTGGGATGTAATGGATCCCCAAGGTGTTTTAACCCAGCATCAGCCCGGGGCAGATATCCCTGTTCTAACCGGTGGACAGCCATACATTTTGTCCCCTGAAATGCTGACACACCGCAGTCAGCAAGCCATTCAGTCCCGCATGACCGGCGGCAGCTGTGCGTTAGATGTTGGTCAGGGCTCCATCGACCGGCAGGAATTTCCTCTGTGCATGGTCCGCCTGCACCACACCGATCCCGCCGGCGGCCAGGACTATGAACAGACTTATTATCTTCAGATTTATGACAATGTGCTGATTCCCTTTGATGTCTCTCCCTCCGACTGGTATTATGACGCGGTTGGATTTGTCCTGTCCCGGGGCTACTTCTCCGGAGCGAGCAGCGGGCTCTTTCTGCCCAACGGCCAGCTGAGCCGGGCCCAGCTGGCTCAGGTACTGTGGGCTATGAGCGGTTCTCCAAAAGCGCAGGACACCCAGTTCTCTGACGTAGCCTCTACCGACTGGTTCTACAAAGCGGTCTCCTGGTGCCAGCAGGAGGGGCTGATTGCCGGTTATTCCAGCGGTATCTTTGCCCCCAACGCCCTGCTCTCTCGAGAACAGATGGCTACCATTCTCTATCGCTATGCTCAGTACGATGGAGTCAGCCTGCTTGCCAGCGCCGACCTGTCTCAATTTTCGGATGGCGCGGATACTGCCCTGTGGGCCGCGGAAAGTATGCGCTGGGCGGTAACTCACGACATTATCTCTACCTTTGACAATGCCCTGCACCCCGGTGCCATTGTATCCCGGGCGGAGTTGGCTGCGGCACTGTACTCCTATGAGCTGAATTTAAAAGTATATCGTTAAACCGCTTCACAGCGTCCAGCCGCCTCCGCGGTTGGACGCTGTGTTTGCTCTATGTCGGTTTATACACAGAAGTTCAATCCTTCCATCTGGTAAAGCAAGAAAAATTTTAGATGGAAGATTCTGCGTCAGATTGGATGTCTTTTTTCTTGGTTTAGAGGCTGGAATATTTGTCCAAACTATCCATAGAATATTACCACGAACAAAACCGAGAGGAGCATCACATATGGCACAATCTGTCCGAAAACTTCCCTTCCGCCGGGGCAATCCCGCCCAAGAGGCCGAACGCCAAGATCTGCTTGAGTCCCTTGCCCGCACCCGTACCCTTATCAATCAGGCATATGGCAGCTTCAATTCTGCCAGCGATGCCGATTTAATTGAGTCCTATGTCTTTGAAATCAATGCCCTCCAAGCCCGATATAACTATCTGCTGCGTCGGGTCAAAGAACTGGAGGGAACCACATGAGCCCGTTGTCCGAATATGCTGCTTGGTGTCTGGCCGGGCTGCTGCTGTGCGTTGCTCTGCTCCTTCTGCGCCGGCCGGCAGCCCGGCTGCTTCGGTTGGCCCTGCGCTCCTCTGTGGGGCTGGCGGTGCTGGCCCTGTTTTCTCAAGTGAGCCATCTGCTGGGTATCAGCCTGGGAGTCAACCTTGTCAACGCTCTGATTCTGGGAGCGCTGGGCATCCCCGGATTTGGGCTGCTGCTTATGCTTCAGTGGGTACTTCAATAAAGTTTTTAGGAGAATGTCATATTTTTTCCGTTCAGCTCTTGACAAATTAAATCGCAAGTGGTAAGATAACAAGCGTCTCTGGTTGGAGAGCGGTCCGGAGAGATGTCCGAGTGGTTTAAGGAGCTGGTCTTGAAAACCAGTGACTCGAAAGAGCCGTGGGTTCGAATCCCACTCTCTCCGCCAC
>CAMWBA010000164.1 GCA_947172355.1 uncultured Bacillota bacterium
TGTTATCCTTGTATTGCTAACCAAATCAAATTATAATAGAGATGGATAATTTTGTGAAAAATCTGTCCGCTGTAACATTTCGGAGACATTTGCCTGTTATACTATCTGCGATTAGCGGACAGACAGATTTGCCAACGACTGTTCCTTTATCTTTGAGGAAGCCTTCGGAAAACTGTGGAAAAGGTGATGTGGGCGGATCTGGAGGACAGAAATTCTATAAGTTTCTGGACGAGGATGCCTATAAGGAACTGTTCGAGACTCAGATGGAGACTGATATGGTATTCAATATTGCTTGCAATACTGTGCAAGTTTTGATTTATCGGGGGCTTTCCTCTTTTGGGGGCATTTCTTAGAGTACGCCACACTTTAGGTCTTGACATTTGTAGGTTTTTATTCAAGGTTGAAGGCCGCTTGCGTCGGTGGTATACTTTGCCCATAGCGATTTAATAATTTTATTTATGGAGTGGAGGAACTCAGATGGAACTGCAATTTGCAAGAAGGAAAATAATTGGGCATATTGTTTCCTATATTTTACTGTTTCTTGCGGGTGATCTACTTAACAGCCTGGTATTTGATTTGCTTTTCTCAATAGTTGAATTACCAATACGGGATCTATATTCTATTTTGCGGATGTTGTGGTGTTTAATATTTACTTATTTATAATTTTGGCTATACACGATAAAGATTCTCCGCTTCAAAATGGAGAATTTTAGAATTACCTTATTGCCAAGGCCCTGGAACAGTTGGACCGGGACTGCCATTACCAGATCCACGTCCGCTGTCTGGGGGAGGCGCGTTATCAAATCACCGAGGTCTGCCCCCGCTATATAAGCGATTATCAAAACGAGCTGAACTACGGCTATGAAAGGGAGTATGTTCAATATTTTATTCCCAATCCTATTTTGTGACTTTCTTGTGACATTTTAGCGGTATTCTGATTAAGGAAGGAAGTGAAGCCATGAGACTTTTAGTAGTTGAGGATGACCGCCTTTTGAACAACACCCTTTGCTACAATCTTTCGGCGGCTGGCTACACAGTGGACGCTGCCATGACAAAATCAGAAGCGGTCAGCCTCTGCGAAGCGCAGGACTATGATCTGATCGTGCTGGATGTCAACCTGCCTGATGGAAACGGCTTTGACTTCTGTGCAGAAATCAAAGAGCGCCGTCCAGATACCGCCGTGATTTTCCTGACCGCAAACGATATGGAGAGCGACCAGCTGCGCGGTTTTGAGTTGGGGGCAGACGACTATGTGACAAAACCGTTTCCGATCAGTGTATTCCGCAAGAAGGTTTCGGCACTGCTGGGACGCATCCAACGGCAGGCAGGCGGCGATTGCTACACAGACGGTACATTGTCCATCAATTTTTCGGAATTGACCGCTGCCCTTGCGGGGGAGCCGGTAATCTTCACTCCGATGGAATACCGTTTGCTAAAGGTACTGGTGAGAAATCCGCAAACCGTTTTGACCCGGCAGGTGCTTCTTGAAAAGTTGTGGGACGCGGACGAAAACTTTGTGGATGAACACGCCTTGACCGTTGTGATCAGCCGCATCCGGGGGAAAATTGAAGCCGACGGCCTGCAATATATCAAGACCGTCTACGGCATGGGCTATATGTGGGTTGGGGGGATAAAGAAGTGAATGACAGTAAACTTTCCATCAAGCACGCCTGTGCGGCAGGGGCGGCTTTTTTAGGTTTGCTCTCCGCTGCGGCCATTACTGCGGCTTTTCTCTTTACCAGAAATTCAACAATCGTGTGGCTGGGTCTGCTGTTTATCCTGCTGGTGTTCACTTGTGCAGCCCTTTTTGTGGCATTTCTGCATTGGAAGCTGGTTTTATTCTCGGACAACCTGTGCCAAACAATAGACGATATGTTGAATGGAGCAGCAGCACCGCAGGTCTGCGAGGAAGAAAACCTCCTGCCTGGAAACCGGCGTCATTTCACTGGACAGAAAGATACAGCCGCTTTATGACACCCTGGCGGCGGCGCTGGGCGGTATTCTGCTGAACGCGGAAAGGAAACATATTCATGTCGGCGCAGATTGTCCGGAAAATATCATTCTGGCCCACGACAGGAAGTGGACAGGTGAAGCCCTGTTCAACATTCTGGACAATGCGGTGAAGTACACCCCGGCAGGGGGCAACATTCAAGTTTCCGTTCAAAGCTGGGAGTTCTATGTGAAAATAGACATAACCGACAGCGGCAAAGGAATTTCGGAGAGCAGGCAGGGGATGATCTTCAAACGCTTCTATCGGGAGGAAGAAGTACATGATGTTGAGGGCATCGGTATAGGACTGTATCTTGCCCGTGAGATCATTTCCATGCAGGGAGGATATATTAGGGTGACTTCGGCATTGGGCAGCGGCTCTACATTTTCCGTGTTTCTGCCGCGTGGATAAAATTTTCAAGAAAAACTGCGGCCCGTGACATTTCTGTGAGAATTGGGTGTTATGAGAGCAGTGCCACAGATAAGTCTGGATTTAGTGAGAAGGAGATTAAAATGCCAATATCAAAAAAAGAAATTCAAAGGCTCATGCTTGAAAATCTGGAGGAAGAGTCCAATCCGGACGAGATGGAGGACCCCGCCGAAATACAAAAGGTCCTGTCTGAGAACAATGTGGACTTCCAGCGTCTGTGTGAGCCTTACCCCTTCCCCGGTGGGCGCTTTGCCCACACTTGTTTGGATACAGACACAAACACCTTGTATGTCTATGGAGAGCAGGCAGAGAACCGTCCTGCATATTTAAAGATTATTCAGGCCGAATAAAAATTTGAATTGACTGCGTTAATCGTTCCGGTTTGCAGATTCAAGGCGGAAAACAATATGGGACGATTTTCAAAAAAGCGAAAGAAAAAGGTGGCTTAAACGACGCATTTCCGGAAGATACCGGAGATGTACATGGAAGGAGAGAAAAAATCATGCTGGAATTTCCCCCAAATACTTATATGCTGGAATATCAGGACGGCGCCTACCTCTGTAACGGAACGAAACGAGTAGAAGCGCCGCTGAATTTGGAGACCCTTGAGGAGGCTGTCAGGCAATGCCCGAAGCTTCAGCAGGTCTCCCTGGATGATGCCCCGTTTGGGGATGAGTGCTTTCCCATTTTGGCACGGATTCCCAAGCTGAACATGCTGGCTCTGCTGCGGGGCAGACAGATTGCCGGGCATGGGCTGGGACTGTTAAAAGACCTTCCGCTCAAAGACTTGTTTTTGCAGCGGATCGCTCTGGATGATGAGGGACTGGCCCAGGCTGCGCAGATTAATAATGCGTCTGGTTGACGGCAAATGGATGATTGATAACGCCCAGTGGTGCCGGGAGGGGCGTTGGTTCTTCCACGGGCTGTAAGCGGCTTGAAACAGGGTGGCATTTGTCAAGGGGGATTTCACCCAAAAGATGAAATCCCCCAACAAACAATAACTTAGGTTGTAACTCCTGCCTCCACAGAAGAAATCTGGAATACCGTCGAAGGCTATGATTCAAACCCGTGTTCCCGTTTCCAATCTGCCCACTGTCCATCGTCCATCAGCAGCTTCCAGCCGCCCCGGTAGTCCAGGCCGAAGCGGTCCAGACAGTTCATCAGGTTGGAGCAGATCACCCCGAAGGGGTGGCTGGCCCCCATACAGCAGTCTCCATTCGGGTCGATCAGGCTTTTCATCCGCATCTGACTGCCCTCGTAGTCGTCCTTGGCGTCTTGGGTGGTGCGGAACTTGTCCAGCAGCGACACCCAGACCCGCTCCAGCCGGGGGTCCTGGACGCCTTTGGTCACCCAGATGGCGTAGATCAAAGTCATGTACTCCGCCCGCTCATGGTTCCTCTCGTCGGGCAGGTAGTCCAGGAAGTAGTCCAGCATCTCCTCCCGGCCGTTGAGCTCACTCAGACAGTGAAACAGAACACTTTTGTCATTCTGATCCAGGTCGGTTCGGTAAAGCTGGTCCTTCAGCAGTCCGGCGTGAATTTCCGGGTAATCATTCAGAATAAAGAAGATGCTGCAGGCGTCCTGGAATGCCTCTCCCTGCAAAGTGGACATCCTCTCCAACACCCGGGGCCACCAGGCCTCCTTGACCGCCCAGCCGCCTGAATGGCAGATGACCGAGATGGCCTCCGGATATGCCCCGAAGTCCCACAGAACACCGATCTGTTCCTCCATACCGGGTACGTGGAAGTGGGACAGCATTTTAATCAGTACCATACGCAGTTTTGGGTTCTGTTCGCTTTCGCAGGCCTTTTTGAAATAGGTCTGCTGCCGGGAGGGCAGCTCCTGGAATTTATAGCAGCTCTCCACAATCTCTATGCGGGTTTGCACGTCCGTTGTCCCATCATAGAGCTCCATCAGCTCCTGGGGCTTGCCGTCCAGATAGAGGCCGAAGTACATCTCCTCATCGTCATAGCCGGCAATCACTTCCCGGGTCCAGCGGTCGTACCAGGCCAAAAAATCCGGCTCCCGCATCACGGTGGGCGGATCGCACTCGTCCGTGTCGTAGTAAATCACCCGCCCCCGGTCAGGGCCGTCTAGAACCAGCCCGGTCATCAGGGTACAGCCCTGGGTGCCCAGGGGCAGCACCGCCCCGCCGGAGTAGTCTGGGAGCTGGCCGGGCTCCGTTTCTCCCAGGCTGTATAGGCCGTAGAAAGGTCCCGCTCCGCCGTTTCCCATCCACAGCAGAAAGTTGCGGTATCCATCGGGCAGAGAGACGTGAAAGCGTGCTTCAAAGGCGGCGACGGCCTCCGCTGAGGCGGGCGGCTTCAGCTGGTATTCGTGTTGGTCAGCGCCGAAGCGGGAAAGATCCCGGTCCTCCTCTCCGGCCCGTTTGAGCTGCTTGCGCAGCTTGCCGGCCCAGGCGGGCTGCGTACTTTTTGCCATAATCAGTTTTCTCCTTTTATTGTCTATATTTGCCCTCAAGCACTGGAAGGGAAGACGTATTTTTCAATTCACTCAAATCATAAATTAAGGTTCAATTTGTAAAATTAACTTATTTTAAGTGTAGCACAAAACAATCTGGCGATCAAGCACTGCTGCAAGGCTTTTACAGCACACGCTTGTAGTTTTACTGTCAAATGTCCGTTGCAGAGCAAACGCGGACACAACCCAAATCATTTTGAAAAGGAAGGATACCAAAATGTCAGAATTACACAGCATTCCACTTGTCCATAAAGCAGGCGTATACAGCGTTGCTGATTTCGGCAAGAACATTGACGCTGACGATGTGATTTCCATTGACTATGATGCGCAATATCAAATGCTCACCTATGACATTCCTGTTGGGAAGGACTGGCGTGGGATGACGCTGTACAATGTGCCGGAGGATGACCTCATCCAGACGCTCCGCGCCGTCTATGGCAAAGATAGAGCACTCCAGAACATCACCGCCATATTAGGCGGCCATAAGACGCTTTTGTACATCCGCTATGAAAATGAGGAACACGCCAGACAGGAAATCCGGAGATTTGCTATCCAGAATGCAGATGCTATTATGGAACAAATCCAACAATGCACAGATGTTGTGGCAAGGCTTTTCATTGAGTATTACTGTGATTCGGATAACATGGATTACCATGCTGTGATTGGCACTGCGGATCAGATGGAAGCGGTAAGGCAGAAAGGTCATTACGAGGATTCCTGCGACTATGCCGGCAACTACCCATCTGAAAATATCGAGGGCGATAACACGATGCTGATAGCAATGGTGCGCTGCGCCGCAGGTCATCCATGCGAGAATTTCCGGTATGCAGTGGAAATTATGTCAAAACATATCGAGGAACACGCATTGCCAGCGATAAACAAGACGGAGGATTTCAAATATATCTGCGCAGAATATGATTAAGAAATTAAAAATGAACTTTTGGAATGTCCCATGATATACTGTAACGCTTTCGGGTTCATGCCCGCATTGGCTAAGTTGGTGCAGAATGTATGGCGCAGGGTGTGGGGTGTCATTACTTTGGGTAAGGCTTCCTCATGGCACTTGTTGTACTTTTTCGCAAGCCCCCGGAACATGGTAGCATAGTTCACATTCGTTTTCGGGCAGCCGTCCCGGTTGAGGAAAAGGAAATTGCTGTAACCGTCAATGGTGATCTTCTTCGCTCCCTTGCGGTTCTCCAACACGCGCCCCAACGCTTCATACACTTTTT
>CAMWBA010000165.1 GCA_947172355.1 uncultured Bacillota bacterium
ACAAATTGCTATTCTTATCATGGCGATATTCCTCTACCTGTTTATTCGTTCAAATAGCTGTCAGGGTAAGCCCGGTTGACGTGACTGGACGGTTTGATAGCGTAACTGGACAGCACAACTTGTCTCTGACATTATATCATAAGAGGAAAGGACGCAAGAGACACCTTTTCATTTGGGGACTTCCGTTTATCTGCTTGGTATGTTATAATAGATTTCTAAATTGTTAAAACATACGGAGCGGATATAAAATGGAACCGATGAATTTGAGAATTGGCGAGAAGCTGAAAAGCATCCGCATGGCCCGCACTCTTTCCCTGGACGATACTGCGGCGCTGACGGGCGTGAGCAAGCCCATGTTAGGCCAGATCGAACGCGGCCAGTCTGTCCCAACGGTGACAACCCTCTGGAAGATTGCCACAGGGCTGAAAACACCGCTGTCCGCGTTCCTGGAAGAACCGCAGACGGAATACACCGTCACCGGCCCAGACGAGGCAAACGTGGTCTTGGGGGACGGCGGGAAAATGCGGGCCTATCCGCTGTTCACCTATGACCCGGTGCGGAGCGTGGAGACATTCTACATCGAGTTTGACCCGAAGTGCCGCCATTTCTTGGACAAGCACGATGAAGGTGTGGAGGAACACCTCTTTGTCCTGCGGGGGACGCTGCGGCTCGTCCTGGGGGACAGACCGGTGGAGGTCAGCGAGAGGCAAGCCAGCCGTTCCCGGGCTGATATATCCCACGCCTATCAGAACTTGTCCGGGAGCGAGTGTGCGGTCTATAATACCATCTTCTATCCAGGTAACTAAGGGAGGGGCAGCGCTTCCAGGTCCGGCGGTCTTTGATGTGGAGGCTGTCCATCTCCCTGATGGTGTGGTAGCGGCTGCCCAAGCGGCTGGGCGCTGTAGCCCAGGTGTTCCAGCAGATCCGGCAGGGGTCTGTCCCCTTGATGCGCTTCACCGCCTCGTCTGTGAAACGGAAGGCTGAGGATGTACTTTGTTTTGTGATAGTCACTTCCGCCCAGCGAAACGAAAAGCCCCCATGGCATCCCAATAATGTGGGATGCCATGGGGGGCTCATCTGCCGTTGATTGTTGTGGTGTGTTGGCCGGTGGCCTTACCCGGCCGTTTCCTCGCCCAACGGGGCGGGATTCGGTTCCTTTATTTATTCGCTTGCCAAATAAGCATGGACAAAGCCTAGAACCGTTACGGCTCTAGGCTTTGTCCTGTGGCGCAGTAGGAGGGATTCGAACCCTCGAGCCCTTATCAGGCTACACGATTTCCAGTCGTGCTCGTTATGACCACTTCGATACTACTGCATCGGTCACGGGCTGTCCAAATTATCGAGACAGCATGATGTATTATACCAGTTTTTTTCACATAGTCAAGCCCTTTTTGAAAAAAACTTATTTTTCATCCACGGGGGAGAAAAGTGGAACTTGAAAAGGCGTGCCTTTCTCGTTCCGAGCCGCATCTGGGCTTAACAGAACCGGGAGATATTCCGATCCATCCCCGCCTGCAGCCTTGCGGCAGAGCAGGCGGGGAGAGAGGGGCGGTGTTCTGGCGGTGGCGGGAAAATCTTCAGGTGCCGTAACCCAATACGACACGGGGCAGCCAGAGTGCAATATCCGGTACTAGGGTCAGCAGGATCAGCATAGGCAGCCAGACAAAAAGAATCAGCGAGTAGGTGGAGGGCAGCATTTTGGTCAATGAGGATTTTCCCACACGAGCGCCCATAAACAAAACGGAGGCACAGGGCGGGGTGATGCAGCCCAAGCCGAGGTTGACGACCATGATAGCGGCGAAATGGACCGGATCAATTCCAAACTTGGCCAGAACCGGGGTCAAGATCGGGGCACAGATGTACATTGCACTGGAGTCGTCCAGGAACATGCCAAAAAGGATGAGCAGAATGTTGACACAGAGCAAAATGACATAGCGGTTTCCGCCGATGGAGTTGAGCAATCCTTCCACCATACTATTTAGGTTCTCGACCATAAAAATCCGGCTGACCATAGAGACGCAGAATACCATAAAACCGCAGACGCCAGCACTGCAGCAGGTCTTAATAAAGATCTGAACGCAGTCCTTTGCGCGGAGCTTTTTGTAGATGAACAGCCCGACGACCATCGCATAGAGCACAGAGATTGCGGCGGCCTCAGAGGGTGTACAGAGCCCGGAGTAGATACTGCCCAGGACGAACACCGGAAACAGCAGGGCAGGAATGGATTTCCAAGTCACCCGAATGGCGCGGGACAGTCTCTTGCCCTTGGGGACTTGGGATTCTATGATGATATTCGGATCGTTTTTAAACCGAATATAGCTCCAAATACAAAATCCGATCATTAACACAAGACCCGGAACCATAGTTGCCAGGAAGCAGGCGAGCACCGGCTGATTGGTCAGCCAGCAGAATACCAGCATCATACCGCTGGGGGGGATAAAGGAGCCCAGCATACAGGTGGAGGCGAGCAGCGAGGAGGAGACGGCGTTGTCATACCCGGCTTCGTTCATTCTGGGGATCATCAATTCTCCAATTACCGTTTCGGCGGCGAAGGAGCTGCCGGAGATTGCGCCGAAAACGCCGCAGCAGACAGACATCATCATGGCCAGACCGCCCTTGACCCGTCCCAGAAACAGGTTGACGAAGTTGACCAGATGTTCTCCGATTCCTCCTTTTTCGATAAAGCCGCCGGCAATAATGAACAGCGGGAAAGCCACCATCGTCATACTGTTTAGCTTGGAATACGCGTTGGGAAAAAGGAAGTCAATGGAGTAACCGCCGCAGACAACCAGAAACAGCGTGGTTCCAAACATGACCAGAGGGATGGGCAGGCCAAGAATCAGCAAAGTGATCAAGACAATTAGAGAAACATATACATACCATGCCATTACAAATTCCCCCCCTCCCGGCTGTTTTTCGCACCTGTGGTGCTGCGGTGGAAAAACAGCCAAAGAAAATCAATAAAGTGAATCCCGGTATAGATCAGCATTGTAATTGCCCCATACAAAATTGCGCTGTATCCAATCAAAATGGGCAGACGCAGCACGTCGGTATAGGCCGGAAGGGCAATTGCCTTTTGGATAAACGAGATGGAAAAGATCAGGAATACAATGTGAAGAAACATCTGCAATATCTGCTTGATCCATTCAACGACCAGAAGTGCGGTTTCATTGTGCAGCAGAACCTCCAGCGTATCGGCCCGCAGATGGCTTTTTTCATAACTAGCGTTGCAGGCCCCCAGAAAAAACAGCCATACCAGCGCGAAATAGAGGTATTCCAGCGCGGCGTTCAACTCTTTATGCAGGAAATAGCGCAAAAATACGATAACCGTCATCACGGAAAACAAAATGAAGCCCATGATAGCCATTAAAATATTATTGATCTCCACAAACTTTTTTAATGGCGCAAGATATTTGTTCCGCTCAAAGATAGACTGAGTCTTCATAGCAAACCTCCTTTTATAAAACCTGTTGAACAGGGGTATGGAGATACCTTGTCCAACAGGTTTCTTGAAAACATGATGCCTACTGATTATAGAAGGACATCAGCTCGTCATAGGTGGCCTGGTCGAAAGTGTTGATCAATTCCGGCCAGCAGTTTTCCCGTGCAATGGCGGCCAGAGCCTCGTAGTCCTCATCGGTCAGCTCCACCACAGTGACGCCGGCCTCCTCCAGCTTGTTGAAGTAATCCTGCTCCTCGGCTTTTGTCTGCTCAATGCTCTGTTCAAAAATTTCCTTGGCGTGTTTGGAAAAGGACTCCTGCTGTTCCACCGTGAGGCTGTCCCAGAATTTGCCGCTTAAAACGATACGATTGGCGTCCACGGCAAAGCCGATGGGCAGATAGTAGTCAATGACATCCCGGAACTGGTTATAAGCGGAGCCTGCGTTCGCACCGAGGAAGCCGTTGATCATACCGGATTGTGTGGCGGAGTACACCTCATTCCAGGCGACGTTGAGGGGGATATAGCCCAGCGCGGTCATCAAGGCCTGGGGCATGGGGCTGCCGGTGGTGCGGATCTGGAGGCCCTTCTTGTCCGAGGCGGGGTCCAGAGGATTGTCGGGCAGTGTGCCGCGGATGGCCATACCCTCCATACCGCTGATGTCAAAGCCAAGGAACTTCAGGCCCATACCGTCAGCGATGTCGTTGACCAGTCCATAAATATAGCTGTCTTCGCCGTAATAATAATCGACTTTAGAGAGGGAAGTGCACAGATAGGGTGTGTAGGCGATGCTGCCCCGGGGGTCCAGATTGGTGGACAGTCCTCCAATAATCATCTCGACTGTGCCATTGATGGCCTCAACGTTGACGTCGTGATAGCTGCCCAGCTGGTCGTTCGGGTAAATTTGGAAGTCAAACAGGTCGCCGCAGTCGGCATTGACCTTCTCGCCGAACTCCACGGCGCGGGCATAGGTGGAGGAGTTCAGCCCTTCCGTCATGGAAATTTTAACAACGGTCTTTTTGCCTGGGGTGTTGGCGGTTCCGGAGGCAGCGCTGCCGCCGGCGGGATTTTTTTGGCCGCAGGCTCCAAGTGCGAGCGCCATGGACAGTGCAAGGAATATAGCGGCGATCTTTTTCATAGGAAACCCCTCTTTCTTTTGTCGCGGTGTGTTCAGCACAACATAACAGGTTGAGATGAACAGCGTCCACCAAGAAACTAAACACATTTACTTTACGACTAAATACATTTACTTTACGACTAAACACATTCAGTATCGTAGTGCCTATTATACTGATTTCCCCGCTTTTGTCAAGAGGGGAATCAAACTTTAATCATTTATTTTGATAGAGTCCGTGCACAGAACCAAAGGCAAACCGTGTGTATGTTTTGTCGCGGGCGTAGCATGGGGCGGGGATGGCTTTCTGTGCAAAATGGATGGTTTACATGGCACATTCCGTATAAATATAGCCGTTTTTGCGCATTGCCATGGGCAAAAACGGCGATAAAAACCTATGCGGGTAGGTAACGGCACCAGGGCCTGTTGGCGCCGTGCCAACACGCCCAAACAGCGGAGCTGTTCCGCCATACATTACCAATTTTCCTTACAATACATCCGGCACTCCGGATCAAACCGGCTTCCTCTGGCGGAAAAATCTCTCGCCGCTGGCCATAGTGCCGCGTTTCAAACAAAGCCCGAGCGGTTAGGGCTCCAAAAAGTGGGGATTTTCTTGAATTAGCTGTTCTACCAGGGCTTTTCCCTGTTCGCAGTAAACATCCACCTCTTCCTTCGGCACATAGATGATACCCATCAGGGTGCGGAAGGGGATATCCAGCTTTTCATCACAGGGGGGGTTATCCGGCTCAGAGATCCAGGCAGCGAACTCGATGCCGGGAATAATATAGTGGCTGTAAAAGGTGTGGAGGTTTGCCGGGAGCGTGACCTGACGCTTGGCCAGAATCAGGTCGCTGACGTTGATCCCGTTGTCATCCTCGAAAAAAATGATGCGGAATACCCCTTCTTCAATAATATCGTGATAAAACCGGCAAAAGGTTGGCGAAGCCATCACCGACTGATACAGCCGCACAAAGGTACAGCAGAACAACTCCGGATTGGTGCGGATATCCACCTTTTCCATCAGCGCTTTCCGGAGGATATGCATTTTTTCGTTGATATATGCCACCGCAATGGCCTGTTTTGTTCCAAAGTGGTAAATGCTCAAACTGGCGCTGCTGTCGCTGGCCTGGGCAATCTGACGTAAGGATGTATTGCGGTATCCTTGCTGAAGAAACAGACGGATCGCACTTTTCATAATCATCTCTTTTTTGCTGTCCGTGTTGTGGGCCTTTGCTTTTTCTTCGTGTTTTGGTGCCATTACCATCCCTGCCATTCCTAATATTTGTCTGATTATACCAGATAAACAGGCAAGGGGCAAGAAGCAGCGCGGGGGTTTTCAAAGGTTTGGCGGGATATTTTACATTTTTTCAATTTGCGCTTGACTTTTTTTCCGTCATGCACTAAACTAAAACCATGACTAAACACATTCAGTTTTATTAGAACACATTCAGTTTTGCCGGCGCTGCTTCCCGAGCCCTGCGGCGGCGGAGCACCGCAGAAGGGCGCAAATGCGGCCTGCTGGCCGCCG
>CAMWBA010000166.1 GCA_947172355.1 uncultured Bacillota bacterium
CCAGGGCGTTGATGCAGGTGGCCAGCATCCCCCTATGGTCGGCGCGGACCCGCTCCATGGCGCCGCCGCCGTCCTTCACACCCCGCCAGAAATTGCCGCCCCCTACAACCACGCCTACCTGGACTCCGGCCTCTACGCACCGCTTCACCACATCGCACACGCTGCCAATGACATGGAAGTCCAGACCTCTGGAGGCGTCGCCCGCCAGGGCCTCGCCGCTGATCTTTAATAGTACCCGCTTATATTTTGGCTGTTCCAATGAAACCACTCCCGTCGTTTTTCTTGCCCTCTATTTTAATATAATTTTTACCGTTTGCATAGAGGGTAAGTCAAAGTTTTTCAAATTGTCCACAATTCGCCGAAATGAGCTTCCCTTCCGTCCGCCGAAAAATTAGGGGTTGCATTTTTCCCCCGCCTGTCGTATAATGCTAGCAGACAACTGGATACGATGTCTTCAGGGCGGGGTGCAATTCCCCACTGGCGGTAAAGTCCGCGACCGGACGCGCAAGCGTCCGCTGACCCGGTGAAACTCCGGGACCAACGGTGACGAAAATTTCGGCTTGCCCAGCGCCGCAGGCGCTGGTACATACCAGACTTTTCCTAGTCCGGATGGAAGAAGATGTGTGTAAAACAACACGTGCCGTTTCGGTGCGCAGTAGCACGCCTCCTTGTTTGTTTTGACACCTGGAAGACACCATTCTTCCAGCGGTCAAGTACAAAAAAGGAGTGTTTTTTATGTCCGCACCTACCATCTCCGCAGCCCCCGCCCGTTCCAAGATGGACACCAAGACCATCACCTGTCTCGCCATGCTCACCGGCGTCTCGGTCATTATCGCCTGGATGTCCAAGCTGATGCCCCCCGTCATGTTCCTGGACTTCGACTTTAAGCATGTGGCCGTCTGCATCGGCGGCTTCACCTTCGGCCCCTTTGCCGCCGCCATCATCTCGGTTCTGTCCTCCTTCATTGAGATGATAACCTTCAGCCACACCGGCCCCTGGGGCTTCCTGATGAACGCGCTGGGCACCTGCTCCTTCTGCTGCACCGCCTCCTGGTTTTATCAGAAAAAGCGCACCAAACAGGGCGCTGTCATCGGACTGGGCATGGGACTGGCGGTCATGGTGGCGGTGATGCTGCTGTGGAACTATCTCATTACGCCGCTGTACATGACCGGCGCCTCCGGCGAGCTGATTTCCAGGCCCACTGTAGCCGCTATGCTGCCCACCCTCTTTCTTCCCTTCAACCTGGCCAAAGGCGGCATGAACATGGCCGCCACCCTGCTGCTCTATAAGCCGGTGGTTACCGCCCTGCGGGCCTCCGGGCTGGTGCCCCCCTCCCGGAACAGCGTCGAGGGCAAAACCTTCAGTCTGGGTTTCCTGCTGTTCTCCCTGGCTCTGCTGGCCACCTTCGTCACCTTCGCCCTGGTGCTGGCCGGAGTCATTTGAGCGTTACACAGTCCTCCCTATACCAAAAGCGGGACAGGTGTTCACCTGCCCCGCTTTTTTGCGCGCTTTTTCTCCTGGCGCAGAAGGTACTTCCGCTCCGCCGCCGCCTGCCGCCTCTGACGGCGCTGCGCCTGGCGGACAAGCCCCTCCTGCTCCCGCTGGCGGCTGAGGGCCTCCTGGACCCGGGTGCCCGTCCTCCTGGCCCGGGTGGCGGCATGGGCCTCCCGCTGCTCCCGTTTGGGGTTTTTCCGCACCGGAATGGGCCGTTCTCCCTCCGCCGCCGGACTGAAATTCAGCCTGTGCCACTCCCGCAGAAGCCACTCATAGAGCTGGGGCTCGGTGGGCTGGGCTCCAAAGACCACCCTGGCCGCCGAATAGCCCTCCTCCCCCCACCGCTCCGCGATTCCCACCCAGAAAGGGGGCTGGAACAGCACGGTAAAGCTGCTAACATTTCGGTCCATATTCAAGTTCCTCCCTGATTTTCGCGTCAGAGAAGGGACAACCCGGGAGGGAAGGTTACTGACGGGAGCGCGGCCCGCGGGCGGACTGCCAACCGCCCTGTGTCTTTATCTCTGCCAGGATATTATATCAGACGGGGGACGGAAACGCAAGCGGAAACGGTGGAACCGGGGAGAAGTCCGCCGCGCTCAGTGCGTCCTCCCTTACGCCCGCATGACGCTGACCACACCCTCCACGCTGGACAGCTCCCGGATGATCTCCTCCCGGCCCGCCCCCTGGCGGGAGAGAAGAGCCAGCAGGGCGGCGGCGTTGCCGCTCTCGTCCCGCTTCTTGGTGATTTCCAGATCTACAATCTTCACTCCCAGATTATGGCACCTGGACACAATATCCTCCAGGCTGGAGGGCTTTGTATACTCGGCATAAAGGGCAATCTCTTTGGTGCGCCGCAGCAGGCGGTACTCCAGCTTGGAGAAAAACACCTCCGCAATCAGCACCAGCATTGAGGTGTAGACCGCCCCCTCATAGAAGCCAAATCCACAGCACAATCCCACAATGGCCACCACCCACAGTCCTGCCGCGGTGGTCAGCCCCTTCACCCGCTGCCGCCGGGTGACCATGATGGTGCCCGCCCCGATGAAGCCGATGCCGGACACCACGCCGGAGCCCATGCGGGCCACATCCAGATAGTAATGCATGTTCAAAAACAGGTGCTCGCTGGTCATGGCTGCGATGGCCGCCCCCAGGCAGATCAGGATGTGGGTGCGGAATCCCGCCGGGCGGCGCTTCTCCGCCCGTTCAATGCCGATGGCGCCGCCGCAGAGCAGGGCCAGCGCCACTCGAAGGCTCACCCCCAGCAGGGTCAGCTCCCGCAGCGCGTTGAAACTGTCAAACATCCTTCCGCCTCCTATATCTCGTCAATGGTATGCACATCTGGACTATAGGACAACTGGGTCATCAGTTTGGGGTGTGACTGGCTCCTGGACAGGTGGAGATAAAAAATCACGCCGCAGCCATCCCCCTTCCGCCGGCCCCGCTGGCGGTCAATTTCCATGTCATAGATCTGGATCTCCATGGTGTGCAGCAGGGCAATAAACGCCTGCATCCGCTCAATCGACACCAGCTCCACATAAAGATTCATATTTCGGGAGTGGGCCAGAATCATGTCTTCAATGGTGGGAAGCACCTTGATGCTCAAAAAAATGGCAAAAAAACCCACCAGAACCCCCTCATAGAAGCCAGCCCCAATGGCCAGCCCCAAACAGGCGGAGGCCCACAGCCCGGCGGCGGTGGTCAGCCCCTTTACCTCCCACTGCTCGGTGACCAGGATGGTCCCCGCCCCCAGAAAGCCTACGCCCCCGATGGCCTTGGCCCCGATGCGGGTGACGTCGGTGGTCTTGTTCAGCAGATGGGAGACCTCGGCCCACTGGGTGTTGATCATCACCCACAGATACTGGCTTAAAATTCCGGTGAGGGCCGCCCCCAGGCACACCAGCATGTAAGTGCGAAAGCCCGCCGGGCGCCGTTTGTGCTCCCGGTTAATGCCAATCATCCCGCCGCACAGCACGGCCAGCGTCAGCCGCAGCAGGACAGAACCGGTATTGAAGTCCCGAAGATAGTCCAACCACATCATTTTATCACCACATTTTTTTCCCCAAGACGCTCCTTCAGCTCCTCCACCAAGGCGGGAAGAATTTCACACCGGGAGCCCAGACGCTTTTTGCAGTCCTCAAAATAGAGCACCACCTGCTGTTCCCCCGGGAAAAAGGACAGGGCCAGCCGCACCTTCCGCAGTCTGGGATCCTCCCGGCTGGGCAGGCGGAGATACAGGGTCTGGTCCTGCCCGGGCTTTGCTTCCCCCAGTCCGGACAGAGGATGGATGGCATCCACCGTCAGCTGAGGCTCCTTATCGTCCCGGAGGGAAATTTTTCCTTCGGCCAGTATGGCCACATTCTCCTTGATCGCGCCGCCGCTCTCGCTTAGGGTACGAGAGAAACACACCAGCTCCATGGAAGCGGTGTCGTCCTCCAGGTTTACATAGGCCATCAGGGTATTGTTCCGCGTGGTCCGGGTGCGGTAGGAGGAGATCACCCCGGCCACCGACACCCGCTGGCCGTCCCGATAGGTCTGAGGACCCTCCTCCCGCCCAAAGTCGGTGAGGATGGAACCAATGGTTACCGCTCCGTGCTGCCTGGCCAGCTCCCGGTACTGGTCCATAGGATGGCCGGAGAGATACAGCCCGGTGCTCTCCTTCTCCATGCTCATCCGCTTTTGCAGGGTGTATTCCGGCAGGTCGGGCAGCACCAGCGCAGGCAGAGGGGCGCACTCCATCTCCCCCTCGTCCATGCCGAACAGGTCCATCTGTCCCTCCACATTTCGCTTCCGGGCAGCGGCAATGCCGTCCAGCACCTGGCCGTAGACCTGCATCAGCTGGGACCGGCGGCAGCCCATCGTGTCAAAGGCGCCGCTCTTGATGAGGCTCTCCAGCATCCGGCGGTTCATGTCCTGGTCAAAAAGCCGGTCGCAGAAGTCCATAAAATCGGCAAAGGGGCCGTTTTTCTCCCGCTCGGACAGAAGATTGACCACAAAATTCCGGCCCACCCCCTTCAGCGCCACCAGACCAAATCGGATGCCCGCCTCTACTACGGTGAAGTCGGCCCCGGACTGGTTGACATCAGGGGGCAGGAGCTGTATGCCCATGGTACGGCACTCGGCAATGTACTCGGCGACCTTCTCGGTGGAGTCCAGCACCGAGGTGAGCAGGGCCGCCATATACTCCTTGGGGTGGTGGCATTTGAACCAGGCCGTTTGATAACACACAATGGCATACACCAGAGAGTGGGACTTGTTGAAGGCGTATTCGGCAAAGTCGTACATCTCGTCGTAGATGGCCTGGGCCGCCGCCTCCGGCACCCCGTTGGCAATACAGCCCGCAATATTTCGGCTGGAATCGCCGTAGAGGAATGCGGTCCGCTCCTTTTCAATCTCCTTGACCTTCTTCTTGCTCATGGCCCGGCGCACCATGTCCGCCTGGCCCAAAGAGTAGCCCGCCAGATCCTGGAAGATGCGGATGACCTGTTCCTGGTAGACAATGCAACCGTATGTCCCCGACAGAATGGGCACCAGAGAGGGATCCTGATAGGTGACCTTGGCCGGGTCCTGGGCACAGGCCAGGAACTTGGGGATGGAGTCCATAGGACCGGGGCGGTACAACGCGATGACCGCGCAGATATCTTCAATATTTTTCGGTTTCAGCCCCACGCATACCCCGGTCATGCCGGCCGACTCCAGCTGGAACACTCCGGAGGTCTTCCCCTCCGCCAGCATGGCCATGGTGGCCGGGTCGTTTTCCGGGATGGCGTCGATGGTGAACCCCGGCTCCTTCTTTTGGACCATTTTGGCCGCATCGTCCAGGACGGTCAGGTTGCGCAGGCCCAGAAAGTCCATTTTCAGCAGCCCCAGCTCCTCCAGGGTGGTCATGACGTACTGGGTGACCGGCTGACCGTCGTTGGCGGCCAGGGGAACATAGTCCACCACCGGCCGGCGGGTGATCACCACACCGGCGGCGTGGGTGGAGGTGTTTCGGGGCATCCCCTCGATAGCCATGGCGGTGTCGATGAGCTTTCGGGTTGTGGGGTTTTCGTCGTAGGCATCCTTCAGCTGTTTGGACAGCTTCAGTGCATCCTCCAGGGTGATATGCAGCGCCCCCGGGCCGCTTGGGATCAGCTTGGCCAGGGCGTCCACCTCGCCGTAGGGCACGCCCAGTACCCGGCCCACATCCCGGACCGACCCCCGGGCCGCCATCGTGCCAAAGGTGACAATCTGGGCCACGTGGTCCTCGCCATATTTTCGCTTCACATAGTCGATGACCTCCTGCCGGCGGCGGGGGCAGAAGTCAATGTCGATATCCGGCATGGACACCCGCTCCGGGTTGAGGAACCGCTCGAAATACAGCCCATACTCCATGGGGTCCACGTTGGTGATGTTCAAGCAGTAGGCCACCATGGACCCCGCCGCCGAGCCCCGGCCAGGCCCCACCGGGATGCCGCTTCCCTTGGCGTAGCCGATAAAGTCGGAGACGAGGAGGAAGTAGTCCACAAAGCC
>CAMWBA010000167.1 GCA_947172355.1 uncultured Bacillota bacterium
CGGGCAAGTCCACCATGATGAACGTGCTGGGCTGTCTGGACATCCCCACCTACGGCACCTATCTGCTGGACGGCACCGAGGTGACCGAACTGTCCGACCGCCAGCTGGCCCGCATCCGAAACCGAGAGATCGGCTTCATCTTCCAGGGCTACAACCTGATTCAAGAGCTGGACGCCCTGGAAAATGTGACCCTGCCGTTGATCTATCAAGGCATCTCCGTCTTTGAACGGGAGGACCGGGCCATGGAGGCCCTGGCCAAAGTGGGGATGGACAGCCGGGCCCACCACCGGCCCTCAGAGATGTCGGGCGGCCAGCAGCAGCGGGTGGCCATTGCCCGGGCCATCGCCACCCGCCCCCCCATCATCATGGCCGACGAGCCCACCGGCGCTCTGGACTCCAAGACGGGCCGGCATGTGCTGGAGATCCTCCGGGAGCTGAACCGGGAGGGCTCCACCATCATCCTCATCACCCATGACGACGGCATCGCCGCCCAGGCCCGCCGCCGGGTGCGGCTGACCGACGGCAAGATCGTCTCAGACGAGCGTGGAAAGGAGGCGGCTGCGGTATGAATTTAGTACAGGCCTTCAAGATGGCCTTCAAGTCCATTTTTATGAAAAAGACCCGCTCTTTCCTCACCATGCTGGGCATCATCATCGGCGTAGCCTCGGTGGTCATCATGGTGTCGGTGGTGGCCGGCCAGAACAAGAAGAATATGGAGTGGATGGAGGCCATGGGCAACAACATTGTGGAGGTCAGCGCCTACTCCTCCACCGGCCAGGACATGGACGCCGTGCTCAACGAGTATGTGGCCGCTCTGGACAAGAAGCTGGTGGTGGGCATCACTCCCGTGGTCAACCTGTGGAGCGAGATGATTGTCCGCTACGGCGGCAAGACCTACTCCACCGAGAATTGGGACGACTGGAGAGACCGGATCCAGATCGTGCTGGGTAACGAGTCCTATGGCGTGTGCAACAACTACGAGCTGGCCGCGGGCCGGGAGCTGTCCTTCCTGGACATTGAGAAGGAGAACAGCGTGTGCGTGCTGGGGGGCGGGTTGAAGGAGAAGCTGTTCGACTATACCGACCCCGTGGGGGAGACCATCACCATCAACGGCCTGCCCTTTCTGGTGGTTGGTTGGTACCAGGCCAAAAATATTGAGGATGACTATTCTGGAATAGACAATGTGCTCCTTCTGCCCTATACCGTCAACCGGACGCTGAACAAGAATCAGAGTATTTCCGAGTGGAAGATCAAATGCACCTCCAGCGCGGCCACCGGCGAAGTGACCAGCCGGGTGCAGGGCTTTTTGGACGGCATGTTTCCTATGGACGAGAATGGCAACCAAATGAGCGGCTGGGGCAACGCTTACAGCAACAACGAGTACCGTGAGGCGAGCCAGGAGCAGGCCAAGATGCGGACCATGGTCATGGGCGGCATCGCCGCCATCTCCCTGCTGGTGGGCGGCATCGGCATTATGAACATCATGCTGGTCACCGTTACCGAGCGCACCCGGGAGATCGGCATCCGCAAGGCCATCGGGGCGGAGCGCACCAGTATCATCACCCAGTTTTTGATCGAGGCCGCTGTCATCTGCGGCATTGGCGGCGTGCTGGGCATTCTCATCGGCTGCATGGGCTCCCTGATTGCCGGAAAGTTTCTGCTGAACGGCATGATCCTCTGGCCCGACCAGGGCATTGTGCTGGGGGCTTTCCTCTTCTCGGTGGTATTGGGGGTTATCTTTGGTATGTACCCCGCAATCAAAGCCTCCGGCCTCCAGCCGGTGGAGGCGCTGCGGGCAGATTGAGAGTAGGAGTGTGAAACAATGAAATACAAACGTTTTCTGGCGGCGATTCTCACCGCTGCCCTGGCCCTGTCGCTGGTGATGCTGCCCGCCTCGGCAATTCAGTCCTCCTTCCACGACATATCCGATCCGGTTACCGCCGTCAACGCCGACATTCTGCGTCTGATGGGGGTTGTGGCCGGCACAGGGGACGGCCGCTTCAACCCGGACGGCACCCTGACCCGGGCCCAGTTCTGCACCATGGTGGTGAACTTCCTCCAGAAAGGGGACGAGGCGGCGCGCTACGCCACCCGGACCATCTTCTCTGACGTGACAGGCAGCCACTGGGCCAGAAGCTACATCAATTTAGCGGCCAGCTACAGCCCCGTGAAGGAGGGGGACCGGGATATTCCCCTGATCTCCGGCGTGGGGGACGGCCGGTTCCTGCCGGACAGCAAAATCAGCTTGGCGGAGGCGGTTACCATCCTGCTGCGGGCCTTGCGGTATACCAGCCAGCAGGCCGGCGCAGTCTGGCCCCAGGGCTTTATGGACCTGGCGGCCTCCATCGGGCTGACGGACGGCCTGCCCTCCAACCCCGGAACCAGTTTGAACCGGGCTCAGGCCGCCCAGCTCTTTGTCAACGCCCTCAAGTGCAAAGATGCCGACGGCAAGGTATATTATGAGAGCTTGGGCGCCGTGTCCAGCGAACCTGAGATCATCTTGGCCATCAACGTGGAAACCGACGACGGCAGCAGAACGGGCGCTATCCGCACCACCAGCAACAAAAATTCCGAAGCCTACCTCCCCGCCCACGGAGACGGAAACCCCGTCTCGCTCCAGGGCAAACGGGGGCATCTGGTGCTTAACGACCGGGAAGAGATCGTTACCTTTGTCCCTGACGACAGCACCGCCACCACCATCACGCTGTCCGGCAGCGCGCAGGCCGCCTATGTGAAGGCCGCCGGGGGACAGCAGTACACCATCTCCAGCACGACCCCGGTGTACACCTCCACGGCGGGGCAGAGCACCCAGTACCTGGAGGCATACACCAGTTTGGCCCCCGGTGCCCAGATTACCCTGTACTCGGAGAAGGGGAAGATTGTGGCGGTCTACGCCACCAGCGGTGCCACCACAGCGGACTCTGACGCAGTGGTGGTGATGGGCAATGCCACTGCCGCCACCTTCCACCGGCTGACCGGCGGGGTGAGCAGCTTCAGCATTGTGAAAAACCGGCAGCCCATTACCCTGTCCCAGATCAAGCCTTACGACGTGGTAACCTATGATCAGCTGACCAACACGCTGGTAGTGTCCGACCTGAGGCTCACCTGCATCTATAAGGAGCCCAGGCCCAACCCCAAAACGCCTCTGACCGTCAAGGCGGTGGATACCGAGTTTGAGGTGCTGGAGAGCGCCTGGGATACCATTGGCGACATCAAGACGGGCGACAGCGTGTCCCTCCTCCTCACCGCCGACGGCAAGGTGGGCGGCATCGTGAAGTCGGAAGCAAAGACCCGCTCTACCGCGGTGGGGGTTGTGGAAGGGGGCTCCGCCCAGGTCTTCCTGCCCAACGGCGGCACCCTCAAGCTGTCCGGAACGGTGAGCAACGCCTCTAATGTGGAGGGGCAGCTGGTCATCTTCTCCGGAAGCAAGGATGGTTTTTCGGCCAGCCGCCTGTCCGAAAACCGTGCCCCCGGCGACTTCCAGATTCCGGGGATGAAGCTGGGCAGCTACACCGTCTCCTCCGGCGTGCGGGTCTATGAGCGGGTGAGCAGCGGGGATACCGTGGCCATCGACCTGGCCGATCTGTCTATGGACGAGATTGCCGCCGACAAGGTTTACACCTATCACTTGAACAGCTCCAACATGGTGGACTACATCGTCCTCCGGGACGTCACCGGCAATGCCTATGAGTATGGTATGATGGTTTCAACTACATCTGTCATTCCACCGGAGTACGAAGCGGATGGAACAACAATTAAGACTCCGGAGCGGACCCAAACGAGCTGGCGCTTAATCCGGGGCAGCGGGGCCACCATTGAGTTCAGCTCCGCCACCGGCTACAACGGACGCAGCGGCGATATTGTGGCGGTTTCTGTCGGAAAGGACCGCGAGGGCAAGGACATCATCCGCAGCATCAACAAGCTCACCGAAGTCAAGAACGTGAAGCCCAGCGACTTCTTCGAGAGCCAAGGCAGCCCCCATGTCACCGTCAACGGCCGGACGTACCGAGTAGCCGACGATGTGGAGTGCTTCCGTAATCAGAGCGGCAGCAACCGCTATAGCGAAGACAACTGGCTTACCGACAGCACTGGCTCCTCCCGTCTGGCCTCCATCAAGTCATACTCCAACAATCTGACCATCTACCTGGACCCTGTAGGACAGCAGGTACGGGTAATTGCGGCCAACTAAACAAGGAAAAATCAGGCCCCTCTCGGGGCCTGATTTTTTATCCATACCAAAAGCGCCAAGGGAAGTCTACCGCCTCTTCGGCGTAGTCAATACCGATGCGTTTGCCCGTTTGGATGGCTCCGGGGGCGGGCGGCTGTCCGGCACAGACAAACAGCCCGCCGTCCGGCGCGGTCAGCGACAGCCCATTTTGGGCTCGGGTCAGGTTCAGCCCCCGGCACAGCTTGCCGGGACCATTGAGAAAGTTTCTCCGCTGGTAGGCGTTCATGTTTTTCTCCTTGCAGCCGAAGCGGTTTTTTGCTATAATATCTCCGTTTTCTACCGCAACCGCCCCGCGGATCAGAACGGCGGCGGGCTCCCCCTCCCCCTCGGTGACAAAGTTAAGACAGTGGTACATGCCGTAGATCAGATAGAGGTAGGCCGTCCCCGGCGGGGCGAACAGGGTTTCCGTACGGGCGGTGTGCTTGTAGCCGTAGGCGTGGCAGGCTTTGTCCAAGCGGCCGATATAGGCTTCGGTCTCGGTAATGCGGCAGACCAGCCGTGTCCCGTCCGGAAGAACCCGAACGATCTCCCGGCCCAGAAGGTCCCGGGCCACAGTCAGCGTATCCCTGGCGTAAAAATCTTGGGTGAGTATGTCCATAGCTTCCTCCCTTTCAGCCCTCGCCGGGCGGGTGTTCTCCTGGCCGGGCGGGCGTCCTTCGGACGTTTTCTCCCTATCCTACCATGCGTCCCCCAATTTTGCAATCTGGAGTTGATTTCCATGTCCCCTAAGACGATGAAACTGCTGGCCAAACCCATGCTTTTTGCGGCCGCCCTGATCTGGGGCACCTCCTTCTTCATTATGAAAAATGCGCTGGATGTGATGCCAGTGTTTTTTCTGCTGGCCGTCCGGTTTATCGCTGGAGCGGTGCTGTTAGGACTGGTATGCTGGAAAAAGTGGCAGGAATTTACCCCTGACTACCTGTGGCGCGGGGCGGTCATCGGCGGATTTTTGTTCCTGGCCTACTCGGTCCAGACCTTTGGCCTGGCTCAGACCACCCCCTCCAAAAACGCCTTTCTCACGGCGGTATACTGCGTGCTGGTCCCCTTCCTCACCTGGGCGGTTGTGAAGATGAAGCCCGACCGGTATAACATTGCCGCCGCCCTGCTGTGCGTAACCGGGGTGGGGTTGGTCTCTCTCACGGAGGAACTGACCATCAACACCGGTGACCTGCTGACCCTGTGCTGTGCGGTCTTTTACGCCAGCCACATTGTGGCGGTGGCCAAGGTGTCGCCGGGGAAGGATATTACCTTGCTCACCGTCTTTCAGTTCGCCTTTGCCGCCCTCTACGCCTGGATCTGCGGGGCCTGTACCGAGACCTTTCCCGCTGCCGCCCTGGCCAGCCCGGCGGTTTTCCTGCCCATGGCCTATCTTTGCGTCATGGCCACCACCGTGGCCCTGCTGTTTCAAAATGTGGGCCAGGTCTGGTCCGACCCCGCCTCCGCCGCTGTAATTTTGTCCCTGGAGTCGGTATTTGGGGTGGCCTCTTCCGTCGTCTTTTATGGCGACCCGGTTACCGGCCGGCTGCTGGCGGGATTCGCGCTGATTTTTGTGGCTGTCGTGTGTTCGGAGACCAAATTTTCCTTTCTGCATAGACGGGCCTGACGCGGCAGCCGCCTCCCCGGCGGAGACGGCTGCCCACAGGGAGATGGAACGAAGCCAATC
>CAMWBA010000168.1 GCA_947172355.1 uncultured Bacillota bacterium
CCAACGGCATTGTCAACGTGTCCGCCAAGGACCAGGGCACCGGCCGGGAGCAGCATATCACCATCACCTCCTCCACCAACATGAGTAAGGAGGAGATTGACAAGGCTATGCGGGAGGCTGAGCAGTTCGCCGCTGAGGATAAGAAGATGCGGGAGGCAGCCGACATCCGCAACGAGGCAGACCAGACCGCTTTCCGCATGGAGCGGGCTCTGGAGGAGATGGGCGACAAGGTATCCGCCGGTGATAAAGCGGAGGTGGAGTCCGCCCTAAATCACTTGAAGGAGACGCTGAAGGGGACGGACACCCAGGCAATGAAGGACGCCTCCGAGGCGCTGACCAAGGCGTTCTATGCTCTGAGTGAGAAGGTATACGGCCAGCAGGGTGGGCAGGCAGGTCCCGGTCCCGATATGGGCGGCGCGGGCTTCACCGGCAGCCAACAGGGCGGAGGCCAGTCCGGTCCCGATGTGGTGGACGCAGACTATGAGGTTGTGGACGACGACCAAAAATAAGCAGCGTGAAGCGGCTGTGAGCGGCACGGATGGACCGAAGCGAGGGATACAAACCAAAAAGGGGCGCAGGCCCGGATGTTTGTGTCCCGAGACGGAGGGAAGATGTGCGTTGCGAATAAGCACAGCGTGACAGGAGGTCGAGCGGGATTTTATCTGTCCCGCTCACCTTCCATGTTCTAAATACCTAGCCCTGAGTCCAGCGCAAGCGGGGTTGGGACGGAGAGGAGGAGTAAAGACGCAGGTGTAGGTTTCCGCAAAGCGGAACCCGGAGCTTAGCGGACTTTGCGACGACGACATATGGCGGAACAAAAACGTGATTATTATGAGATTCTTGGCTTGTCTAAGGGGGCTACGGAGGAAGAACTGAAAAAGGCATACCGTAAATTGGCCAAGAAATACCATCCGGACGTCAACCCGGGGGATAAGGATGCTGAAACCAAATTTAAGGAAATCAATGAGGCGTACAGCATCCTCTCCGACCCGGACAAGAAGGCCCGCTATGACCAGTTTGGCCATGCCGGAGTGGACCCAAGCTATGGCGGCGGGGGCGGATTCGGCTTCGACATGGGGGACATCGATCTGGGCGATATCTTCGGCTCGTTCTTTGGCGGCGGGTTCGGCGGAGGCTTTGGCGGCGGCGGACGGCGCAGCGGCCCCCAGAAGGGAGAGAGCCTGCGGGTCAATTTGGTGCTCACTTTCGAGGAGGCAGCCTTTGGTTGCACCAAGGAGATTGAGCTCAGCCGCACCGAGACCTGTGAGGAGTGCAAGGGTTCGGGCTGTGCTCCGGGCACCACCGCCGAGACCTGTCCCGACTGCCGGGGTGCCGGCCAGGTGCGGGTCCAGCGTGGTGCGGGAGGCTTTGCCTTTTCCACCACCACGGTCTGTTCCAAGTGCCGGGGAACCGGAAAGATTATCCATACGCCCTGCACTAAGTGCAGCGGCGCAGGAAATACCCGTAAGAAACAGCGTATTTCCGTTACCATCCCGGCGGGAATTGACGACGGACAGGCCGTCTCTCTCCGGGGGCAGGGCAACGCCGGAACCAACGGCGGACCTGCCGGCGACCTGCTGGTGCGGGTCCAGATCAAGCCCCACCCCCAGTTTCAAAGAGAGGGGGTTACCGTGCTGTATGAACATCCTGTCAGCTTCTATCAGGCTGCTATGGGGGCAGAACTGGAGATTCCTACCATTGATGGAAAAGTAAAATACAACCTCCCTGCCGGTACGCAGACGGGCACCACCTTCCGCCTGCGGGGGAAAGGGATTCCGGAGCTTCGGGGCAGAGGGCGAGGGGATCAGTATGTCACGGTTAAAGTACAGGTGCCCACTTCCCTCAACGCCGAACAAAAAGAGGCCCTTAACGCGTTTGGGGCTGCGATGGGGGAAAAGGTTCCGGAGAGCGGCTTCAAGGGGCTGTTTGACAAAAAGAAAAAGAAGAGATAAGACAGGAAAAGTGAAAAGCTCCTCCCAAAGTAGACCAAGGAAATATCCAAAGTCTACAATGGGAGGATTTTTATGTTGAACGCAGACTAGGGAGCGTTGATGGCATAGTCGATGGATTACTTCCAACCGGGCAGAGGCAGTTGGTTTTCTTCACTTTTGGAGGTTTTGAGCATCGCTCAAGCCTTCGCCCCTCCAGCTTCAGAATCCGCCAATTTCGGGCCGATTCTGAAGCTTTTTCATGTTATTTCAAAATAACGCTTCCAATCATTTTGAGTTTCAGCTTTTTGGCTCTCCTCGCAGAATTTTCTTTCAAAAAATTAAAAACACCGCATAAAAATGCGGTGTTTTTCGCCCGCATCTTTTTTGCGACACAGGTTGTCCTGTGGCGTCAAAAAAGATGTACCGCTGTGTTGCAACGATTTTGGCTTTATGCCATATTTGTTGCCATCTTAAAGCAAGTAGGATACAGTCTTTCTGACAAATCCGTTGCCATACAAACCGGCAATATATCCTTGAAGTTCTTCTGGCCGCCCACTTGACGTTTCCGGTCAAGGACTTGCTTTCCTCCCGGGCTCTAATGGGCTGCCTCTTTCGTTAAACCTTGAAAGACAGCCCGGTTGTGAAGAACCGCTGGAGCATCCGGTTTGCAGGAGGCAGCCAGCTCAATTAAAGGTCTCCGCCCGTTTCTGATCGCCCAGGCGGCTGTAGCAGACACACAGCTGGATACAGGGGAGATAGCCATAGCAGTCCGGGGAGACGAAGCCGCCCCGGCGGTCATCCCTTGCGCATGTCAGAGCCAGAGCATACCAGTAGGCCGCCTGCCGGTACTGGTCCCGGAGGAAAAACCAATGGCCGATCTCACAGCAGACCTCCGCCCGAGGCCGGTCGTAGGCAAAGGTGCGCAGCAGCGCCCATAGTGCCTCGTCGGATTGGCCCAACTCCCTGTGGCAGTAGGAGCAATGGCAGCAAGCGTCGATGTTGTTCTCCACCCACCCCCGCCCCTCGGCCAAAAATTGATCAAAAACCCTCAGGGCTTCCTTCCAGCGGTGGTGATAGTAGAGCTCCCGGCCATAGTAGAACTGCTGGCGGGGTTCCAGTTCCTTGCCCGCAGCCAGCTGGGCCTCGTAGATGCGAAGGTTCCGGTCCGGGTCGGAGGGCCGGGTCTTACGGTGCGTGACGGCAAAATCTCCATAGACTACCTTCCCGATTGGCGTGACCACTTCGTGTACGGCCCCCACCCAGCTCATGCCGGCCCGGTTTTTGATAAGCCGTTCCCGGTAATAGGAGAAGGTCACATTGCCGTTTTCGTCAAAACCGGTGTGGTAGGGGGCCATAACCACCGAGACAGCGGGGTCCAGTGTCTCTTTCAAGGCCAGAAACGCGTTCCGATCCTCCTCCAAGACTACATCGTCGGCGTCCAGCCACATGCAGTAGTCCATCGACGCGTGGGAAAAGGACTCGTTCCGGGCAGCGGAAAAGTCATCCTGCCAGGGGAAGTCAAATACTTTTTCAGTAAAGCGGGCGGCGATCTCCCGGGTGCGGTCGGTGGAGCCGGTGTCCACGATGATAATCTCATCCACCAGACCGGCGGTGCTCTCCAGACAGCGCTTCAGTACATCCTCCTCATTCTTTACGATCATACACAGGCTGACGCTTACCATAACAGGGCCTCCTTTTAATTCATAGTCAAACTGCTCCCGCCGGTAAAAATCGGCGGGAGACTTGGTTGTTCCGGCGGAGTTCAGCTCAGCCGTACAATGCTCAGAGAGGCTCCTGCGCCGCCGTTGATTAAGATGGCAGTTCCAACAATCGAGGTGAAAAGCTGGAGTGAAATGGTGGAATTCGCGGGCAGGGTGACCTTGATCTGGTTCTCAAAGTTGGCGGTGGAAATGGCTGGATTGATGGTAGAGGGGGTACTGTTCGTTCCGTTGATGACCAACCGGGTCCCCATCAACAGGGACGCGGTGGTGTTCACGTGGTAAGAAATCTGATAGGTGCCCGCCGTGGCCACGGTGAACACTGTGTTTCCGGCGTTGACCGTGATGTCCGGAGACAGAACCTGCGCATTGGGCAGGGCGATGGCAGTCCCGCCCAGCGCTACTAAAACGCTGCTGCCCTGGGTGTTGGCGGCAAAGCCGGCAGTGGCGGTGGGGTTGGGCCCGGTCGCGCCAGTGGGGCCGGATGCCCCAGTGGGCCCGGTCGCACCGGTCGCGCCGACCGCGCCAACAATACCGGCCGGTCCGGCTGCTCCGTCCGGCCCGGTGGGCCCGGTGGCTCCGGTTGCTCCGGTTGCGCCTACCGCTCCGGTGGGCCCTGTCGCACCAGTTGCTCCAGTCGCTCCCGTGGGCCCAACCGCCCCCGCGGCGCCGGTCACTCCGTCCGCGCCGGTTGGGCCGGTGGGTCCCTGCGCGCCGGTGGCTCCGGTGGCGCCGGTCGTGCCGGTAGGGCCAGTGGCACCGGCCACACCGTCCGCCCCGGTGGGGCCGGTGGCTCCGACCGCTCCGGCAGCGCCCTCAGCGGGGCCGGTGGCCCCGGTGGCTCCGGTGGCGCCGGTAGGACCGGGCAGGATGGGGGCGCTCATGGCAGAGGTCAGCTTGCTGGTCAGCATCATCTGCTGCTCCATCACATTGGACAACGTTTCTTGTACGCTCTGGTTGACCTGCATGACCTCATCCAGAGCCGCCGCCTCAGCAATGCCTGGCAGGGTACCCAGCACGTATTGCAGCTTTTCGCCCTCCGCATTTAGGATATGGCTCAGGCTGAGTTCCTCAGCAGCAATGGAGGAGATGATCTCATTCAGACTGTTCTCTCTTGTCAACGGGGGATCGATTTGGGGAAAGGTTGGCATTGACATGAGACATCCCTCCTCCGCTCAGACGGGTGATGGACAGGGTTGCACCAGCGGAACCGGGCAGCAGGGTGGCCACAGAGGCAATGCCGAACATTTGCAGCGAGATGGTGTCCCCGGCGTTCAGATTAAGCAAGATCTCGTTGGAGAAGTGGCTCAGAGACAGCACAGGGGCTACGGTGGAGGCCGTATTGGCCACGCCGTTGATGAGCAGGCGGGTGCCGCTGGCCAGAGCTGCTGTGGTGTTGACATTGTAAGAAAGCTGGTAGCGTCCAGCGTTGGTCACAGTGAATACAGTGTTGGCCCCGTTGACCGTGATATCTGGGGAGAGGGACTGGCTGTCCGGCAGGGGAACCAGGGTGCCCCCCACCGCAACGGTCAGCGCTGTGCCGCTGGTGTTGGCGGCAAAGGCGGCAGTGCCGGTGACGTTGGGGCCCGTCGCGCCGGTGGGACCGGTCGCGCCGGTAGAGCCCGTGGCACCCGTGGCGCCTGTGGCCCCGGCAGCACCCACCGCGCCTGCAATACCAGCGGGGCCGGTTGCGCCCGCAGCGCCAGTAGCTCCGGTGGCTCCGGCAGGTCCGGTCGCTCCGGTCGCGCCCGTCGCCCCCGTCGCACCTGTGGCTCCGGTCGCGCCCGTCGCCCCGGTAATTCCAGCGGCTCCGGTAGCCCCAATCGCGCCCGCCGCGCCTACCGCGCCGTCCGCACCGGTGGGGCCGGTGGGCCCGGTAGCACCAGTAGCTCCGGTGGCGCCTGTGGCCCCGGTTGCGCCCGTCGCCCCCGTCGGTCCGCCGGCGGGGCCTGTGGCTCCGGTGGGACCGGTTGCGCCCGTGGGGCCCTGCATGGGAGAGGCTGTCAGCGCACCTTGCATCTTCGCCTTCAAGAAGAGCTGGTTCTGCACCGTGGTCTCCAGCATACTGCGGACACTCTCGTTGGCGGCCAGCACGTCGCTGACTGTGGCAGGCGGGCCGCTGAGACCGGGCAGAGTACCCAAAATATATTGCAATTTCTCGCCCTCAGCATTGAGGATGTGGCTCAGTCCGAGCTCCTCCATGGCGATGGAGGAGAGAAT
>CAMWBA010000169.1 GCA_947172355.1 uncultured Bacillota bacterium
TCTCCAGACCAAGGAGGGGGAGATTGTGGAATTGACCATGGATGCTTATCTGTGGGGGGTGGTGGCGGCGGAGATGCCCGCCTCCTTCGAGCTGGAGGCTCTAAAAGCGCAGGCCTGCGCCGCCCGAACCTATACCGCCGTACTCCAAACCAGCAGCAAACACCCTGACGCCGACATCTGCGGCGACAGCACCTGCTGTCAAGCCTATATCGAACGTTCCGCCGCTGAGACCCGCTGGGGGCTGAGCGCCCGGGAGTATGGGGAAAAAATCGCTCAGGCGGTAGCAGAGACGGATGGACTGGGGGTCCTCTATGACGGCCAGCCCATCCAGGCCCTGTTCTTCTCCTCTGCCGCCGGAAAGACGGTGGACGCGATGGAGGTATGGGGCAATGCGGTGGCCTATCTGAAAAGCGTGGACAGCCCCGAGGGGGAGGAGGTCCCCAACTACCGCACCCAGGTAACGCTGGGCGCGGAGGAGGTGAAGTCCCTCACCCTGACCGCTTATCCGGGGGCCGATCTGTCCGGCGACCCCTCTGCCTGGTTCGGGGAGGCCAGCCGCAACCAGGGAGGCGGGGTCATCTCCATCCCCCTGGGGGGAATTACCCTCACCGGTGGGCAGGTGCGCACGCTGTTTTCCCTGCGCTCCGCCTCCTTTTCTGTGACTTGGGACGGAGGCCAGTTTGTCTTTGACGTCACCGGCTATGGGCACGGAGTCGGCATGAGCCAGTATGGGGCCAACACCATGGCAAAAACCGGCAGCTCCTTTGCCGAAATCCTTACCTGGTATTACACCGGGGCGGAGGTGGGAACCCTTTGGTAAGGCGGACTTCCGCCTTTTTTTATGCCCGCTTGGCCGCCGCCCCTCCCCCTGCGCTGTTTTCCCCTGGTTTTTGCCGTTTTGGAAAATTTTTTCAAAAAACCCTCCATTTCAAATGTGAATAAATCTTGACAGAAAAGCGGCTGGCCTTTACAATGTATATGGACAAATGTGAAAAACCTGTGGGGATGTTTTTCAGTTGTCGCAAGGGAGGGAGGGCAGCCCGCCTGTTGATCCCTTGCGGCCTTTTACTGCAGGCCTGCACCGGTCTGCTGGCCGGCAGCAGGTGCCGCGGCGGTCCGCCGCGGAGATGAAAATTTTGGAGGTGTAACAAGACCCAATGGACCCAATTTTAGCAGTTATCGGCATGATCGCTGCACTCATCATCGGCGCTTTGGGCGGCGCGGTCTTTGGCTGGAACCGGCGTAAGGCCACAGCGGAACGGGAGATTAAATCTGCCGAGGATGAAGCCACCCGCATTGTCAACGAAGCCTATAAGAGCGCAGAGAACAAAAAGCGCGAAGCTCTGCTGGAGGCCAAAGAGGAGATCCTAAAGGCCAAGAACGAGCATGACAAAGAGGTGAAGGACCGCCGCAGCGAACTGCAGCGCCAGGAAAACCGTTTGCAGCAAAAAGAGGAAAATCTGGACCGCAAGGTGGAGAACATCGAGCGGAAAGAGGAACAGCTGTCCGCCAAGCTGGCCAAGCTGGACGCCACCCAGGCCCAGGCCGAGGAGCTGAAGCAGAAGCAGGTGGACGAGCTGGAGCGTATCTCCGGCTACACCGCCGAGGAGGCCAAGAACTATCTGCTCTCTCAGCTGGAGGACGACGTGACCCACGAATCGGCCATGAAAATCAAAGAGATCGAGACCCGCTTCAAAGAGGAGGCCGACACCAAAGCCAGGGAGATCATCTCCCTGGCCATCCAGCGCTGCGCCGCCGACCATGTGTCCGAGGCTACCGTGTCGGTGGTGCCCCTGCCCAACGACGACATGAAGGGACGTATCATCGGCCGGGAGGGCCGGAACATCCGCACCCTGGAGACCCTCACCGGGGTAGACCTGATTATCGACGACACGCCGGAGGCTATCACCGTCTCCTGTTTTGACCCTGTTCGCCGGGAGATTGCCCGGCTGGCCCTGGAAAAACTGATTTTGGACGGCCGTATCCACCCCGCCCGCATTGAGGAGATGGTGGAAAAGGCCAAGCGCGAGGTGGACGCCGTGATTAAAGCCGAGGGTGAACGGGCCATCTTTGAAACCAACGTCCACGGCCTGCATCCGGAATTGGTCAAGCTCCTGGGCCGGATGCGCTACCGCACCAGCTATGGGCAGAATGTACTCAATCACTCCATTGAGGTCTCCCATGTGGCCGGGCTGCTGGCCGCCGAAATCGGCGCCAACGTCACCGAGGCCAAACGGGCCGGCCTGCTCCATGACCTGGGCAAATCCATCGACCACGAGGTGGAGGGCTCCCACGTGCAGATCGGCGTGGAACTGGCCCGGAAATACCGGGAGAGCGAAAACATTATCCACGCCATCCACGCCCACCACAACGATGTGGAGCCCCGGACGGTGGTGGCCTGTCTGGTCCAGGCAGCCGATGCCATTTCCGCCGCCCGTCCCGGCGCCCGGCGGGAAAATCTGGAGAACTATATCAAACGGCTGGAGACCCTGGAGGAAATTACCTCCTCCTTCAACGGAGTGGATAAGTCCTTTGCCATTCAGGCCGGCCGCGAGGTCCGGATCATGATTAACCCCGAGGTTATCAGCGAGGATCAGATGGTCCTCCTGGCCCGGGATATTGCGAAAAAAATCGAGAATGAGCTGGAGTACCCCGGTCAGATCAAGGTCCATCTCCTTCGGGAGACCAAGGCCATTGAATATGCCAAATAGATGAAAACCTTACAACCCCTGGGCCGCCCCCCAAGCGTCCCGGGGGTTGCTGTTGCGGTTTTTGTCAAATCCTGTTATAGTACCATCGCTGCCCTTTCCAAACTGGCAACAGGGAGGAGGTGTAGTCATGGATATCCTGGGCAGGTATACTTATGCCGGTCACGGCAAACGTTCTTGGTCATCTCATCTGTGGATGGCTCGACCGGCACCGCAAGGGCAGATGAAAAAGGACCCCGGAGAGCTGATACCTCTCCGGGGTCTTTTTTGCGATGCAGCCAATGGTCCTGGCAGGCCTTTCGGCTGCGTTCATTATAACGCAGCCGCCCCGAATGATCAAGAGGAAGTTGAATTGTTCCTATTCCCTCCGGTTCTGCTCCTGCATGATGACAATATTTTTGACAATAAGTTCCTTCTGGTCACGGTTCAGCGTGCGAAAGTTTTCCACAAGATCTCGTTCCGGTCTTGAAAGCCAAATCGGTACTTCTGGAATGTCAGTCAACCCCAGGAGATAGTCAGTGGATATATGAAAATATCGGGCAAGTGCAGCCACAACATGTGTTGGCATCTCATACCGCTCATTTAGGTAATGGCTCAGTTTTGCCTCAGAAATCCCAATCGCCGCAGCCAGCTTTTTTTGCTTCACATCTCCATCCGTGACAAGTATTTTTGCTCTAGCTCCAGGGCTCATGCTGTTCACCTCTTAGCGCTAGTATGCAAAAAATGCTATATCGAATTTTGATAATTAAGGTATTAAAAATTTATTTTTTCGTTCGACAAAATTAAACACGAACAAATTGTCATAAGCTATATAATCGCATTGTAAGAAAAAAGAGCGCCGCGATTGCGGCGCTCCGAAAAGAGGCGGGATTACTTGTGGTCCACAGAGTACATGTGCTCGATGAGCTCCAGGACCTTGTTGGAGTAGCCGATCTCGTTGTCGTACCAGGAGACGACCTTGACGAAGGTGTCGGTCAGGGCGATGCCGGCGTCGGCGTCGAAGATGGAGGTGCGGGTGTCGCCCAGGAAGTCGGAGGAGACAACCGCCTCGTCGGTGTAGCCCAGGATGCCCTTCAGCTCGCCCTCGGAAGCCTTCTTCATGGCGGCGCAGATCTCCTCATACTTGGCGGGCTTGGCCAGGTTGACGGTCAGGTCCACCACGGACACGTCCAGGGTGGGCACGCGCATGGACATGCCGGTCAGCTTGCCGTTGAGCTCGGGGATGACCTTGCCCACGGCCTTGGCGGCGCCGGTGGAGGAGGGGATGATGTTGCCGGCAGCGGCACGGCCGCCGCGCCAGTCCTTCAGGGAGGGGCCGTCCACGGTCTTCTGGGTGGCGGTGGTGGAGTGGACGGTGGTCATCAGGCCATCGGTGATGCCCCAGTTGTCGTTCAGGACCTTAGCGATGGGAGCCAGGCAGTTGGTGGTGCAGGAGGCGTTGGAGACGAAGTTCATGTCAGGGGTGTACTTGTCCAGGTTGACGCCGCAGACGAACATGGGGGTGCTGTCCTTAGAGGGGGCGGACATGACAACCTTCTTGGCACCGGCATCCAGATGGCCCTGGGCCTTCTCCTGGGTCAAGAACAGGCCGGTGGACTCCACCACATACTCCGCGCCCAGCTTGGCCCAGGGCAGATCAGCGGGGTTGCGCTCGGCGGAGATGGGGATCTCCTTGCCGTTGACGATGATGGCGTTCTCAGTGCTGCTGACCTCAGCGGGGCACTGGCCATGCATGGTATCATACTTCAGCATATAAGCGAGGTAGTCGGCGGGGCACAGATCGTTAATGCCTACGATCTCGATCTCGGGGTGATTGAGGCTGGCGCGGAAGACCATGCGACCGATACGGCCAAACCCATTGATGCCAACTTTGATGCTCATGTTGCATAACTCCTTCTTTTATCAAATATCTGCGGCTTTCCCGCAGGTTTGGTAGCTTCCATATTATACCCCGATTTCTCACATTTTCCTAGTGTGTTTTTTCATAGTTTTCGCAAAATTTTTCCGAAAAAATTCGCCATAGAGCAAGACGATCCCTCTCTGCGCCCGGCTGAGGCCGGGCGTTTTCTGCTGTCTGGTCTCAGTTCTTCCCTTTTGTCGACCTTTTTCGACATTTTCTATTGTGGCATGGGAAAATATTTGATATACTGTTGCGGGTGTTATTTACTCTGACACGGTAATGCTATACAGCAACTGCGTACAAAACCAAAACGGCTTCCCTTGGTTCCGCGGCGGACGGGTTACTCCGCCAGGGAGGAGTTCTTCTATGTTTGATTCAATACAGGCCCTGCTGGACGGATTCCCCGAAGGCGTCCTTCAGGTCCAAGATGGGGTGGTGCTGGCGGCCAACGCCGCAGCCAGACGCTACCTGCCCCAGCTGGGGCCCGGGGAGCCGCTTCCGGAGTGGGTCGCGCTGCCCAGAAACGGTTTTGTCGGAACCGGCCTCTTTACGGCCGGGGCCACTCCCTACACTTACAGCTGCACCACTCCGGAAGGCGGGGCGGTGATTCTGTTCCGGCCTGCCGCCCAGACCGTCCTAACCGACCGGCAGCTGGAGGGCGCTCTGCACCAGCTGCGCACGCTGCTGGGGGAGATTTTGGCCGAGGTCGGCCCCGCCACCGGCGCTTCCGGAGGAGAAGTGGCCGCGGACGCCTTTGGAAAGAGCTTTCACCGGCTGTTCCGTTTGATGGACAACCTGGAATATATGCAGAAGGCGGCCAGCGCAGAGGGGGTGGGGTTCCAGCCTATTACCATGGATCTGGACGGGCTGTGCCGCCAAGTGGCAGACCGGGCCTATCCCCTGCTGAACGAGGCCGGCATCACCCTGGACTATGAGAGCACCCAGAGCAGCCTGCTCATCCCCGGCGTCCCCAGTCTGCTCCAGCGGCTGCTGCTGGGGCTGATTGCCAACGCTGCCCAGGCCATGGGCGAGGGGCGGGTGGTACTTGCCCTGCGCCGTTTTGGCCGGCAGGCCCTGGTCACCATTTCAGACAACGGCCCCCTGCCCGACCAGCGGCAGCTGGCCGCCCTACTCCAGTCGGACGGCTGGGGGAGTATTCCCCTCCCCGGCCAGGGGGCGGGACTGGGACTTTCTATCGCTAGACATATTGTGGAGCTGCACCACGGCAC
>CAMWBA010000170.1 GCA_947172355.1 uncultured Bacillota bacterium
CCACACCTGTCCTTGGAGCGGCCCTGTTACAATCAGGATTGGCTGTGTGGCCCGCATGTTCCAGTTTGGCCGGTCATCGTTGTATGTTGCAAAGGGCAATGCGCCGCATAGTACGCTGTAATCCTCACAGACCCACACTGGGCTAATAGGGTCTTCTCTGGGAAAGTCTTTGAATAAAGAATGCCAGACCGGGTTTTTCCCCGTATAGGCGTTAGGGCCAAAGCAATTCGTTAAGCTACGGCGAGTTTCCTCAGTGTTCTCTGTAAAATAGAAGGGCTTTCCCAGGTTAGGCAGACAGTCCAACTGCTCCAAGGAGAAAAATACACCGCCTTTTCCACAGCTGTTTGCAGCCGGGAAATTCTCACAGCCATTGGCGATTTCCGTAATGAATGTAACATATTCCTCTGGCAGAGTGATCCCGTGTCTTCTCTCAAAGTCCCGCACAGCCTTCAGCGAGATAGGAGGATTCCAACGGATGTCCCTCCGCCGTTTGCCAGCCATCAGCCCCCGAATCCTGGTAAGAGGATCACCGGCCTTTTGCCGCTCCTTTTCCTCACGGAACAGCTGATTGGTATAGGGCGTCAGCTTTTTAGTCAGGTACAGCTCCACCCAGTCCAGGAAAGTACAGCCCGGCAGACGAAGCACACCGCCCTCGTCCCGCTCCCAAACTTCGCCCCGACAGGGGCCGGAGACAATCAGGACCCAGGTTTGACCACCCTCGACATTCTCCTCCACCAAAACAAGGACGCCATTCTCCTGCACTCGCTTCCACTTTTCACTATCCTCTGGATCATCCATGCAGAACTCTGGATCTGTGTCCCACTCCCAGTTCTCTATAAGCGGAAAATCCTCATGGAGCCGGTTTAGCTGGTGGCCGTCTTTGAATGGATACAGTTGGCAAGATTCCTCTCGAAATGGGGGTAGACTGCTGCCGTTTCCGATTTTGGTGATGAAAGACTTATATTCCTCTGGCAACTGGAAACCGTATTTTGACTCTATGGCCTCCACCTCTGCCAAGGGAATGGGCTGATTCAGCTTCCAGGAGCGTTTCAATTTAATCTGCGCCCCAATTTTCAACAAGCGAGTATCTATGCTCATAGGTGATTCACCTCTACGCATTTCTTTTTTATCATTGTATTTGAGTTTTCGTATTTTTTCAATTTGGCATAATGACGATTAAAAAAGCAGACGGATTCAGTGAAAAAATGAAAATAAAAGAAGAATTCCATCCTGAAATGTGGTATAATTTAATCACCACAAAAAACCACGCCAAACAAATCAGGAGGAATTCCTCATGGCTGATTATACAACAAATACAGGCGTTATGAAAAGAGAAATTTTCAAGTTCACACAGAAAATTTCGGAGGGTATGGCACGGCCATTCCAGAAATTTGCTGCCGATGTGTGCTACGGTGCCATGGCCTCAAAGAGCTGCTTGATTTCAGAGATGGCTCAGGCATTGCAGGAAGATACACAGAAAATTAACACGATTGAACGGCTGACCCGGCATCTTGGCAACGAGGTTCCTGAAGCGGTTCGGGGTAATTACCTGAACGTGGCAACAAAATATTTGCCGGAAAGCGTGGTGGTCCATATCGATGACAGCGATGTCGTAAAACCCTGCGGAAAGGCATTTGAGGGGATTGACCGTGTGCGAGATGGTTCCAAAAGCACACAGACCAAGTCTGTCATGGGGAACGGATACTATGTGACCGAAGCTACCGCCCTCACATACTCAAACCATCCGGTGAGTGTTTTTTCAGAGGTTTGGTCTACTCAGTCCCCTGAATACACTTCCGGAGGACAATTTGAATATACAAAAAAGGCTGTCCGTGCCTGCGTGGACAAGTTGGGGCATGTGATTTTCGTCATGGACAGAGGCTATGATGACAATGACGTTTTTCGCCTGTTGGACAAGTATGAGCAGGAATATGTGATTCGACTTAAGCTGAACCGAAAGGTGCGAATTCAAGGTGAAAAGCATTCGATAGGAGAACTCTGCTCGAAATATAAGGGAAAATACAAAGCAAAAGTGATCTATCACGGACGGAAGCGAAAGGCCAGGCTGTCCGTTGTGAAGGGCTGTCTCAGTGGCTCTGACCGTCTGCTGTCCATTATCCTGATTTACGGCCTTTCTGGCCACCCCATGGTGCTGGCCACAAATCTCAACACCGATACCAAAGCGCAGCTGATCGCGGCAATGAGGCACTACTTCTCCCGCTGGAGGATCGAGGAATACTTCCGTTGCAAAAAGCAGATGTTCAGCTTTGAAAACTTCAGGGTGCGCTCACTGACAGCAATCAACTCCCTGAACTTCTTTCTCTCCGCCTGTATGCTCTTCCTTGCCACGCTCAGAGAAACCAGAGAAAAGAACTGCCATTTTAAAATTTGCATTGACGCCGCCGCTCCGCTCAAGCCAAAAGTCTTCTTTTTCTATTACCGGCTGGCGGAAGGCTTGTACACCCTTTTGTCCAAGGCACACTCTGGCATCCGAGGATACTTCAAACCTTTGAAGCCTAACCAGCGGCAGCTGAAGATCCGCGGCTTTGCCGCATTAAATCGTAGCTGCACTTTTGATGCAGTTTCCATTTTTGCCCTTTTTGATTTTTACGAAAACTCAAATAATATTTTGGCCTGAAAAATGGACAAACTGGGTCAATTCATACACAAAGTTTCACAACTCTGTGCCACAAAAAAACGCTTGATACCTGAGTCTTTCGGTATCAAGCGTTTATTCGTTATTTCGTATTCTTCTTCACAAAATCCCAAGCACTGCGGCACATATCTTCTACGGTGTGGGTTGCTTCCCATCCCAGCAGTTCTTTAGCCTTGGTGGCATCTGCCCAGAAAGCGGGAAGATCTCCTTCACGCCGAGGCCCAACTACATAAGGCAATTTAATGTCATTTGCAGTTTCAAAGGCACGGACAAGCTCACGAACAGAGATACCGTTGCCGGTGCCCAGGTTGATGGCCTCAACACCAGTATGGTTCTCCGCATACTCCAGCGCCTTCAGGTGACCCACAGCCAGATCAACCACGTGGAGGTAGTCACGCTGGCAGGTACCGTCGGGAGTGGGATAATCACCGCCGAAGATGGTTAGTTCGGGAAGAACACCGGCTGCCACACGGGCAATGTAGGGCATCAGATTGTTGGGGATGCCGTTGGGGTCGTCGCCCAGCAGGCCGGAGTCGTGGGAGCCAATGGGATTGAAGTAGCGCAGCAGCACCACAGAGAAATCAGGGTGGGCCGTCACATAGTCGGTCAGGATACGCTCGTTCATTACCTTGCTCCAGCCATAAGGACTGCTGGACTGGATGGCAGGCATCTCCTCTTTATAGGGATAGGGATTTTCGGGGCCATAGACCGTGGCAGAAGAGGAGAATACAAACTTTTTACAACCATACTCCTCCATCAACTCCAGCAGAGTCATGGTGCTGTCCAGATTGGTACGGTAGTACTCCAGAGGCTTTTTGACGCTCTCGCCAACAGCCTTGCGGCCTGCGAAGTGAATCACGGCATCAAACTCGTTCTCCTGGAATATGGTACGCATCTGTTCCTTGTCGGCGCAATCCATCACACGGAATTTGATCTTTTCCCCCACGATGCTCTCTACACGGCATACGACATCCGTTCTGGCATTGGACAGATCATCTACGATCACAACGCTGTGGCCAGCCTGTATCAGTTCGACTACGGTATGACTGCCGATATATCCGGCACCGCCGGTTACAAGTACCTTCATGACTTAGCCCTCCTCATTCACATAGTTCACGAATTTATCAAAGGCCCTCGCGCCCTTCTCATTGCGCTGATAGACACCCGCGTGCTCCAGCACCTTTGCAAAGACCTTGCCGGTCTCCACTTTCAGAATGGCGGCGGTATTCTCCTTAGTAAAGGTGTGCTGCTTTTTCAACTCTTCCACCCAGTCGGCGTGCTTGGCCAGTTCACCAGTCAGCTCTTCTCCGGCAAGGATAGCCTTCTCCACACCGGCCAGTTCCTGCTTCAGGCGGGCAGGCAGCACAGCCAGGCCCATAACCTCAATGAGACCGATGTTTTCCTTCTTGATATGGTGAAGTTCAGCGTGGGGGTGGTACACGCCCAGAGGATGCTCTTCGGTGGTGATGTTGTTGCGCAGAACCAGATCCAGTTCGTAGTCCGTTCCCCGGCGGCGGGCGATGGGGGTAATGGTGTTGTGGGGCACGCCTTCGGTCTCTGCAAAGATGAAAGCATCCTCGTCGGTATAACCACGCCAGCTCAGCAGAATCTTATCAGCCAGCTCTACCAGACGCGCCTTTTTGCCGCAGCGCAGACGGATGACACTCATGGGCCACTTAACGATGCCGGCCTTCACATCCTCGAAACCAGCAAAGACAATCTCACGCTCGACCGCCGCGCGCTCCATGGGGAAGCAGTAGTGGCCACCTTGGAAGTGCTCGTGGCTGAGGATACTGCCGCCTACGATGGGGAGATCTGCGTTGCTGCCCACAAAGTAGTGGGGGAACAGAGAAACAAAGTCCAACAGTTTGGAGAAAGCGGCCTTGTTGATGACCATGGGAACATGCTCATGATTGAACACAATGCAGTGCTCGTTGTAGTAGACATAGGGGCTGTACTGCAGATGCCAGCCCTCACCGGCGATGGTAACTGGAATAGTGCGCAGGTTTTGGCGGGCGGGGTGGTTCATACGTCCCGCATAGCCCTCGTTCTCCGCGCAGAGCATACACTTGGGATAGCCGGACTGGGGAGCGAGCTTTGCGGCTGCAATAGCCTTAGGGTCTTTTTCCGGCTTGCTGAGGTTGATGGTCACATCCAGATTGCCGTATTCGGTGGCCGTCTTCCAACGCACATCCTTCTGGATGCGGTAGCGGCGGATGTAATCGGTATCCTGTGAGAAGTTATAGTACCAGTCGGTGGCAGTCTCAGGGCTGGTGGCGTACATCTCGGAAAAGGTCTGATGCACCTCACGGGGCATGGGAGTCAGAATCCCCATTAGTTTGGTGTCAAAGAGGTCACGGCTGGTGATGTCATCATCGCAGACACCCCGTTCCACCGCATCCTCCAACAGCCCCTGAAGAATATCCTCCAGGCTCATGGCTTCCGGTTTGGCAGGGTCGTAGCTGTCCAGTTTCATAGCCTCCAGTAGCCCGTTGGTTACATAGATCGTGTCACAAGGCTGAACCAGCTTCTTGTTCAGGCCATATTGGACCAAAGAAGCGATATACACATTCACATCCATTTTCCGTTCCTCCTTCAGGACAATCTCACGCCACCCTCATTACGAATGTGCAACACGTGGCAGCTGCCTTCACCCAGTACCCGCTCAATTCCACTTTTAAACTCTTCCAGCATATCAACAGGAACAAATGCCTGCACCGTTCCGGCGAAGCCGCCTCCGTGGACACGGTAAGCCCCACGCCCATTCAGCAGGGTATCACACATGGCCAGAGCAACCGCCACCTCCTGATGCTGCGTGGCACCGGCAGGACTGATATTCTGCAAATACATCCAGGAACTGTACCCGGATTTAGTAACCAGACCAAGGAAACCATCGAAGTCGTTTTCAAGCAGCGCTTTTTTCTGCTCCATGACACGCTTGTTTTCCTGGTAGAAATGGATGGCCCGCAGGATGGCACGGTCAGAAACCTTCCCTCGCAGATTTGGCAGAGCCTCCATAAATTCTTTTTCGCGGACTTCTC
>CAMWBA010000171.1 GCA_947172355.1 uncultured Bacillota bacterium
GGCTCTCGGAAAGCTGCACGAATGCAGCCTTTTGCAGTTCTACCGGCAGAGAGTCTAGTAGCTCCAACAGCATGGCGTGGTCATCCGTCACGGCCTGTACAGTTTTGTCTTGGCAGTTGTCGCAGAGCTTTTCTCTGCGGACAATCACCGACCTGCCGTCAGCAGACTCAGTAAAAGACAGCACGTCGTTGTAGGCAAAACCCACCCGCTGCCTGATTTCATAGGGAATCGTGATACGTCCCCGCTTGCCCAAAATGCGCAGTAGCTTTTTCATTCATCAAGTCCCCTTCCGTCGCAGTTGGCCTCGCAGGGGCAGCTTTCACAATCAAACTCGCAGGGAACAGCGTTCAGCGGGCAGCTTTCGCAGTCCCGGTCGCAGACATAATCCGCTGTGGTATCCGGCGTGTCGATGATGATTTTCCCGGCGCGGGCGCTCACTTGGATGATGCTTTCGGTGTTGATGCCCGCTTCCAGGAACATTTCCAGGGGAACGGACACCAGAATAAATTGCTCACTTTTCAAAATAATCACTTCCTATATCTCAAATGCCAGTTGCGCTGGCTTGGCTTTTTCTCTTTCAAATAAATCGTAATTACCGATAAGCAGTTCCTTGAACTCTTTCCCGGCCTCGTATCTTTGCGCCATGGAGTGTACCCTGGTGAAATCGAACACAGGAAAACCGTCATACAACTCCCGAATCTCCGGGCAGTCGTTATACGAGAGCAGGAACTTTCCCTGCATAGCTGCCGCCGTATCCCGCAGGCGCACATGGTCTGCCCAAGCAAACTCCACCGCGTACATATCCTCTGTGGAGAAATACGGCGGGTCCAGGTAGAAGAAGGTGTCTGGCCGGTCATAATGGTGGATGAGGGTTTCAAAATCCTGATTTTCGATTACCACGTTAGCCAGCCTGCCCTCTAACTGTTGAATCAAACTGAACAGCCGCCGCAAATCAAAGGGCTGGGAGGCGAAAGATTTCTTCCCGCTGGAATAACTGTACCGCAGCAACTTCAGGTACATGGCCGCCCGGCGTACATCGTAATCTTTCGTGATGCGCTGACGTATAGCCTGCAATTCTTCCGCTACTGGAGGTGAAAACAGGACCTCCGTTAGCTCCATTTCTTCTGCCAGGAATTTATCGTCGAACTGTTCATGTTGGAAAAACTTCTTGATAGCCATAAAATCTGCTCTGGAATTGAGGCTGCAAAAGCCCAACTCCCGGATGGTCGCCATGGTGCGCTCTTTCATGCAGTGGAACAGATTCGTAAGGTTCCGGTCAAAGTCGTTGTAAATCTCGAAAGGGTCAGGTGGCTTGCCCAGCAGCACACTGCCGGAGCCGCCGAACACCTCCACGAACCTGCCATATTTCAGAGGAAACAAGCTGTAAATGATGGGGAGGATGGGCGCTTTATTGCCCACCCAGGATACCGGCGATTTGATATATTATCATCTCTTTTCTATGCCGGAAAACTGTCCAGAAAACGAAAAAAGCCGGTATCATCGTCCTCTGAACGATTGATACCGGCCTAAATTTTTGCTATACTTATTTCATGGACATCCCGCTGTCGAGGTCCTCATCTGCCCCCATTTCTGCGGATTCTTCAAACTCGCCCAAATAATTGGGAACATAATCAGACAGCCAAGTCCCGCCAAAGGTATCGTGAGTTTTCAGCCTCCAGATTGCCAGTCTGCCTACATCCACACTGACATCTTTGAAGGGGAACAGCAGGCAGGTCAGGCCGTTGTGCTCGAATGCAGAACACTCCGTAAACTTGCTGCCGTTTTGCAGGATACCTTCCTCGGTCAGCATTTTGTTGAGGCCGTCCACCCACTCCTGCAAATCCCCGCCGCAGCCTTGGAGGATCAGGCCCTCAGTGTTTCCCATGCGGCGCAGGGCGTCAGTAGTGATCTTTTTGATGCTCACAACTTCGGCCCTCCCATATCTTCGCTTTCGTCCTCATCTTCATCCATGCCATAAAATCCCCATAGGCCATTGGCATAGTCGACGGCCTCCTGCCCGGTAGGGTAGAACTCCCCATCCGGCGTTCCGTTGTGGTACTCCACCTCGCCGCAGTTGTGACCGATATCTTCATCTGCCCACTGGTGTACAAAGTCGAGGTCGGGATACATAGCAGCCAGCTTTTCCATGATGGGTGTGGGCGGCGACCAGGCGGTCAGGAACTGTAGGGTCTTACCGTCAAACTGAACACCGCCCTCGTAGCCGTAGGCGTTCCACTTGGTACCCCAATTCCGTGTGCGCCACTTGTACCAGCTGGCAGCGCCGTATTTTTGCTCATTCTGAAACGCCTGCTTGCCCAATTTCCATTCTGTCTGGTCGATGTCGGGGTGGACACGCAGGAATGCCTGCTCGGATTTTTCAGGAATGTTCAGCAGGTCGAAGTTCTCCTTTTTGCCGTTAAAGGTATAGACCTCAATGAAGTCCTGGTAGGCTTTCAGACCACGCGTAGTCCGGGGGCCTTCCTCTATATCCAACTCCGCGGGCATGGGGGTTAGCTTGTTAAAGTCGATAGAGCCCAGGCCATATTCGTCGCTTTTGATGGTCTCGAACAAGGACTTGATCCGGGTAGGATCGCCCTTGATTTCAATACTATTTGTTACATGATTAGGCACGACATGACCTCCAGTAAATATCTTTTATTTTCTCGCCCAATGCGGAGATAACAGGCACTGTAACAGCATTCCCAGCCATTTTATAGAGCTGTGCGTCGGACAGCCCTGTGGCGGCCTTGTAGAATTGTTCGTCACTAAAACCTTGTAAGCGCCAGCACTCTATGGGCATGAGCTTGCGGACTTTTCCGTAGTGCCGATTACCGTCCGCGTCTTGCACGGGAATGGAAAAAAGTGCCTGTCCCTCAACAAAAACACCCGATTTCCCACCCTTGAACTTGCCGATGCCTGCATCTTGGTTCGCTAACAAACATCGCGCGTTCTCCGTCAATTCCGGATTTTCGTTCAGGTCGATAAAAAAATATCCCTGGTTGTTTCCTGGGGTGACAGTGTGCGCGATTTTGTTTCCGACTCGCCCGCGCCGGGTATTCATGGTGGCGTAGGCCAGGTCGATGCTGTCGCCGGGCCTGGCAAGCTGATAGCCTGCTTTCGTCATAACTTTTATGGGCAGAGTAACATCGTACAGACCGGTCTTGCCGCCAAACCCGCCAGCGGTGCTGGTCAGGGTAATGGATACTCCGGCGGGGGAGTATACCCGGCACCCTTCCGGGCCAGGTAGGACTTGCTCAAGAGCCGCTCCATTTGTGTCTGTGAAAGAAAGTATTTCTCCGGCACATTTTCCTCTAAGATATCCGACAATATACACCCTTTTGCGGGACTGGGGGACTCCAAAATCCTTGCTGTGTGAGTTGAGCCTGCTCAACTCATGCACCTCAGCCACGCGACATCGTACCCCAGGTCATCCAGCGTAGCGAGGATTGTCGTAAATGTCCGGCCTTGGTCATGAGATAAGAGCCCGGGAACATTCTCAAGCAGCAGAAATGCAGGTCCTTTACTGGCGGCAAGACGTGCGATTTCAAAGAACAGAGTTCCTCTGGCATCGTCGGCAAATCCTCGCCGTTTTCCAGCGATTGAAAAAGACTGGCAAGGGAAGCCTCCGCAAATAAGGTCGATATCCAGCAGCGTGCCGGGGTCGATGGTTCTAGCGTCTGCATAGAAAACTTCTCCTTCTGTGTTGTACATAGCGTTGTACGCCTGATTTGCGTATTTGTCTATTTCGCAGTGGCCCACGCATTCAAAGCCGCCCACGGCCTCAAGGCCAGAGCGAAAACCGCCGACCCCCGCGAACATATCAAAAAATCGGATAGCCATCTGCCATCCGGCCTGCCTTATAGTTAAATTTCACCTCACATTCTCATTCCAAAATCTTCGTCCTCATCCATGTCCGGTTCGATTTCCTTTTGCCATTGCGGTTCATCTGAGTGGCAGAAGTAGTCATCCAGGCACTGCACGCTCTGGTACAACTCCAGCCACTTTGGATTGTTGGAAATGGTCTCATACTCATACATGGGGGAGCCGTGGTAGCTGACATCCTCGCCGTATACCAATTCTCCGTCCTTGACACAGACAAAGCCATCCCTGGGCGCAAAACCCAGCCGTGCCTTGAGTGCCCTGAACGCCTCCACCGGGTCGATATAGACTTCCTGCTCAAACACAGCCCTGATTTTCATATCTTTCATAGGGATTCCTCACATTCTCATGGACGGGCAGTCCTCGTCCATATCCTGATTTTCTTCCTGTTCTTCTGCCAGTTCTTCTTCGGTCAGCTTACGGAAGGAGTCCTCGCTGGGGATGAGTCCCAGCGACCGGCCATTGTCGAAACGGCAGTGCAGGGTGCCGATATCATCCACCGCCATGACGGTCCCGCGCGTGTTGTCGCTGACACGGTGAATGTCCTGGCCCATACTCAGCAGCATGATCCGGATGCCGGAGGGGTACTCGGCCTTGTATCTCTCTGCCTGACGATGCAGGCGATCCCATTCGTTCATATTGAACCTCGCTTTCCGCGTTATGCAACACTACATTTTCATGCCCTGGTGCTGATCCAAGTGTTCTTCCAGTTCATCCTCGGTGCAGAGGAAATAGTCATCGCCGCTCTGCCAGTAGGAGACGTAGAGGTCGCCCTCATCCGTACTGATGGGCCGCTGCTCGAAGCCCTCTCCAAGCCCATCTGAGCATTGCCCGATGATCTCTTCCCGCAGATCTGTCATTTCTTCTGCGGGAAGCGGTTCCTTGAGGTGGCAGTCGATCCGGCCCAGGAGCCTGCCGTCCATTTCCTCCACCGTCCAGACTGCGGACATGAGTTTGGCTGCTACACCAGGATTTCTGTCCAGATACTGCGCCATGTCACCCATTTCAGGGGCCTGCTCGTCGGCGATGCCTTGCTCGATCTGGTCTTGATACGCAACCAGGAAACCGCTGCCCACCTCGACATACTCGTCGCACTCGCCGTCATCCAGTTGGCCTACCAATGGGCAGTAGAACGTCAGCTTGACCGGACCGGCGGCCTGGGTCATGTCACGGATATCCTCGAAGAGCATTTCCTTGGTAAGATACTGGTTGTGGATGATGTTTTGCTCCAGTTCTGACAGAATTTCTTCTCTGGCGGTGGATACCGCAAAGGCTACGGTGTTGGCATCAGCCAGGGTGTCACCCTTGCTAAACACCCGCAACAGGCCACTTCCGATTTCGTTGTCGGCAGTGAGCTCCACGTCAGCGGCATTGTCATCCGTAAGCAGGATACTCCGGGGCGCTTTTCGGATACCCATTTCTACTATAGCGTGGTGCAGTTCATGGATGTTGATGGGTAGTTCCTTTTCGAGTGTCGCTCCAGCCTGACTAGTGATTTTTACTTTAATCATTCGATACACCTTCTTTCATGAAATAGAAAAAGCCGGTCGCTTGTTTTGGAGATGGCTCTCCAGCGACCGGCTATGTATTTTTAAGGTGAGATGGCCAGCAGTTTTTCTTCTGCTGGCCACCTCATTTCGTTCTATTCTGTTGTTGTGAGGGTTCACTTCCTGCCGGAAAGCCAAAACGCCGTTTTTACATCCACGTTTCGGCACTTTCGAAATCCAGCCTTTTGAGATGCAAAAAACCGCGTTTTTACAGTGAAGAATTCACCATGTTCCACAGCTTTCCATA
>CAMWBA010000172.1 GCA_947172355.1 uncultured Bacillota bacterium
GCCCTGCGGCGGCGGAGCACCGCAGAAGGGCGCAAATGCGGCCTGCTGGCCGCCGTCCTTTACCAATACCGAAGGAGTAACAGTCTATGCACAATAAATATCCGCACTTGTTCAGTCCCCTTCGTGTGGGAAATCTTGTCATCAAAAACAGGATTGAAGCCTCGCCGATTGCGATTCCCAATGATTCGCCGGAATTTGCCTCTATGGAAAATATGGTCTCCTACGAGCTCCGGGCCCGCAGCGGAGCCGGACTGATTGTCCATGAGGAGACCGCCGTGTGCAAATTGGCGGATGACAGCGCCGGTCCGACCTTTTCCGATACGGCCCTCATGCTCCAGGACATTATGAAGGAGAGCGAGGCGGTCCACCGCTACGGCGGCATCTCCTCGGTATCCATTGTGCACCATGGCGGCTGGAATACCCTTGCCGTTGCGCCGGATGGAAAACTATATGCTCCCAGCGCCTTTCAAAATCCCTACGGGGTTATGACAACCGAGATGCCGGAAGACATTATCTTCCAACTGGTTGAGGCATACGCAAGGGCGGCCGAAATGGCCCAGTACGGCGGGCATGACATGGTGCAGATCCATGGCGCCCACGGCTGGCTTTTGAGTCAGTTCATGTCCCCGCTGTACAACCACCGCACCGATCAATACGGCGGAAGTTTGGAAAATCGCGCCCGTTTTCCGCTGATGATTGTGGATGCCATCCGCAAACGCTGTCCCAACCTGCCCATCGAGTACCGCTTCTCCGCCAACGACTTTATGGAGGGCGGCTTTGCGCCGGAGGAGGCGGCGGAGTTTGCCCAGATGTTGGATGGAAAGGTGGATTTGATCCACATTACCTCCTCCTCGTTTTTCGATCCCAGCTGCGGCAAGCTGTTTCCCAGCATGTTCACCGAGCGGGGTGTAAACCTTCCGCTGGCCGCCTTTATCAAACAGCATGTCAAGACCCCGGTCTGTACCGTTGGCCGCATCAGCGATTTGAAGCAGGCGGACGAGGCCATTGCCAACGGCGAGGTGGACATGGTGGCGGCAGCCCGCGCCTTTTTTGCCGACCCCCTCTGGGTCAGCAAGGTCTATCATGGCCGCGAGGAGGATGTGGTGCCATGCCTGCGCTGCGGCACCTGCATTCCGGGGGCCTACGGCCCGGCACATTATACGCCGTTCCATGCCCACATCCGCAAGTGTGCGGTCAATCCGATCCTGGGCCGCGAGTGGCAGAGGAACATCATGCCTGCCGGGCCCAGAAAAAAGGTCCTTGTGATTGGCGGCGGTCCCGGCGGCATTCAGGCAGCCCTTACCGCCTCCGAGCGGGGGCATGAGGTCACCCTGTGTGAAAAAAGCGGGAAATTGGGCGGCCTAATCAATGTTGTGATCGAAGCGCCCTTTAAGGATGAATACCGCAAATACATCCAGCTGCAAATCCGCAAAATTAAGGAAAGCAAGGTGGATGTACGGCTGAACACCCCCATGTCCCCGGAACAGGCGAAGGATTTTGGCGCCGACGTTTTGATTGCCGCCATTGGTGCGCACCCCATCAAGCCGCCCTTCCCCGGTGCAGATCTGCCCATGGTCCACACCGTGGACCAGGTTCCTCAGATTGACCTGGGGGAGAAGGTTGTAATCATTGGCGGCGGAGCGCAGGGAGCGGAGGAAGGGCTGGTTCTCCAACAGATGGGGCGGACGGTTACCGTGGTTGAGATGCGGGACCGGATTGGCCTTGGCGCTCCCTATCTGCACTACATGGCCGTCAACAAGGAATATCAAAAGCCGGATGCACCCACAGTGCTGGTCAACAGCAAATGTATCCGTATCACAGAGGAGGGGGTCCTGGTGGAGCATATCCACACCGGGGAGCGGACGCTGTGCCCTGCGGATACCGTCCTGCTTGCCATCGGTATGCGGGCGGACATTGATGAAGTGGAGGCTTATCGCGACTGCGCCCTGGAGTTCCGCAAAATCGGCGACTGCAATAAGCCCGCAACCATGACGGAAGCGGTCCGCCTTGGGTACGATGTAGCGTTCGGACTGTAATCGGACCCGCCGCATAAAAGGAGACCGTCCCCTTGCGTCTGCTGGGAAATTTGACGACGGAGGCCGCTGGTGCGGCCTCCGTTCTCCATATTTTCGGGTTCTGCTTGAAAGATGCCCCTTGCAATCGTGGCGCAATTATGCTATGATGCAGGCGTATATGGATCTGTTTAACCTTTAAAGGAGGTCGTTCCCGTGGACGAGGGCCAATTATGGCTTGTACTCTTTGGAATCAGTTTGTGTGCCAACGGCGTTTTGCTGCTTTGGCGGCCAATTTTAAACCTGCTGCATCGAAACAACCAGGTGTCTGAGGACAACATCATGGCCATGGTGGAGGAGGGTGAGGAGTCGGGCGCCATCCAAAGCAACGAAAAGGAGTTCATTGAAAACGTCCTTGAGTTTGACAATACCACCGCAAAAGATGTAATGGTTCACCGTACCGACATGGTAACCCTCCCCGCCGACGCGGAGGAGGAGGAAATTTTAGCGGCCATCCGCCAGTCGGGCCTGTCCCGTTTTCCGGTATATGGGGAGGATGTGGACGACATTGTGGGCATTCTCTCCACCCGCGACTATCTGCTTAACTTCCGGGACCGGCCTCCGAAGCCGCTGAGCGAGCTGCTCCGTCCGGCCTACTTTGTACCCGAGACGGTGGCTGCCGATGTGCTGTTCCGGGACATGCAGGGAAAAAAGACCCATATGGCGCTGGTGGTGGACGAGTATGGCGGCACCAGCGGCCTGGTCACCCTGGAGGATCTGCTGGAGGAGCTGGTGGGCAACATCTACGACGAGTTCGACCCCCAGGAGGAGCAGGAGATCATCCAGATGGACGAGCTCCGCTGGCGGGTGTCCGGCTCCGCCGACCTGGAGGAGCTGGCCAAGGCCATGGAGTTTGAGCTCCCCGAGGACGAGGAGCGGGATTACGACACCTTGGGTGGGCTGGTCTTCTCCCAGCTCTCCGTTATCCCGGAGGACGGCAGCCGTCCCTTGGTGGAGGCCCTGGGTCTGCGCATCCAGGTGGAGGAGCTTTGCGACCGCCGGGTGGAGTGGGCCTTGGTGGAGAGGCTGCCCCCAGAGTCGGAAAAGGAACCCGAATAGCCGGGGCTGGTCTGAACCGTGCCGGCAGACCCAAGGGGGTATCTACATAAAAAATCCCGTCAGGTTGTTCTGACGGGATTTTTTTACCGCACCTCAATGGCGCTCACCGGGCAGCTGTCCGCCGCCGCCTGAACTTGGCCGGCCAGGTCGGATCCCACCTCCGGGGAGAAGGCGGCGGCGGTGCCGCCGTCGGTCATAAAAAACTCATTGGGACAAGTGCTGACGCACAGACCGCAGCCGATGCAGCTGCCGTTCACATGAACTTCCATGAGGATACCTCCTTCCATCAAACAGCTCCACCTAGTATGTCCGCATCTGGTGGACCTATACAGAAATACCCCATAAAAGCGCCATTCAGCACCTAAAAACACCGGATTTGGCTCGGAGTTGTACGTATTATTTTTAGAAAATATTACGATTGGTATAAAAATCCGCCGGTGGCGGACATTATTCATAGGTTCCCAGGAACAGGGGCACGCCGGTGTACAGGTCTACAATGCCGTAGAGGAAGGGCCGGTCCAGCACCAGGGTGATCCCCTCCTGAGGCGGCGCGGCGCTGCCCGCCGGGGCATCCACCGTCGTGGCGGCCGCGGCCTCGGTGCCCTTCTCGTTGACCTCAATTTTTGTGGCGTGAATCACCTGGTTGATAAAGTAACCCTCCGGGTTGTCCCCCAGGCTGGAGAAATCGGCGGCGCCGGGAACAAAGGCGTCCTCCAGTCCCAGCAGGGGCAGGGTGTCCTCCAGATTGCCCTTCCATTCCGCTGAGAATTTCGGCATGGCAAAGCTCAAAAAGATAGCGTCCTCTCTGTTGTTAATAAGCTGGGATAAGCTGTTTCCCTCCAGATTGTTCAGCCACTGACCAAAATCTGGGGAGTCCGGGTACAAATCGGGCAAAATTGCCACAAAGGCCAGCCGCCCGTCGTCGTAGGGCAGGACCACCCCCTGGGCCCCCTTGCCCTGAAGATAGGACAGCTGAGTGTCAAACTTCCGCAGGTATTCCACCTGGCTGTCGGGTCCGCCGGCGTGGTGGAAATCCATCTCTCGGGTGGACAGGGGGTCGAACTCGCTGAGCCAGCTGTTTTTCAGATAGAGGGCGTTCACCAGCAGGCAGGCGGTTTCCTCCGGGAAGGGCTGGTCGATGATCGCGGGAATCATCTTGTTGGTGTGCTGGGACACCCAGCCGTTCAGGTCCTTAACGATGCCCGGCTCAGACAGCTGGGCGGAAAAGACCTGGGCGTCGTAGATACCCCGGCACTGGCCGATGAACTCATCTTTGATCTGCCCGTCCGGGTCCACCCACAGGCTGTTGGCGATGGAGCATTTGGTGGAGCCGCCCAGCCCCTGATAGTCTGCCATCAGCTGGGCGCAGGCGGTGTTCAGCTCCACCAGGTCCACGCCTCCCCCCAGCACGTCCTGGAACTGGGCCAGGGTATTGCCGGCCGCTCCGTTGGCGGTCATGGACAGAGCCAGGGCCACGGAGAGTGGGGAGACCAGGGTGGAGAAGGGCACATGGTCCATGTCGCTGTTCATGGCAGTTTCGCCGTTGGCGTCCCGGGTCTTTTTCAGCAGCTCCAGGCCAAAGCCGGCCAGGGCCCCGTTGACCTCCTCGCTGTTGGAGGGGGTTACGGACAGTTTGGGGGCGGTGAGCTCCTTGGCGGCGGAGGCCTGGGCGCAGCCGGACAGCAGGCCGAGGCCCAGGGCGGCGGCCAGGAGAAGGGAAATGGTTCGTTTCATAAAGAGTCCTCCTTTTTGTATGGTTACCATTTTGTATGGTTACCATTATAGACGAAAACCAGGCCGCAGAGTTGCACAAATTTGAGATTTTTTTGAAAAGTTTCGCTGAAAATGTCCTTGACGCAAGGACAGCAAAATGGTATAATATCGTTTCGTGGCGGTAGGGGCATTGTGCCCTTTTACCCGATGAAACTCCCCCAGCAGGGGAAGGAGGGGAGCCGAGTGATTCCAGAATTAGCAGGTCCCAACAAGGTTGTGGGGGCCAAGCAGGCCAAGCGGGCCCTGCGGGCCGGACAGGCCGTCCGGCTGTACATGGCCATGGACGCCGACCCCCGTCTGCTCCAGCCCTTGGTCCAGGAGGCGGTGAACCGGCAGGTGCCGGTTTCCCAGGTGCCCTCCATGAAGGAGCTGGGCATGTCCTGCGGCATCGCCGTGGGGGCCGCAGTTGCGGTTTTAACAAAAGAGGGATAAAAATTCCCAAATTTGTTAAAATATATATTACGCCCCAAAACGGGGCAGAATTGAGGAAAGGAGGAAACCCATTCATGCCTACTTTTAACCAGCTGGTGCGCAAGGGCCGCACGATGGCGGCGTACAAGTCCACCTCCCCCGCTCTTCAGCACGGTCTGAACACCCTGAAGAACCGGAGCACCGACCTGCCCTCTCCCCAGAAGAGAGGTGTCTGCACTGCCGTGCGTACTTCCACCCCCAAGAAGCCCAACTCGGCCCTTCGTAAGATCGCCCGTGTGAAGCTGACCAACGGGATGGAGGTCACCGCCTATATCCCCGG
>CAMWBA010000173.1 GCA_947172355.1 uncultured Bacillota bacterium
AAACTACATTTTTTCCTCGGCGTTTTCTTTCATTTTATCACTGGCGCTGACAGTGGAAAATGCGGCGGTTGGAAATTACCTCCAGACAGTATTCCTGCGAAAAATTTTGTTTGTCTGGCGACAAAATTCCTCGCCGTTGTGCATAGTTCCGTTTTTCAAACAGCGCCTAATGAAGTAAAAAGAAAAATATACATTACGGTTTATATCGGACGCTGCGGAGCATCAGGACAACTGTTTTGTGCTATTATTTGCAAGTAAAATTTTTACAGTCTTCGGAAGTTGTTTTTATACAAATCTTCTCTTGTAAATTTGCAGAAAGAAGCTATGATAGCTTTGCAGTGATTCTATGTGTTTAAGGAGGAACCGCTTATGTCCTATCACTATTTGTTGGATCTGGCGTTGATTTTATTGAGTACCAAGCTGTTGGGAATCGCTACGGGAAAATTTCAAATGCCGCGGGTGGTGGGCGCACTGCTGGCCGGGCTGATTCTGGGGCCTGCAGCGCTGAATATTTTGTCGGAAACCGCATTTCTTTCCCAGCTCAGCGAACTGGGTGTGATCGTAATTCTTTTTACCGCCGGAATGGGCACCGATCTGCGGGAGCTGCGGAGCGCCGGAAAAGCGGGCTTTCTGGTAGCGCTGTGCGGCGTGCTGGTGCCCATGCTTATGGGTACGTGCTTTGGCTGGATGGCGGGGAGGCTGGGCTGGCTGCCGGACAATACCCTGTTGGAGAACATTTTTCTGGGTACCGTACTGACTGCCACTTCTGTGAGTATCACCGTGGAGACGCTCAAGGAGTTAGGACGCTTGGATACCCACGTCGGCAGTACGATCCTGGCCGCCGCCCTCATTGATGATGTGCTGGGCCTGGTTGCCCTGACGGTGGTATCCAGCATGGCGGGAGGCGGAAGCGGTCTGCTGCTGGTACTGCTGAAGATCGTCCTGTTTTTTGCCTTTGCCATCGCCGCCGCCTGTGGAGGTATCTGGCTGTTTCGCCAGATGATCGCGCACGCCCATCAGAAGAACCTCCGGCGCTATCCGGTCTTTGCCTTTGTGCTCTGTCTGCTGCTGGCCTACTGTGCGGAGGAATTTTTCGGCGTAGCCGACATCATTGGCGCCTTTGCCGCCGGCTTGGTGGTAGCTTGCACCCCCAAGGCCGACTACATCCGCTCGAAATTTGAACCCCTGAGCTATCTGCTGCTGACTCCGGTATTTTTCGCGGGGATTGGGATCAAGGTAGAACTGCCCCAGCTGAACGGAAGTCTGATTGCGTTCTCCCTGCTGCTGCTGGCCGTGGCGATTTTGTCGAAAGTGATTGGCTGCGGCCTGGGCGCCAGGCTGTGTGGCTTTGACGGGGCAGAAAGCCTCCAGATAGGCGCCGGTATGGCCTGCCGGGGAGAGGTGGCCCTGATTGTGGCCAACCGGGGGCTGTCTATGGGAGTGCTCAGCCAGACCATGATGACGCCTATCGTCATTACTGTGGTAGGTTGCGCGGTTCTGACGCCGGTTCTGTTGAAGCTGTGCTTCAGCGGGCAGGCCAAGGGAGCGGCGGCCAGCAGCACCATTGCCGACCGCTACCATAAGGCCGAGCAGCTGGAGCTGATGTCTGATGAAATGTTGGGAAAGAAGCCTCAATAATTTGGACAATATCCGCTGCACTGTGGCAGAAGTCTGCTCAATATGAACTGGAGGGAATCGCTATGGCCCTTGATCAGTAGCGGTCTGGCCAGATGTCGGACTCTATTTTCGTTATGATCCCGCTCACGCTGTCCGGCGGTTTGCAGGATGCCTAAACAAGTAGGTTGAATAATTTGGATTGCCAATATAAAATAGCTACCAAAGGGAGCAAGTTCAAATGGAATCCAAAAAACTTGGTGAGCATATAGCAAAGCTTCGAAGAGAAAGACACATGACGCAGACCGAGCTCGCCGACAGGCTGTATGTCACAGAAAAAGCAGTGAGCAAGTGGGAGTGCGGGAGCGGATTTCCTGACCTTGATAATATTGGGAAGTTGGCAGCAGTTTTTGATATTTCTATTGATGAACTATTGCAGTCCAAAGAAAGGGACAAGCCAGAAACGGTGTCAGAGGAACAAATTTTGCAATTACAGGGCGGTAATTCCCCATTGATAAATTGTTATGAAGATATTGTTGTTTATAGTTCGCATATGGGTCGTCCCTTAATTAACAGACTGGCCGAAAACTATATGGATACGATAACGCAATTTGAAGAAATCTTTTATCTTTTAGATTATTTTACACAGGAGACCTTGCAGTGACTTTGCCTGTATCATTAAAGAAAAAATTGCAGAAGATACCGATTTGTCTCTTTTATTAGGCCGAATAAACAACGACAGTTTCGCAGCTTTGTGTGAGAGCAAACAAACGATATAAAATCTCTTGACGGCCGGAGCAAACCGCGCTATAATGCCCACGTAAACCAATGACGCAGAAAAAAGTCAGGTCGGTTTCGTCACAGCGAGGAAGGGGCGGTGTAAGCCTTCCACGGAGCTCTGAGTAATATGGTCTGCGGAGGGCGGCTCTAAATGGGCCGACGGCTGGACGGACGTTACCCGTCGGGGATATGCTGGTATCCCGCTGAGGGGCCTGTAGATGGGCCTGAATCAAGGTGGCACCGCGGAGTAATGGTATTATTTCGCCCTTGACCAAACACAACTGTTTGGCCAAGGGCGTTTTTCTTTGTCCAAACGCAGGGAGGAATTGTAATGGAACATCGGAAAGTAGTTATCATCGGAGCGGGCCATGTGGGAAGCCACTGCGCCTACGCCCTGGCCGCCGCCGGGGACTGTGAGGAGATCGTCCTGGTGGATCTTTTGCCAGAAAAGGCGGCAGCCCAGGCTCTGGACGTGGCGGACAGCGTCAGTTTTATGGATCACGCTGTCACTGTCCGATCCGGAGGATACGGCGAATGTTCGGATGCTGCCCTGGTGGTGGTGGCCATCGGGGAACCCCGGCTGCCCGGTCAGACCCGGTTGGACTTGTTGGGCCGCTCCGTGGAGCTGCTGAAACCTCTGGCGAGGGAGCTGAATCCCCTGGGCCTCACCTGCCCGGTGGTGACCATCACCAACCCCGCCGACATCGCGGCCGACTGGCTGCGTAAAGCCCTGGAGCTGGAGCGATGGCAGTGCTTCGGCACAGGCACCCTACTGGACACCGCCCGGCTGGTGCGGTGCATCAGCCAGGGAGCGGGAGTGGACCGACGGAGCGTCTCCGCCTTCTGCCTGGGGGAGCATGGCGACTCCTCCATGGTCCCCTTTTCCGCCGTTACGGTGGGGGGCGTCCCCTTTGAGAAACTGGGGTTGTCCGGGGAGGACATCCTGTTCCAGACCCACCAGGCAGGAATGGACATCATAGAGGGCAAGGGTTCCACGGAGTTCGGCATCGGCCGGGTGCTGGCGGAGCTGGCCCGGTGCATCCTCCGGGACGAGAAACGCATCCTGCCTGTCTCCGTTCTGCTGGAGGGGGAGTATGGACAGACTGGCGTCCACTGCGGCGTCCCTTGCCGCATAGGCCGGACCGGCGTGGAGCAGATCATCCAACTGGAACTCACCCAGGAGGAACAGCGACGGCTGGACACCTCCTGCCAGGTTATCAAACAACACATCAACATGGCGGAGGCCCTGTGACCGCCTACATTTGGGAGGAATTTATCATGAAAAAACTGATCTCTGTCATTCTGTCCGCTTTGATCCTGACCACCACTCTCACCGCCTGCGGCGGCAGTCCCGGAATCCCAGCGGGCAGCGCCAACGGGAGCGAAAAAGGCGCCTGCAAAATCACCATCGTCCAGCCCATGAGCCACTCCTCCCTGGAGCAGATACGGGACACCATTGTGGCCGAGCTGGAAATTCCAATCAGAACATTGTCATTGACACCAAAAACGCCAATGGCGACTCCACCGCCCTGAGTACAATCCTGGAGAACTGCAAGGCCGAGGGGGTGGATCTGGTGATCCCCATCGCCGCCTCCACCGCCCAGTTCGCCAAGGCGGTCTTCGATGGGACGGACGCCCCCATCGTCTTCGCCGCCGTCTCCGACCCTGCCGCCGCCGGTCTCACCGGGGAGGACTGTCAAAACATCACCGGCGTGTCCAACAATATCCCTGCCGACGAGATTGTCAAGCTGATTTTCAACTTCCAGTCTGACTGCCAGAAGATCGGCTTCCTGTACACCTCCAGCGAGGCCAACTCCGTGTCCACCATCGCCTCCGCCATGGCCACCTACACCAACGTGGCCTATACCGCCGGCATCCTGGTCTACTGCGGGGCTGACTCCATGGTGGCAGACGGCCGCTTCGGTGCTGCATTCCCGGAGTCAGCCTACGAGGGCTACGACATTTTGGTGGAGGCCGACGGTACCAACCACTTCGGTCAGTAAACAGACAACCCCTGCGGAGCCTTCATGCTCCGCAGGGGAAAAGAAATAGATTCCGAATTTTACCCTGTACCGGGCAAGCTGGCGGTTGATTTGATCTGCGCTGCGCACCAGATCATCCATTTTGCTCCCTCCTTTTCACTTTGTAATGTGTTCCTACATTTTTTGCTTGGATTTTCTAAAGATAATATTCAAAAAATCTTTGGAAATCAGCGATTGCCTCTTTTGCCCAAGGACCATCCGCAGTTATTGTGACTTTAACAGCCTTGTGTAATCAAATTTGGTCATAATATTACGCTTTATTAAAGTTCTCTTCACATTCTGGGAGACGTCAATGTTGCCTGTATTCTTGGTCTAAATAGAACTGGTCTTCACTATTGAGAAGCTGCACTGCATGAAAAAGACAAGCACATCCCCCACCAGATACCAGACACCCATATCCATAGCAGTTTCCCCTTTCAAAACACACAAAAAATAAGGCAAGGGCAAAGACATCCACGAAGAATTCGCTTCCAGACGTCTTTGCCCTTGCGATGGGAAAATTGCAGCACATTCAAATTGACCCGTCAATCATCAAATTAGATAAGAATAAAACGGCATCTATGAATTATTTTTATCCGCAGTCTGAATTTTTCTGAATTAAGACAACAGAAGCTTATCGTCCGCCTCGTCGGAACCGCTTACCTTGCTGAACAGCTCCAGCAGTTGGTGGACGGTGAGTTTTTTCTTCTCCTCACCGGACACGTCGATGACAATTTTTCCGTCATACATCATAATCAGCTGGTTGCCGTGGGCAATGGCGTCCCGCATATTGTGGGTGACCATCATGGTGGTAAGATGATTCTCTGCCACGATTCGCTCGGACAGCTCCAGCACCTTGGCGGCGGTCTTGGGGTCCAGAGCGGCAGTGTGTTCGTCTAACAGCAGGAGCTTGGGCTTGTGTAGCGAAGCCATCAGCAGCGTCAACGCCTGGCGCTGGCCGCCGGACAGCAGGCCCACCTTGCTGGTCAGCCGGTCCTCCAGGCCCAGGTCCAGGTTTTTCAGTATCTGGTGGTAGAACTCCTTTTCGGCGGCGGTGATGCCCCAGCGCAGGCCCCGGGGCCGACCACGCCGGGCAGCCAAAGCTAGATTTTCCACAATCTGCATGGTGGGCGCTGTGCCCAGCATGGGGTCCTGGAACACCCGGCCGATGTAGGGGGCCCGCTTGTACTCGGGCAG
>CAMWBA010000174.1 GCA_947172355.1 uncultured Bacillota bacterium
TCTTTCGCTGTCATTTTGTAAAACCTCCAAATTCACAAACGTTTGGGAATTGACTTTAACTATGTGCGGTTTCCTCTGGTCTGTACTTCTCCAGCCCATCCAGCACGTTGCAAAGCCTGATTGCATTTTCCGGGCTGGGGTCTTTCCTAACCGCTGTTTTGGCCATCTCGGTGTCTTTGTAGAGCCGCGCATGGAAGAACGCCAGCTTGCGCTCAAACTCTGCTGTACGCTTTGCCCTGTCCCAGGCTCCGAAGATACGGCGCTTTTCCGCTGACGCCGTTGCCCTATCCATCCGCTTTTCGTGGTAATCGTGATAGAGCGTCCGCAGGGATATGTAAGCCATCTGGTCATACATGGACAACCCGTCCGGCATCTCAGCCCCCTGCATTGCCTCTCGTTCCCAGGGGAAGGCATAGCTGTAATCCGGGGTGCTCATGTCACCACCTCATCAGAAAGGGAGAGATACCATTCCAGCATAGTCACTGCCGCCTCCCAGCCGTGACAGACCTGCCACATATTCCCTTGGCATTTGAGATGTTCGCCCCACCATTTCTGCTCCGTTGTGGCCCGACCGGTATCGGTTTTGAGCTCAATGTACAGGGCGTGGTAGTTCTCCCGCGCAACCGGCAGGCACAGGTCAGGAACGCCTCGCTTGACGCCCTGCTGTTTCAGGTGGCGGCCCTCTATAGCGTCCCGTGTACCGCCGTTGGGGATGTGGTAGAGCAAGGCCAACTCCGGCCACCTGGAGCGGATTTCTGGCTGCTGAGACCACTTCATGACCATCGCTTGGTGCTGGGCCTCCGTCATGTTCTCGCCTCCTTTACAGCCTTTTGCGCCCAAATTACACCGGGGTCTTTATCCGTCAGCACTCGTCCGCTGGCGCACTTGACGCATTTGATACGCCACTTGGGTTCCCCCGGTACCGGATTGCGGACCTTCTCAAAGTGGCCGTAGCCAGGTTCTATCCATTCTCCGCAGCAATAGCAGCGACCAGGATATTTATTCCGTGCCATGTTTTGTCACCTCCGCTTCACGCGCTCTGCCGCCCTTTCTTTTTCGGTGCGTTAAACAGCCGGTTCAGAATCTGGCTGGCGTCACCCTTGCTCAGACCAGCGGTGTCGAAGCCTTTACACCGTCTCTGGATGATGGCGACCTGTTTGTCCGTGGCCGGAGCCTTGCCCCACCGCCTGACCGATTCCAGGTCCCACAGCTGGCGGCAGTCCGCATAGTCATTCAGAAGTTCCAGGTACACCCGGTCAATGGCCTCCTGCATCCCAACCTGGGACCCGTCCGACATATGCACAAGGCCGAGGGAATTGGGGCAGGGAATTGTCAGGCTCTTGCCGTCTGTCAGGGATACCACCATTTCGCCGTCCGGCATCTTGAAGAAGTTGATGTCGTGGGTGTTGTACTTCTGCTCCTGGGCCCAGAGGTCGACGATCTCCACGTTCCTGATCCAGCTCTCCGGGCAGTCGCCAGCGGCGGCGATCTTCAGGGGCAGGTCGAACAGGTCCCCTTGTATCTCCGTGGCCTTCCGTGCCGGGATATTGCTCAGGTCCAGCCCCAGCAGGCTCGGTGCCGTACAGAGGGACGCCTTCCCGGTAATGCCCACGCAGTCGATCAGAACCAGCTGCTCCTTGCCGGGGTATAGCCGCAGGCCGCGGCCCACCATCTGGGCGTACAGGCTCTCCGACTGAGTGGGCCGGGCCACGATGACCGTCTCCACCCTGGGAATGTCCGTCCCTTCGGTGAACACCATGCAGTTGACGATGCAGGGGATCTCCCCGGCGGTAAAGGCTTCGATGATGGCGGCGCGGTCCTTGGTCTCTCCCGTCACCACCACGGCCCCCTTGATGCGTCCGGCGATCTCCTCCGCCTGGTGGACGCTGACGGCGAAAATCAGCGTGGCGCCGGCAGCGTGTTCCCGGTAGGTCTGTGCAATGGCATCCGCCGTGCCCTCCATGGCCTCGTCCAGTTCTCCAGGGGCGTAGTCGCCGTTGCGGGTGTGGACGGCCCGCAGGTCGTAGCCGATGTCCACACGCTTGCACAGAATGTCGCACAGGTATTTGTTCTGTATCCCCCAACGAAGGTCGCGCTGGAAGATGATCTTCTGGAACACATCGCTGAGCCGGATCTTGTCGCCCCGGTTGGGTGTGGCGGTAAAGCCGATTAGCTTCAGCGGCTGGAAGTATTCAAAGATTTTCCGGTAGGTATTGGCAGCGGCGTGGTGGGCCTCATCGCAGATGATCAGGCCGAAGTCATACGGACTGAACCGCTCCAGCCGTCGCACCAGGCTCTGTACCGACGCGCTCACCACCTCCTCGCCGTTGGCATGGTTCCCTGCCCGCTCCACACCGTAGGTGCAGTCAAAGTATTTCCGGGGCTGCTCCACCAGTTCCTCCCGGTGGGACAGGATCAACATCCGCTCCCCGTGCCGGGGCAGGTTGGCGAATGTCACCGTCTTGCCCAGTCCCGTGGCCATCTGCACCAGGTAGGAGCCGGGCGGCTGGGTTTCGATGGTGGAAATGCAATCTTGCTGATATGGTCTTAATTCCATGTTGGTTCTCCTTTCGGTGCGATTGTGCTACCTCCATTTTCAACTCCGCACAAAAGTCGCACGCCCAAAAATCCTTGTGCCGCAAAGGTTTCAGCCGCTTTGTGCGACCGTGCCACCAAAATCCCCCCCGATTTTCTTATGCGCGGGGAGGAACTTCTTTTTTTGAGCGGACACAACTTTTTTCTTCACGCACGTAAGGTTTGTGTGGGGGAAAGTCGCACAGTCGCACAAGTCGCACTAAGTGCCGCAAACCTTTGAAACTGCCGACTTCTTCACGTGCGACATTCCTTAAAACAGAGTCGCGCAAAGTCGCACTTACAGAGGAAGTTCATCGTATTCCTCTGGCTCTTCATCATCGGGCGGCAGGCGCATCCAAACGCAATGAACGGACACTCCATCAATCCGCTTCGTTTTTGTGTACCCTTTGCTGCCGGTGATAATCATCCCTTTTGACTTCAAATGCCCAAGCAGGGCCTTGGGTGATAGCCCCGCCTCCTCACACGCCTTGTTCCAAACGGTGCGGTTGATAATGGCCATATCGCCATCAATGACACCGTAGTGCTCCCCACGCTCCACACTTTCGCGGAACTGGTTCGCATGAGTTGCCACCCAGCCGCACATATACTCATAGCCGCGTTCTGATGTACTGACCTCGTTCTTTTCCTTCAGAAACTCGCCCAGTTCAGCGGCAGTCAGAGCACGACCGTCGTGAAAAAGCCATTCTGTGGCAAGCTGATCCGCAGTAATAATCAACGCTGCTGCCATCGCCTGTTTCTCCGTAGTGTCGATTTGCGTACAAGCGGCATAGCTTTTTTCGTAGAGCTCTCGCGCCCTGTCTATCACGCCATCCTCGCACAAACGCCCAATGAACAGCTTCCCGGCGTGACCATAGTTGAGTTTCAGAGCGTTGGCAGTGCGATGTCCGTCCCGAATGACGGCCTCACCATATCGGCACTCAATCTCCACCACGCGGTTGGCTGCGCCAGCACCGTCCGTTTCCCCCACCAATGGCGTTTCCCCGGAGGTTATAAAGCAGTTGGCCCATTTGGGGGTATAGTCCAAGCCCAGGGATTTGTTGCCCCGCAGTTTTCCTGTGCCTGCCGCCAACTCGTACACGTTGAAATTGACTCTCCCGTGGCGGTCCTTGGCAAGCTGCAGCTCGTCCAGAAACAGGGGGAGCGAGTGCAGAAAGCCGGCCATAAGCTCCACGCCCACGGATGTGCTCTTGAAGGTTTGAAAATATGCGCCGCCTGCAGTGGGGTTCGCCCACACGGACGCCCCCAGCATCTGCGCCACGGTCTTGCCGGTGCCGCTGTCCATACTCCACAGGTGGACGAAAAACGGAAGGCACCCAAGCGGCTCCACCAGAACGGAGGCGAAGGATGCCGCCAGTACAATGCGGGCAGTCAGGCTGTAAGAGCGGGCATCCAGGGCCTCTGTAAGCCAATTGTCGAGGCTTCCGGACTGGCCTATGGCTTTATATATCGGGCGGAAACTATCCGCGCTGTCGAAGGCTACGCCCCCCACGTAGGGGGAAAACCCCTCCTCGTTCCAGCCCATGCGGGAAACCGCCTTGACCTCCGGGATGATGTCCTGATTTTTGTCGATGGCATCCCGCAGGAAGTCCACCAACGCCTGCGCCCGTTCTCCGCTGGTGACTGAAATGCCACAGTCCGACAGGGCTACGATGTCGGCAGCCTTGGAGATCCGGCTCATGGGTACTACGATCTCTGACCATGGCCGGCGGTCTGAATAACTGCGCCGGTACCACAGCTTGACCTTGACCATACCTGTATCGATGGAAACCAGTTTTTCCACCGGCATGATTGGGTGGGTGCAGGCATATGTAATCCCACCGCCTTGGGCATACCGCCAGATGCCGCTCTCGTCCGCCGTCCATTCCCCAACATTCAACTCAAGGGTTTGGTCGAAAAACTCGGAGACCCCATCGTCTCGGACGACAGACAAAGAGACGGCTCTTAATTCTTTCCTGTACTCTCTCAGGCACCTGGCAAAGCCTTTAAATCCGAGTTCCTTGGCGAGGTCTGCAAGCGCCTGTTCCTCCATGGCCTGCTGGTAGCCAGATCTCAAACCGGTCAGCCATTCAAATACCCGCCCCTCCTTGAAGTCGGTCAGAGAAAAGTCAGGCCGTTTGTCCGGGGCTACCGGTACTGTGTTTTCCGGCTGTAGAGCCTTTTCTTCCACGGTCCGCTTTCACCTCCGCAATTTCTTCTTCCAGTTCATCCAGCAGGTATTCCAAATACGGCTGTTTTTTTGTTGCTTCGACATAGAGTGGATGGATATACCCAGCCTCCCACTCTTCTCTGGTAGGAGAAAAGTATTTCAGCACTTCCCACCAGTAACAATGTTCTGCAGCCAGTTCCCGGTGTTTCTCTTCCAGCTGTTCCAGTTTCGCTTTCCGCCGGGCCTCCCGGCGGCGGGCCTCCAAGACAGCAGACCGCACCGCCGGGTCAGGCTTATCCCATGTCAGTCCCAAGGCAAAATCCGCATTGATTCGCAAAATCGCCTGACGAAATGGGATGTCAAACACTTTCATTACAAAATCGATCACCGAGCCACCCGCCCCGCAGCCAAAGCAGTGAAAACCGCGCTGACCGCTGTAGAGTTTTAGACTGGCGGTCTTTTCATGGTGGAATGGGCAGCATATGTACCCGGCCCGGTTTGGGTGGAAACCGTAGTGCTCCGCCACCTCCTGGATCGTTACAAGGCTCTTGACTTGATCAGCAAGATCAATCAATCCTCTGCCTCCCCATAGGGAGCCTCCAGTTCCTCGGCATCGATGATCCGGGTCAGCTTTCGAGTGGCGCGGCAGTATGCGCAGTGCTCACAGCGGCGCGGAGCCTCCCGGCCCGCTTTGATAGCCTGGAACCGGGGGACGGCATCCTCGATCTCCGCCAGCTTGGGCGCCAGGACTTCATCCCGGATGTGAAGTGCCTGCAGGTCCGGCTCATCCTCTTTGGTGCCGACAGCCAACAGGAAGGGCCACAAATGCCCCTCAACGGCCTGGTAGATGGCGCCTTGAACGTCA
>CAMWBA010000175.1 GCA_947172355.1 uncultured Bacillota bacterium
ACATGCCCCAGGCCCGGCTGGGCGAGGCCCTGGACGGCGTGGTGGAGGACTGCGTAAACGCGGTTGGGGTAGACGCCAACACCGCCTCCCCCTCCCTGCTCCAGCGGGTGTCCGGCCTGACCGCCGCCACCGCCAAGAATCTGGTCAAATACCGGGAGGAAAACGGCGTGTTTACCACTCGGAAGCAGCTGCTGAAGGTCCCCAAGCTGGGACCGAAGGCCTTTGAACAGTGCGCCGGCTTTCTTCGGGTTCCGGAGAGCAAGTCGGTCCTTGACAACACCGGAGTCCACCCGGAGAGCTATGCCGCAGCGGAGAAGCTGCTGGAAGCCTGCGGGTATACGCTAGAGGATGTGAAGGCGGGGAATATCGCCCAGCTGAAAGCCAAGGCGGAGTCCATCGGCTATGAGGCGCTCAGCGGGACCTGCGGGGCCGGGGCGCCCACCCTGGCGGATATTGTGAAGGAGCTGTCCAAGCCGGGCCGGGACCCCCGGGACGAGCTGCCGCCCCCCATTCTGCGCACCGACGTGATGGAGGCCAAGGACTTAAAGCCGGGCATGGAGCTGCAAGGGACGGTGCGCAATGTGATTGATTTCGGCGTGTTTGTGGACATTGGCGTTCATCAGGACGGCCTGGTCCACATCTCCAAGCTGCCCCGGCGGGTACGCCACCCCTCCGAGCTGCTGAGCGTGGGGGATGTGGTCACGGTGTGGGTCGTTGAGGTGGACGAGAAGAAAAAACGCATCTCTCTGACCATGAAAAAGCCGGGATAACTGCGCATAGAATGTCCAAAGGAGTGATCTTAATGAATCCCTATGCCCTCATCGACCTGCACTGCGACACCCTTACCGCTTTGACTCCAGAGGACTGCCATCTGCCGGCCTCTCTCCGGTCCCCCGCCAAAAAGGCGGAGACGGTCACCGCCCTGGCAAAGCGGGTCCGGAATACCAACACCCTGGATCTTCCCGGTCGTCACTTCTCCCTGTCCGCCGTCCCAAAGGAGGTCCACTGGTGCCAGTGCTGCGCCATTTTTATCCCTGATGAACTCCATGGCGAGGAAGCCATCGCCTATTATGACCTCCACCAGCGCAGTTTTCACCGGCAGCTGGAAGCCCTCTCTCACAAAGTGCTTCCCTGCCGCACCGCCGGCGAGGTCGAATCCGCCTGGGCCGCCGGAAAAACCGCCGCCATCCTCACGGTGGAAAACGGTTCCGTCCTGGCCGGGCGGCTGGAGCGGGTGGAGACTCTAGCCCAAGACGGGGTACGGATGGTCACCCTCACCTGGAACGGCGAGAACGAGATCGGTTCCGGCCATACAACGGACCACGGTCTGTCCCCCTTCGGGCGGGAGGCCGTCCAGGCCCTGGAGCGGCAGGGTATCCTGGTGGATGTGTCCCATCTGAACGACCAGAGCTTCGAGGACCTGCTGCACGTGGCGAAGCAGCCTTTTGTGGCCAGCCACTCCAACGCCCGTTCCATCTGTGGGCACAAACGCAATCTCACCGACGAACAAATTCTGGAGATGGTCCGCCGGGGATGTCTCATTGGGCTGAATTACTCCCAGGACTTTCTGCGCACCGGGACCCGGCCCGCCGCGCTGGACGATCTGTACCGCCATGTGGAGCATTTTCTGAAACTGGGTGCAGAACGCTGTCTGGCCCTGGGCTCCGACGCCGACGGCACCGACGTCCCTCCCGGACTGGATGGTCCGGAGCGCTTCGCCGGGCTATACCAATACTTTTTATCCCGTGGTCTCTCCCGCCGGCAGGCAGAGGGAATCCTGTGGAAAAATGCCTTGAATTTTTTTAGGAAATAGAGAATTTTGCAAAATTCCCTTGCAGAATTCCCCTCATTCTGATATAATTTTTACAAGAGCACATCAAATTGCGGCCCTGACGGGCTAAAAGGAGCATACATATGTCAAAACGCTGTCCTGATTGTCGTCGTGTCAACGAGGACTCACGCATCTTCTGCGGTTACTGCGGCGCGGCGCTGGACGCCCAAGTCCGCTTAATCCAGGATCTGGAAAAGCAGAAGGAACAAACAAGCAAGCCCTCCTCCAGCAGAGAGCGGGGCGACGTCAATTTCTATGTATCCCGCCGCGCCCCCCAGCCGAAGAAAAGCAGTCCTGCCCCGTGGATTTTTCTCGGTCTGCTGGCGGTGGCCGTCATTCTGTGGTTTCTTTTCAAATGACAAAACCTGGCTGGAAGGGTTCTCCCCTTTCAGCCATTCTTTTGCCCTGCCCGTGCATTCCTACCCTGCTCTTGCGCGGAACGGCCCCGCGTGGTATAATCTCTTCGCCGCACAAAGGGACAAAATTTGACATAGAATCTCTGTCCGGCATGACAAAGGAGGTCTTTGCAATGAGCAAAACGGAGACAAAACGGCCGCTCTGGACCCAAAAATGGTTCCCCTGGGCCATGGTTGTCCTGCTGGTTCTGGTGGCCGGCGTTCTGGGCAGGCTGGTCCTGTCCGCCCAGAGCCAGCGCAGCCAGCTGGAACAGGAACTGGACCTTCAGCGGGCCGCCATAGAGGCCCTCCGGGCCGACGCGAAGCGGCAGGAGGAGGACCGCCTAATCCAAGAGGCCGAACCGGTTGTTACCAGCAGCACGGTGAGCGACCAGCTCAGCGCTCTGCAGGAGCTGGTAACCACCGAGTACATCTATACCAACGCCGGAAAATATGAAACCCAAAATCAAATCCACATCATCGGCCAGGGCATCAACATCCCCTTCACCGGAAAGCGCTTCATCGTGGCCTACGATGGGCGCATAAAGGTTGGGGTAGACCTGAGCAAAGCCAAAATTGATGTGAACGCCGATGCCCGCACCGTAACGGTGGTCCTGCCTGACAGCGAGATTGTTTCCCACGAGACCTTTGAAGACACCCTCGTGGTCCTGGACGAGACCAACAACGTCTTTAATCCCATTTCCATCGAAAATTACACCGAGTTCGTCAGCGGCCAAAAGGCCGCCATGGAACAAAAAGCCATCGACCGCGGGGTCCTCACCAACGCCGGCGCGGAGGCAAAGACCATTGTGCGCGCTTTTCTCTCCCTGCTGCCCGGGATGGAGGGCTATAACCTGACGGTCAAATAACGTCTCAGCCCCGCTCCTCCGTATGGAGGGCGGGGCTTTTACTGTCGAAACGCGACTTTGCCGCTTTTTCAAAAAAGCTGCGGCCTGCTGTATCGCACCCGCTGTGCGCCTGTGGCGGACAGCGAGTGCGTTTTTTGGGCCGAAATGTATTTTTCTGCGTACATGCCGCCGAAAAAATGATTGTACTTTATTCCCGCCTGCGGGCGCGAACTCCTGCGGAGAGCTTTTTCTTTTTTTGGGGATGCGCGGTTCAGATGTTCAGCCGCCGCCGCAGCTCCTTCACCCGGTCCCGGCCGATGGGCAGGGGGCTGGACGCTCCCCGGACCCGCAGCGCAAAGCTGCTGTTGTTCCAGGGAAAGATGTCCTGAATATATTTCAGCCGCACCAGGCAGGTCTTGTGAATGCGGTAAAAGCCCTGACTGCTCAGCCGCCCCTCATATTCCGACAAGGAGGAACTGCCGGCGTACTCCTCCCCGGTCAAGGTGTGCAGCCGGCAGCCCCGGCCGGAGCCGTCGGTCTCGATATAGGTAACCTCCTCCACATCCAGGAGGATGGTATGCCGGTTGCTGCTGATGGCCAGCCGGCCCTCGCTCTGGCTGGGCGCAGACGGGACCGTCTGGCTGTACTGTTCCAATACCTGGCGGATGCGGGCAGGGTCAAAGGGCTTGAGGATATAGTTGTCCACCCCCAGCTCGAAGGCGGTCACAGCGTACTCGGAGTACGCTGTGGCGAAGATAATCTTCGCCTGCGGCATGAGCCGCCGGGCCAGGGAGGCCACGGTGGTGCCCTCCATGTCCCCCAGATGGATGTCGATAAACAGGATATCAAAGCTCTCCTTCTCCAAAAGCGCCATAGCCTGGACCCCGTTGCCCGCTTCCATAATTTCCGCCTGGGACAAGTGCTGGCGAATCTGGTGAATCAGCTCTACCCGGGAATATTTTTCATCGTCAATGACTGCGATGCGCACAGGGCATCCCTCCTTTGAGCAGAAGCCGTCCCCTGGACCGGGGGCGTGAGCGGGATGGAGAAGGCGACGGTGGAACCGGCGGGGGTGCTTTGAATGGTGAAGGGGCACTGATCCCCATAGATGCTCCGCAGCCGCTTGCGGACATTAAACAAACCGGTGTAGGCGGGATCGTTGGGGTCCTGGAGCTTTTTCAGCACCTCCGGCGGAAAGCCCCGGCCCTGGTCCGACACCTGGATGTAGGCCCGTTCGCCGTCCTGCCGGATGCCGATGTGGACCCGCCGGTCATCCACCGCCACTCCGCCGTGGCGCACCGCGTTTTCTACAATCGGCTGGAGGATCAGCGGCGGCAGGCGCAGCCGCTTCCGGTCGTCGGGCAGTTCCCGTGTGACATGGATGGCATTCTCAAACCGCGCCTCAGTAAGAAAGAGATAGTTGTCCACATTTTCCAATTCCTGTTCCAACGTGACAAAGGGTTCGTTGATGGACAGGGTCTGCCGGAAGTAATTGGCCAGCACCAGAATGGTCTCCCGGGCCCGGTCGGGGTCGGTAAGACACAGGGCAGAGATGGTATTGAGGGCGTTAAAGAGGAAATGTGGGTTAATCTGGGACTGAAGGGCCCGCAGCTCCGCCTGCTGGCGCAGCTCCACCTGGTGCTGCTGTTCCAGGAGCTCAATGCGCAGGCTGCGGTTCATCCGGTCCATCACCGCGTTGAAAATCACCAGTCCCAGGGAGTTGACCGCAATTTTCGGCAGAAGGATGGCTTGTTCCAGGGCCGCCGCCTCTGCAAAGGGCCGGGCCAGGACCAGAATAATCCCGCACTGAATCAGCTCCGCCGCCACGGTCAGCCCCACCAGGGCCAGGGCCCGCCGGGCGGTGAGGGCGGCAAACCACCGGTGGCATACCGCCCCCAGCACCCCAAAGGAGGCGGTGCCCAGCCCGCAGGCCAGAGAGGTAAAGCCGCCAGGGTGATAAAAATACCGGTGCAGGCCGCTGATCACCCCGGCCGAAATCCCGGTGAGGGGCCCGCCCACCAGTCCGGCGGCTAGGGTGCTGATGGTCCGGGTGTTGACAATGGCCCCTTGAAAGCTCAGCCCCGTATAGGTACTGGCAATGGACAGCAGGCCAAACAGCAGCCCCAAAAGCAGCTGGTTGGGGACAGAGCGGTCCTGCTGCTTCAAAATAGCCCGCAGGGGCCGCAGCTCGGTGAGAACGGTGGCAGCCAGCAGAAGCAGCCCGGCATTGGTCAGCAGATAAATCAGCAGATTGTCCTGAATCACAGCGAACCCCTCCTATTGAACCTTCTTCTGTAAGGTAGTGTAGCACGACTTTTGTCCCTTTGCAAGACGAACCGCGCCGTTCCCCCCGGATTTTTAACCGGTCCCCCCTCTATTTCTCCCGTCCCCCCCAATTTCCTTGACGTTCCACCGGAAAAGGGATAAACTGTCAGCCGCAGGGGGTGAGGTGTCATCCCCCTGGCCATGCACTTGCCCCCAAATCTCCAGAACACCCACCCAAA
>CAMWBA010000176.1 GCA_947172355.1 uncultured Bacillota bacterium
AAGTAGTCGTGTATCTGGAGATTGTGCCGGTCATAGCGGCGGTCATGCACTTTGTATGAGCCGAAAGGCACGTTGCCCACGGCGAGGTCAAAGAAATCGTCCGGGTGGTCGGTGTTCTCAAAGCCGTTCACGGTGATATTGGCCTTTTGGTAAAGCTGTCTGGCGATCCTACCTGTCAAGCCGTCCAGCTCCACGCCGTACAGATTCGCGCCGGAAAGGGTTTCCGGCAGCAGGCCAAAAAAGTTTCCGATGCCGCAGGACGGCTCCAGAACATTCCCCGGCTGAAAGCCCATCCGCTCCACCGCGTCATAAATGGCCTTGATAACGCGGGGGCTGGTGTAGTGGGCGTTCAGGGTGGTCGCTCTCGCGGCGGCGTATTCCTCCGGGGTGAGAAGCGACTGTAATTCCGCATACTCCTTCGCCCATGCGCTGTTGCGCTCGTCAAACGCCGGGGCCAGACTGCCCCAGCCCACATAGCGGGACAATATCTCCTGTTCCTCCGGGGTTGCCAAACGGCCATCCGCCTCGATCTGCTTCAAGGTACGGATAGCCGCTACGTTGTTCTGATATTTGGTTTTCTGCCCGCCAGCACCAAGGTCCTCATCGGTGATATGGAAATTGTGCAGCTCCGGGCCAAAGTGCAGTTCCTCAAAAATCACATCAAAGGCCCCGGCGTTTACCCGTCCCACCACCTTAGAGGTCATGGGCGTTTTGGGCGTGGGCGGCTTTGTGATCCTGCCGCCGTCAATCTCTACCCGCTCCGGTTCCGGGGCGGGTTCCGGCTTTTGCGCCGCTTTCAACGCGCTTGCCAGCAGTTCCTCCGGCTCACCTTCCACATAAACCAGGTCGTCAAAGGAAAGGACAGCCAGTTCGTTGTCGATCAGTTCCCGCAGGGTCTTGTATCTGCGCTGTTCCACAAACTGGCCGTCCAACGTCTGCGTGACGCTGAAATCCAGCAGATTGACCTCCACTTGAATTTCGTGCTGTTCATCCTCGGTGTTGGTGTAGGCGATGCCGATGTGTTTCAAATCAGAAAAATCAACGCCGCCGCCATATTCCGCGTCACAGAAATCCTCTATCAGCCGCTTGGCTTCTTCCAGCTCATCAGCCCCGGCGTGGTGTTGACCTTCTGGCGGCGCTGGCGCATCGGTGGCGGGGGCTTCGGCCAAAAGCCCGCGCACAGTGTCGCCGGACTTCACGCTGAACATAGGAGGCCCGCCCCTCGCATCCAAATCCAGCAACATGACCTCATCCCTGGCCGTATCTACGCTGTCGATCTTCATGCGGTGGCCGTTGACGGTCAGTACCGTGCCCACGGGAATATCGTGGTCGGGGGCCTGCTCCGGGGGCGGTCCGGCTTCCGCTATTTCCTCAACACGGGCCGCCTGCTCAAATTCCCGCTGCTCCGCTTCCTCTACATACTCACGGACGAAAGCGACAGGTTCCTCTCGGAAAACGGGATAGCGATACTCCATTGTCAGCTCCATGTCCATGAGGCTGACCTTGCCGTTGGCGTAGTCGATGCTGTCCACCTTCATGCGCCGTCCATCAATGTCCAGTTCTTTGCCCAAAGGGATGTACTCGGAAATATCCCGCTCCTTAATAATCTCATAGGGGGCGTCAGGGCCGCGCTGGAGGTCGGGGCGGGCCAGCACCACGCTCTTGCCATGCTCCAGCAGTTTTTTGAGCGCGGCCTGCCACGCTCCGTTGTAGCCGGTTACGCCGGTTTCACCCAAACCGGGGATTTCCCGTGTCAGCACATCTCTGCCCAACGCAGGAGCAGCTTCCTCCGCATCCTTGCCATAAAACAGCATATAGTCCCCGACCTGGACGCCCACCAGCTTATCCGGGTACTGCGCTTTCAGATTGATGTATTCATCCACATTGGGAGCGAGGCTGGGTTCAGCGGGGGCCTGTTGGGGATGTTCGCTGGCCTCATGGACGATGAAATGGCTGCCATCATCCAAGAACCTTTCAAATTTGTCACGGAACATCTCTGCGGGGGCTTGGGGTAAATCCGGGAATGTGTAATAAACGTAGTCCCTGCCTATGCTGTCAATGATGATCTGGCAGGGCATTCCATCAACGAAGTATTCCACCGTGTCCCCAGCGCGGTATTCTTTCCCGCCGGGGGTGTGCCAAACTATTTCTGCGTTTTCCGGCGCACCCGCCCCGGTGGGTTCCGGCCCTGCCTCCGGCACTTGGGGTGTATTTGTACCGGCCTCCGCCTGCCCCTGCAAATGTCCTTCGGCGGGCGGTTCGTGGAGAAAGCCGTCCAACTCCTGCTGGTAGAGCGTGCGGAGAATGGGGGCAATCAGGTTCCAAGTCATGGAAACCGTAGAATCCCGGTCATCGTGGATATGAACCTCAAAACCGGAACTGTTTGCGGAGTAATCCGCCTGATTGCCTGTCCATAGGGTCACAGTCCCCACAATGCCCTCATAGGTGTTCGCTAACCGTTGAGCGATTTCCAGATTGTCCTCGCCCGCCTGGATATACCCGGCGATCACGGCCTTGTCCCGCAGCTCCAGCAGGCCGCCGTCCCCAATGAGGGCTTCCCGCAGAATAGGGTTTACATCCGGCAGATTGGCGGAGAGAAACGGCGCAATGTCGTTGTTGCGGCTGTCCTTTGACAGTTCCCGCGCAAAGGCTTCTTTGCCGTACCGCTCATAAATGGGAAGCGTATGGGATTGGTCTTGCAGCAGTACACTGGATTCTTCCACCTTTTTGACAACAAACGCCCTGTCGCGGATATAGACGGTATCGCCCTCCTGATAAGCTGGAATCAGCGGGTCGCGGGTTTCGGCTATTTCCTCCGGGGCCGCTTCTTCACGGGTGTCCTGCTCCGGCTGTGCCGGGGCATCCTCCTGAATCCATGCCGGGGCGTCCGGCGTACCGGCGTACCTTTGCACCGCGTCACGGGCATCGGTGGTAACATCCTGATAGGTCTGCTCCAGAATGTCCTCCACCAACCATTCCCGGAACTTGGGCCGGGTATGGTAGGCTTCATACAGTGCGGGATTTTCTTCCTTGATTTCCTCCATCATGGTGGTGATCTCGGCGTCCAGTTCGTCCCTTGCGCTGTCATAATCCGTTTCCTGGTCACGGAGATAGTCATAAAAACTGCTGCCCCTTACGGCGCCAACCAGCAAAGAAAGCGCCTCCCGGTACAGTGTGACGGAGCTGACAGGCACCTGTTCCGCAGCCATATCCTGCTGATAGGTAGTCTCAAAAAGGTAGTCACGGAACTGCTGGGCCGCTAACGGCGCATCGAAGTAGACCTTATAAAACTGTATGTTCGTTTCGACCATGGGCGCTACGATACGGCTGATCGCGGAAAGGCACTCATCCCGGCTGTTCTGCTCATCACTGTCCCTCCGGGCGTTTGCGTAGCTTTCATCGTTCAGCAGTTGCGCTATAATCGTGTCCGATTCCCGCATCAGAATGTCATAAGCGGTAAGGGGCGCCCCTTCCGGGCTGAAGAAAACCTCAACGTCCTCTCCATCCCGCTCGGAAACGGCTTTTTCTTTGATGTATTTCTGCGCCGTGATATTTTTCATCCACTGTGCGGCAAAGGTGTTCAAGTCGCTCCGCAGCTTGGGAATCCATTTCCCCGGCTCCGGGTAGACCTCCTGATAGATCGGGATGCCACCGTCCTGCTGGAAGGTCAGAGCCTCCAGCGTCCCCTTCTCCCGGTCAACCCGGAAGGTCATTTCCGGGTCGTTCATGGTATCGCCGTTTTGCTGGTAGGTATGGCCGAGGGCGACAACATCATCAGCGATCCATTCAACATGGAGGGGCATAAAAGACTGCCCCGCCTGCAAGCGCATACTGCGGTATTCGCCGCTGATGATCTCAGGGAACAGCTTCTCAAAGGCGCTGTAATTGATCTCCGGGCGTGTGCGTCTGGCCTTTTTGGGTTTGGACGCAGCGGCCACCGCCCTGGATATTCTTTTCCTCAGTGTGGTAATCAGCCGTTCAGCGGTATCCTTTTCAGATTCTGCAACGCTGAATGTAACATCACCGTTTTCATGGTCAATCCGTCCGGGAGTGATGCCCTCGTTTGACATGAGTCTCGCAAAAAGTGTTACTTCCTCCGCCATCACAGTGATCTCATGGGTACTGCTTTGGACAGCGGCGGTGGCTTCTCCTGCGGGAGCGGGGGCTTCGTTTTGCTCCGCCGCCTGCTTGCCCGGTTCCGCGCCCGTCATTTCAGCTTCATAGCGGTCAATGTCCTCCGCCGTCAGCCATTCCGGTTTCTCGGGGAGCAGGCCGTACAGTTCCCGCATCCTGGCGATCTGCTTTGTGATGCTGCCGCCCTCGGACAGATGCCCTTCGTGTCTGCCGCCCGCTCCAAGAAAATAGTCACAGTCAGACTTCAAGCGGCTCAGTTGCCGGTATTCAAACTCAAAGTTGTAGGGAACGGTGTCACTGTCAAGCGCGGCCAGAGTACGGGCCTGGTATGCGCCCGTTTTTTCGTCAAAAGTGGAAACAGCCACATCATACTGCCCGCGCAGCCTTTCAACATTTTGCTCCAGCGCATGGGCGGGGAGGCCGCACATCTCCACCCGTCCCACGCCGCCGATTGGCCGGGTGGTCAGTTCCAGTCCCAGCACAGCGGCAGCGTTTTTGGCGTCCTCACCGAACAGCTCAAAAAAGTCGCCCACCTGGTAAAGCACAAGATGATTCGGATAATTTGCTTTAAGGGCGGTGTATTCATCCCACCAGGGGGAGCGGGAGGTTTCCTGCTCCAGTTCCGGCACCTGGGGCGGCGTAGAAAATACGGGGGCATCCTGCGTTGCGGAGATTCTGGCGTCAGACGTGGCGGCGGTGTGTTGGATTTCCCGCTTGATTTCCTCCGGCAGATCGTCAGCATAGAATGTTACCGTCCTGTCCGGGGCGATGTGGGCGATGATCTTATAATCGCCATCTTCCATCTCCATGCTGTTCCAGACGGTGAGGCCGTTCCCCAAATGGCCGTAGCCCAGCCTGTACTTTTTCTCCGCTTCCGCTTTTGGGGCCTCCGGTTCCAGGGCCGTATGCTCTTTCTGATACCGCTCCAGTTCCTCCGGGGACAGGTAACGGTTCTCCTGGATAAGCTGGCGGATATGAGCGGCCATTTCCTCAAAGGAGACATGGCGCATTTTTCCCTCCGGCCGGGGAGAAATCCGCAGTTCTTTCGCAAAATAGGCGTAGCCCCTTGTGCCGTCCGCCAGGGTGCAGAAGCCCCCTTCCAGATTTCCGTGCCGGGAGCGGCTATACTCCTGTTCCAGTTTCCGCACAATGATCGCGTCAGACCAGCCCTCGGTGAACAGGGCGTAAAGCCTCTGTTTGCGCTCCGGGTCGCCCAAATCCTCAATGAGAAAATGGTCAAGGTCCATGTCGCTGATTTCGCGCTGTTCCTGCGGCTCTGCCTCTGCCGTCTGCCCGGAGGAAAACAGGGAGAATTGTCCATCACCCTGCGCCTCGGCCTCCGGCTTGCGTTTGCTGGCAAGGGC
>CAMWBA010000177.1 GCA_947172355.1 uncultured Bacillota bacterium
ATAGCGGAATTGCCATGGTCGATTGCAAATAGCATAATAGTCACTCCTATTCATTCAGATACCTCATTACACGGAAACGAATGCGTATTTGCAACGGGAATGAGCATTTGTAGAAACTGAGCATAGTTAAAGAGCGGGGGCAGCACTGCTGTCCCCGCTCCTCAATGATCGGATACTATCAGTCCAGAGGATACTTTCTCATAAAAAACTCCCAGATATAGTCGTCCAGGCCATTATAGTCTGGCGACCACAGGTAGGTGCCAAAGGTCAGCGGCAACCCGCCTAAGAGCTGTATCAGATTTCCATAGGCAGCCTCCACATGCCAGTTTTTCAGATAATCCATATCGAAACAAGTCATCACATGGCGTACTCCCAGTTGTGTCAGTTCTTTCAGCGCCTTCTCCAGATAATGGAGAGATGTGACACCGGGGATGGCCAGGACAGTCTGCCCAGTGAAGAAATGAACGATGTCCGCCTTCATGTAGCCCTCAATCAGATAAACACACTCCTGAACGGGGCCGGCCATATGACACCAGTTTTCAGCGCCCACGCCGTCCTTTTTATCTATGCTGGAAAAGGTGAGGAACTTTCCGCCCTTTTTCATCTTTTTGTCCAGACGGATATGGATACTCTGGATACGGCCAAGCCGATCCCGGCAGGGGATCATAATTCCTCGCAGATAAACAGCCATTGTCCAGCGCCCATCCTCGTCCCGATAAAATCCAGGTACACCAAACAGCTCATGCCCCTCTGAAATCAATTCCTCTGCCAACGCGGGAAAGCCTACCAGCGGCGTTGTACGATACCCCAGCCGGTCGATCTCCTCGTTAGTCAGACCGCGCCCCCGCAGGTTGTCCCGGTGATCCGAGGCAAGTGTCAGTTTGCTTAGAAGCGCCCGGTAAACGCGGTCCCTTGTTTCGATACCAACCAGCGGGGCCTGTGGCACCTCTGCAGGTTTTGGCCTGGGCAGTGCTTTCTTCTTCCCGCCTGATTTGCTGGAATAATGACTTTCTCCGCCGCCCAGCCGATCCATTAGATCCTGGCGCACTTTATCCCGAGATACACCAGTATAGTAGGCGTAGAGGTCAAAGACACCGCCTTCAAACTGGCCGCATTTGGGGCATCGGAACACATTGCGCTTGAGGTTGATATTAAGATGCCGCTTTCTTGATCCTGCATGGTCACAGACCGGACAGGGGATATTATAGGAACTCCTTCCTATGGGCGGCTGTGGAATCGGAAGCAGCGGCAGAATGTCATTCATCTGAAAGCGCAGTTCCATTTGCGGTTCCCCCTTTCCTCTGCGCTTTACACAGCGCCGAGCCGATTGCTTTATCGCCCATAACTCACGAGGAAGACCTTGTTTCCTGAAAAACTGCCGTGTAGATATCCATCTTGTCACAGCTCTCCTTTGTCAGCTCCAACAGCGAAAAACAACGTCCATACTCCTGAAAATCTTCCGTAGAAATGCGTTCAGTGGTATCTTCCGGGGCCAGATAGTAAACCTTGCAGATTCGGAGCTGGTCAAAGCTCCCCACAGTATAAGATTCCACATAGTCCGGAGTGTAGTAGGCCCCTGGTTGTGGATCAGGTTTGCACATAGAAATAGCTACCCACAGCCAGAAACCAATAACACCCGCAATGCCCAGGGCGCAGAAAATAGAGGGCACAGTGTGCTTCATAGCTTGTCCTTTCCGGGGGCCGGTACAGAACCGGCCCCCTTGTTCATTCAGGCGGTAGTTTTAACCGCCTCGTCACAGATCAGCTTGGCTGCAGCCACAATTTCGGCATTGCCGGTAAACTTGGTGGCAACCCAATACAGCGCTTTCGGATCGATCTGCATAACCTCCCCCAGCGTTTTCCCGCTGTACTTGGCAATCGGGCACGAAACCTTCAGTGCCTGCTCAAAAGGCGACAGTTCAGGTTCCTGCGGCTGCGGCTTCAGGGCTGCCTGAGCGGCAGGTGCGGCAGGCGGTGGAGGCGGGGCGCTCCCAATGGAGGCATCCACAGGATTGCCGCTCCACATAATACCGCCCAGTTCGTCCACAGCCGGTGCATCAAAGGAATCACCGGCGGCCCCAAACTGGAGGCCAAAGCCTGCATTACGCAGGGCAATACCCACCGCAGCGGTCTGCGCCCACTCTCTGGGTGAGACAGTAGGTTTATCGGGCAGATAACCTCTGGAGGCAGTCGCCTCGGCCAAGAACTGATCCACCGGTGCGGAATAGTGGGGATAGACCCGGGCTGTTGCCACAAAACAGTCCTTCCCCGCCGTGACGGAAACCGCGATACGTCCCTCCGGATATTTCAGCCGGAACCAGCCGATCTGGACCATAACCGGAAGCCGCAGCCTTTTTTCACCACCATTGGCGCTGTTCAGGTCGGTATACTCCACCGCCAGTGCAGCGGGATCGAACCCCTCCACAGCGTTGATCTTCTGCAAGGCCTCCATGGCCGTCTGCTTGGCCTGTGTGTTGTCCGTAGTCATGATGCAGGCGCCTCCTTTTCCTTCTTTTTAATGGGTACAAATGTGTTTCGGAACTGAAGCCATGCGGGAAGCAGCGTCTGAATCACTCTGCCAATCTCCCGGCTGTAGCTTTCCGGGGCGGACGGCGCAAAGCTGGAAAAACGCTTGCGGTAATCTTCAATCACCCGCCCCAGATTGTTCTGGGCAGCATCCCGTTCCTTCTGCGTGTCAGGTCCGCGGTTAGGCCCATAACGGCGTTCCAGGGCGAGGCACTGCACATAGGCGTCCAGCATTTTGTAGTGTCCCTGCAAAAACTGGGCCTCCATGGTGACCGGAGCCGTCTTGCAGAACATCTGGCAGGTCTCCAGCACGCCGATCCGGTACACGATCTCACCGTGCCACCAGATTGCATCGGCCGGCGCACCGCCCTGCGCGATGCGCTGGTCTACCTCGCTGCGGAGATTATAGTAGTTTTCAAGAACAGTAGCCATATTTGTTTCCTCCCTTCACTATGTTGCCGTTTGGATAATACGGGCTGCCAGCAGGGTGTTGCGCCGCTCTGTATCCGTTGTCTGAATGGCCCGAATGACTGCCTGCCAGTCACCAACAATCTGCGCTCTGCATCTGGCTCGGGTAAGGCCGGTATAGACCAGAGGGCGCTTGAGCATACGGCCATGGCAATTCTGGATACTGAGCAGCACCGAGTCATACTGGCCGCCCTGGGACTTATGAATGGTGGTGGCGTAGGCGAGATCCAAATGGCTCAGACTTTCATTGTCCTCATAGGCCACAATGCGGTCATCATGGAAATCCACCTCCACCAGGAACCCGTCATCATCCCGTTCAATTTTGCGGATATAGCCGATGTCTCCGTTGCTGACCTCTTCCCGGTTCTTGGTCTGCATGACCTTATCACCAAGCCGGAAGATCCGCTGCCCCAAGGACAGCTCCGGTTTATTTGCGCCCGGCGGATTGACCAGGGTCCGCAGCCGCTCGTTCATGCTTCTCACGCCGGTCTCGGTCTTTGCCCGGAACGGGGTCAGCAGCGCAACATTGTCCACGCCATACCGGCGAACCTCCTGCATATACAGCCGCTCCAGCCACTCGGCGGACTGCTGAATATCGGCGGAACCCCAGAATTGGAAGTCTCCGTCAAACTGGAGGTCCGTATCGCCATGACGGATGTGCCGGGCGTTCTCGGCGATCATGCTGCCTTCGCTCTGGCGAAACACCTTGTCCAACATCACCATCGGGATTCTGCCGCAGCGCAGCAGCTCACTGAGTACCGCGCCCGGCCCTACAGAAGGAAGCTGGTCAGCATCTCCCACCAATACCAGCCGGCACATGGGCGGCAGCGCATGGAATAGATACCAGGTCATAGCCATATCCAGCATACTGATCTCGTCTACCAGTACCAGATCGGCGTCTACCTGCTCCGGCATGGTCAGGGTGTTTGTATCACCGGCAGTCAGGTTCAGCGCTTTATGGACCGTGCAGGCGGGAAGGCCGCTGCTTTGCTCCAGTCGTCGGGCCGCACGGCCTGTGGGTGCGCAGCAGATAATGTCCGCATCCGGGAACGCCTTCTGGTAGATATTCAGAAAAACACGCTGAATGGATGTCTTGCCAGTACCAGGGCCGCCGGAAATAATACAGATTGGGGATGCGAGGGCGGTCTTAACCGCCTGCCGCTGCTCCTCCGCCAATGTGAAGCCCAGTTCCTCCTGCTGCTGGTCAATCTCATCGTCCAAGTCGCCGATATAGGGCAGGCTGCTCCGCTGGAGCATTTCTCGAACACACTGGGCAACACCGTCCTCAGCTTTCGCCATAACTGGACGGTAAACATGGCTCTGATACAGGGCCAGCCGGTCTGCTTTCAGCATCTCAAACGCCACATTGGCAACCGTCATGCGGTTCAGACCCGGCGTGCGCAGCAGTTCCACCGCCTGCCGGACAAAGTGCTCTTTGTGCAGGCACAGATGTCCCTTTTGCTCAGCAACTTCCAGTGTATGGAGCAGTCCGGCAGCGACGCGCTCAGGGGCTGTCCTGGGAATGCCCTGGCGTTCTGCCAGCCGGTCCGCTGCATCAAAAGACAACAGCCCCCGTTCAAACACCTCATAGGGGCGTTCCTTCAGCAGTTCCTCCGCTCGGATGCCCAGATCCTTTTGCAATCGAACGGCCTGCCCGGCATTGATATCCAACGGAGCCAACAGGGTAATAATCCGCCGGGCGCTCCGGGTCTCCATGTAGGAGTCGCGGAGCTGTTCACAGCGCTTGCTGCTGATGCCTGGCACTTCTCGGATACGGTCTGGGTCGTTGTCCAGCACCTCCAGGGTATCGTCGCCAAAGGTATTGTAAATGCGCTCAGCCAGTTTTTTGCCAATACCGCGGATCAAACCGGAGGCGAGATAGGTAACGATCCCCTTCTTGCCGGGTTCGATGATATCCTCATAAGACTCCATCATGAACTGAAGCCCATATTTGGCATCCTTCTTCCACCGGCCGGTCATGTCCACCTTCATCCGTTCCATGATGGGCAGGTAGTGGCCCACCACCGTGATGCTGCTGAGTTTGTTTCCCTGCCCATCCAGTACAGTCTCACAAGGCACATAAAGCGCCACTGTGTAGCTGCCGTTCTGGGCATCCTCAACGCTCTTGGGATAGATCAGTCTAAAAAACTTACATTTCATTCTGCGCCCTCCTAAGCCAGCACCAGCTCTGTGATAGGCTTATAGATGACCCGTTCCTCCACCGTATACTCGCTGGCGATGTGCAAGGCTTCCTCCACGATGTCATCCGCCAGCTGGTCAAACTCCTGTACCAGTTCTGTCCGCTGCTTGAGCTCATAAAGGGACCAGTCCTCAAAATCTTCCCCCATATCAACATCCCGTCCCGGATAAAAAAAGATCTGTATAGGCGGTTTGCTGAAGTCAATGCGGGCCTCTTCATTACATACCCCGCACCGGTTTCCGGTTTCTGCTACCGAGGTGT
>CAMWBA010000178.1 GCA_947172355.1 uncultured Bacillota bacterium
GACCAGGGCGGCCACTCGCTCCCAGCCCCTCATGAACGCTGCAATGGCCCCGTCCCCCCAGGCCAGCAAGGCCAGCAGAAAAATCAGGAGCAGAATCCCAAATATATCGCTGCTGTCCACAGGGCCAATGACCAGCATCCCATCTATCAGAACGAGCAGGACGATCCCCCCGGCGCACGCCGCCAGCAGGACCCAGATCACCCTCTGAAACCGTTTCCACCTCATGACCAACTCAACCCCCGAAGATAACAACGGCCCCAAAGAGCCACAAGCCTATAAAAATCAGCACCAAAATCCCCATCCCCTGGAGGAGTATGATCCCGAAACCTTTCAGGAACCCTTTCATTTTCTCATTCATGAAACCTCCTCCTTCCGGTCGGGTACAAACTCCAAAATATCCCCTGGCTGACAGTCCAGTGCCTTGCAGATGGCCTCCAGGGTGGAAAACCGCACCGCCCGGGCCTTGTTGTTCTTCAAAATGGACAGGTTTGCCATGGTTATGTCAACCTTCTGGGCCAGCTCCCCCAGGGACATCTTCCGCCTGGCCATCATCACATCCAGATTTACCATAATCGCCATTCCGCCGCCCCCTATATAGTCAGGTCCTGGTCCTCTTTCAGCTCCGCCGCCTGGCGGAACAGGGCGGACATCACCCGAAAGAGCAGACCGGCCATGAAAAACGCCGGGATGAACAGGGTGTTATAGGTGAACAGTGGAGCGGGATTGCCTTCCATCCACAACCAAAGGAGCAGCCGCGCCAGTGCCGTCCCGGAGATCACCCAGCAGCATACCGCTGCCCGGTGCAGGGATTTGGCGTTGGCAATCTGGAAGGGCTCCCCTTCCAGGATCGTATCCAGTACCTGTTTGGCCTGCCACAAAATTGTGGCAGTGCAAATGCCGCACAGCCAAAAAAAGAGGGTCAGCAGTCCAGCATACCACTGGTTCCATACCGCCCACCAAGAGGCAAAGAATACCAGAGCAATGGTAAAATTCCGATCTCCCTGCCCTCCTAACCACTGTTCCAGTCCGTGCCGCAGTACTTGAGCCACTTCGGCAGGCCCTCCTTCAATCAAATACGCCACAAATCCCGGTACCAGCAGCAGACATAGCAGATTCAATATGAAAACAACCCAGACCAGCAGCCTCAAAACCCCCGCCAGCCGCTGGACACCAGTTTTTTCCATGGGAAACTCCTCCTTTCGGTTGGCCCTATCCTAGCACGGGAAAATCTGTTTGTCAATATATTTTTATCGTTTTTCAATAAATAAAGAAGAAAAAGCGACGGCCCGTCAGAGCCGCCGCCAGTCAGCCAATAACAACGAAAAACGTAGATTTCCCGAAATTTTCTTATGGCTCTTTTCTTTTTCAACAGAAAAGAACATCAGTCCCCGTTCTTCGCAAAGTGGTCGCACCACGGCCGCAGGGTACACTCCCCGCATTGGGGACGCCGGGCAACACATACCGCCCGGCCGTGGAGGACCATGCGGTGGCAGAAGTCGTTGGACTCCTCCGGAGGCAGAATTTTACGCAATTGCTGCTCCACCTTGGCGGGGTCCTTGGTGCCGTCGGTAAGGCCCAGCAGGCCGGTGATCCGGATGCAGTGGGTATCCGCCACTACCACGCCGGGGGTGTGGTACACGTCCCCCAAAATCAGGTTGGCGGTCTTGCGGCCCACACCGGGCAGTTTCAGCAGGTCCTCCATGGTGTTGGGAACCTTTCCGCCATAATCCCGAATCAGCATCTGGGCAGCTAGGACGATATCCTTTGCTTTGGCCCGGAAAAAGCCGGTGGAATGGATGTACTCTTCTACCTCAGAGATGTCCGCATTGGCCAGGGCCTCCAGGCTAGGGAAGCGGGCATACAGGGCGGGAGTCACTTTGTTTACCCGCTCGTCGGTGCATTGGGCAGCCAGGCGGACGGAAAAGAGCAGTTCATAATCCTTTTGATACTCCAGGGAACAGATACCGTCGGGATAGAGCACCTTCAGCTCCTCAACAATGGCGCAGATTTCCTCTGGGGTTTTCTTCATAGTCGGTCACCTCTCGGATATGTTTTCCCTATTCTAGCACACTCCGACCAAGATTTCGAGTGGTTTCGTCAAAATGTTCTTGTCTTTTTTCGCCGCACCCGATATGATGTAAGGACGAGGTGACATTCCATGAAAAGTCTATTCTGCTGCCCTCTGTGCGGAGCTCCATTGGAGCGGGAGGACTCTCGCTGGTTCTGCTCTAACCGGCACAGCTTTGATCGGGCCTCCGCCGGGTATGTCCATCTGCTCCCTGCCAACAAAAAGCACTCCAAAGACCCCGGAGACGACAAGGCCATGGTGGCCGCCCGGTCCGCCTTTTTGGAGAAGGGTTACTACCAGCCCCTGCGTGACGCCTTGTGCCAGGCGGTGGCGGAATACGCCGTCAACTTCCCTGACCCCGTCCTGCTAGACAGCGGCTGCGGTGAGGGGTACTACACCGCCGGGCTGTTTCAAGCTCTGTCTGACGAGGAGCTCTCCCCTCGAATTGCCGGTGTGGACCTGTCCAAAGCCGCCTTGCGCCGGGCAGCCAGGCGGGTCCCAAAGGCGGAGTTTGCGGTGGCTTCTGTGTACCACCTGCCCATCCCGGACCGGTCGTTGGATATATTGGTCAATATCTTCTCCCCCCTTGCTTCCGGCGAGTTTGCACGGGTCCTGCGCCCTTACGGGCTGTTCTGCTACGCGGTCCCCTCTGCAAAACACCTGTGGGAGATGAAAGAGGTCCTTTACGCCCAGCCCTATGAAAATCCGGTGAAGCGGGAGGACTACCTTGGCTTTGTCTGGCGGAATGTCAAGGAGATCCGCTATACAGTTGATCTGCGGGAACATGAGGATATCATGGCCCTGTTCCACATGACCCCCTACGCCTGGAAAACCTCCCAAGCGGGCATTGCCCGGTTGGAGGCGCTGAACCAGCTGCGCTGCCAGATCGGATTTGATTTGCATTTTTATCAGAAAGTATAAAAAGAGCCGCCGGTTGGCAGCTCTTTTCTCTTATAGCTTGTCCAGTCCCAGCTTCAAGCGGCGGAGGGTCTCCTTCCGGCCCAGGATGCGGCAGATCTCCACTGCGCCGCCTGGGGTCACAGCCTGTCCGGCGGCGGCAATGCGCACCGGCCACATCAGGGTGGCGTTCTTTACTTCCAGCTGTTCCGCCAAGGCCACCAGTCCATCGTGAATGGCGTCCTGGGTCCAGTCCGGCAGCCCCTCCAGCATTGGAATGGCCGCTTCCAGCATGGCCTTGGACACCTCCGGATTGGTCTTGGATTTCTTGTTGGTAAACAGATCCACACCATACTCAGGCAGGGACTGGAAGAAGGATACCTTCTCCGGAATATCGGTGAGCTTTTCGCACCGGGCTTGGAGCAGAGCGGCAATCTCTGCCGCCGGCAGGCTCTCATCCTTCACCGTCTGCCGGATGTAAGGCTCAGCCGCTTTGGAAAAGTCCTCGGGGGACATCGCCCGGAGATAGAGGGCGTTGAAGTGGGTCAGCTTCTCGATATCAAAGATGGCGGGGGACTTGGACATCCCCTCCAGGTCGAAGGCCTTCGCCAGTTCCTCCAGAGAGAATACCTCCTGCTCTGCAATGTCCCCCCGGGGGGACCAGCCCAGCAGGGCAACATAGTTTAAGATGGCGTCGGTAAGGAAGCCCTGTTCCTTCAAATCCTCATAGGAGGGGTCGCCGTGGCGCTTGGACATCTTGTTCTGAGCGTCCCGCATCACGGGAGAGCAGTGGACATAGGTGGGCACCTCCCAACCGAAGCCCTCATACAGCAGGTTGTACTTGGGGGCGGAGGCCAGGTACTCGCTGCCCCGGACCACATGGGTAATACCCATGAGATGGTCGTCAATGACGTTGGCGAAGTTGTAGGTGGGCAGGCCGTCCCGCTTGATGAGGACCTGGTCGTCCAGCGTCTTGTTCTCCACGGTGATATCGCCGAAGATGGCATCCCGGAAGGTGGTGGTCCCCTCCTCCGGGATACGCTGGCGGATGACATAGGGCTCGCCGGAGTCCACCCGAGCCTGGGCCTCCTCCGGTGACAGAAACCAGCAGGGGTCTAACCTCCGTGAAAAATCGCCGGAGTCCTCCCCGCTGTCCGCCTTTTCACAGAAGCAGTAGTAGGCGTGGCCCTTCTCCACCAGCAGACGGGCATATTTTCCATAGGTATCCCGCCGCTGAGACTGGATATAAGGAGCCACAGGACCGCCCACATCAGGGCCCTCGTCGTGGTCCAGATGGCACTCGGCCAAGGTGCGGTAAATTACCTCGGTGGCCCCCTCAATCAGACGGCCCTGGTCGGTGTCTTCAATACGCAGGATGAAGGTTCCCCCAGCATTCCGGGCAATCAGCCAGGTATAAAGCGCCGTTCGCAGATTGCCCACATGCATATACCCCGTGGGGGAGGGCGCAAACCGGGTGCGCACCTTTCCCTTGGGAATCTTGGCCTCCATCTCCTCAAAATACTTCATATCTAATGCCATGCTGCTCTCCTCCGTTTCATTTGTTCCTTCTTCTTGCACGAAAAAGGAACCGAAAAAGATTTTCCCACAAAACTTCGTTTTGCTCCCTTGTCCTAGACATTATATTGAATCTTTCCCTGTTTGGCAAGGGGTTTAAAATTTAATCTTCTGTTCATTGCTTTTTTCAAGAAAAGCGTATATCCTAATAAGTAAGATTATCCAATCCCGCAAATTTATAAAAAGAGGAGAATTTCATCTTGAACGAAAAAAAGAATCGAAAGCCTATGGGCCGGGCGGGAAGTCTGCTTCTCAGCCTGCTCATTACGGCCGTTGTGGGCTTTGTCTATTTCTATGTCTCTCTGCCTGCGATCAACCCTCAGTCCGGTGACTTTTACAGCTTTCTGCTCCTGCTGTGCGTGGTGTACACCATCAGTGTTTTTCTCCTGTCCACCAAACCGCTGCAAGCCGGAGAATACTCCGTTTTGCGGACTCCAAAGGAAAAGGTGCGAGATTGGTTAAAATTCGTAAAAAAGAGCTGTCTTCCTGTGGCGATTCTGTTTGCCGCTGTTGCAGCTGTGGCGCTTGTGGGACAGATTATCTCCATGCCCATCTTCCGTGCCGCCGCTTATCGAGAGCTGCTCACCGTCCAGACCGGCGATTTCGCCACCGACATCGCCGAGATCTCCTTCAGCGAGATCCCCACCCTGGACCGGGACTCCGCTAATTTCCTGGGCGACCGGCAGATGGGTACCCTCAGCGATATGGTCAGCCAGTTTGAGTACTCCAACGACTCCACCCAGATCAATTACCAGGGACGGCCTGTCCGGGTGGCTCCCATCGCCTACGCCGACCTGATCAAGTGGTTCACCAACCGGGG
>CAMWBA010000179.1 GCA_947172355.1 uncultured Bacillota bacterium
GCAACCCCCCTGCCGCCAGCAATGTCACCTTGAACCTGGGCTTCTCCACCAACGAGGAGGATCCCCGGGCTCTGGGTGCCAAGCAGTTTAAGGAAGAGGTCGAGTCCAAGACCAACGGCGCTGTCACTGTGGAGCTCTATCCCTCCGGCCAGCTGGGCGGCGACGCCGACCTGATCAACTCCATCGCTCTGGACTCCGGCACGGTGGATATCATCATCACCGATGCCTCCAACTTCGCTACCTATGAGCCCAAGATGGGAATCTCCGCCCTGCCCTTCCAGTTCGCCGACTTTGAGGAAGCCTGGGCCTTCATGGACAGTGATATCGAGGCTGAAGCCGAGGCCGGCCTGATTCCCCAGAATATGCGGGTGCTGGCCCACTACTGCAATGGCTTCCGCTGCGTGACCAACTCCAAGGGCCCCGTGGAGTCCCCCGACGACATGAAGGGTATGCTCATCCGCACCCCTGAGAACCCCGTTATCATGGCCACCATGACCGCCATGGGCGCCAACCCCCAGCCCCTGGCCTTCAATGAACTGTATCAGGCCCTGAACCAGGGCACCTATGACGCCCAGGAGAACCCCATCCCCGTCATTTACAACAACAACCTCTATGAGGTCCAGGCGTATCTGAGCGTTACCAACCACATCTACTCCGGCATGTGCTTCACCATCGCCGAGAGCAGCTGGAACAAGCTGAGCGCCGACCAGCAGGCCATCGTCGAGGCTGCCGCCAAGGCTTCCGCTGACTATGACCGGGAGCTGAACAAGCAGATGACCGACGACCTGGTTTCCAGCCTGGAGGCTGCCAACATGAAGATCAACAACCCCGACCTGGCCCCCTTCGCCGAAGCGACCGCCTCTGTCCTCACCGACAACGCCGCCACCTATGGCGACCTGTTGGATAAGCTGGCCGCCTGGAAGGCCGCCCGCTGATTCCAAAATACATCAAAGTTCCCAATCCCTGGGGCGGAGGAGTCCTCCTCCGCCCTTATTTTTTGGAAAGGAGTTGGCTCTGTGAAAAAACTGCAAAACGCACTGGACAAGGGCTCCACGTTTGTCGCCGCGGTGATGTGCGCCGCCATGATGATTATCATCTTTGCTAACGTGGTGCTCCGCCTGATTCCCTCTGTGGGCGGATTTAAGTGGTATATGGAGGGCAGCCAATACCTCAACGTGTGGTCCATGCTCATTGTGGGAATTTGCGTCACCGTCAAGGGCACCCACCTCCATGTGGAGATGGTAGACTCTGTGGTCGCCAAAGTCCCCGCCTTGAAAAAACTCCACAAGGTAATAGTTTCCGCTTTTATTTTCCTGTTCTATGTGATGGTTACCTACAGCGGCTACCAGCTGTCCACCCGGGCCAAACAGGCTGTGTCCACCATGCCCCAGTTCAAAATGGGACAGGTCTATGTCATCTTTGTGATCGCCGGAGCGGTCTGCGCCCTGAGCGCCCTGGTGGATATGATTGTTGCAATCACGGAAAAAGAGGAAGGAGGGGCCAAAACATGATCCCCTGGTTATTGATTTCCTTCTTTGTCCTGCTGTTTCTGGGTGTGCCCATCGCCATGAGCCTGGGACTGGCCGCCATTGGAGGCATCCTGTTTCTGGACGGCGGCAATGTGGTCACCATTGCCCAGCGGATGTTTGAGGGCATGAACAGCTGGGCCCTGCTGGCCATTCCTCTGTACACCTTTGCCGGCTTTACCATGAGCAAGGGCGGCATCTCTGACCGCCTGATGAACTTCTGCTACTCCATCGTGGGCCACATCTACGGCGGCCTGGCCCATGTGAATGTGCTGTCCTCCATGATTTTCGCCGGCATCTCCGGCTCCGCCGTGGCCGACACCGCCGGCGTGTCCGGTATGTTCATGCCCACCATGATTAAGCAGGGCTACTCCAAAAAATTCACCGTTTCGGTCACTGCCATCTCCTCCACCATCGGCATCATCATCCCGCCCTCCATCCCCATGGTGGTCATCGCCGGCATCTGCGGTCTGTCCACCGGCAAGCTCTTCCTGGGCGGTATCGTCCCCGGCATCATGTGCGGCGTGGCCCAGATGATCGTATCCTATTTCATGGCCAAGAAAGAGCACGTGGCCAAAGAGCCCGGCCACTTCTCCATCAAACCCGTTCTGAAGGGGCTGTGGCAGTCCTGGCCTGCCCTGCTCATGCCCATCATCATTGTGGGCACCATCATGTCCGGCATCGTCTCCCCCACCGAGGCGGGCGTCATTGCGGTGGTCTATGGCCTGTTCGCCGGCGGCGTGATCTACCGGGAGCTGAAGTGGGAGGACATCAAGTTTGCCTTCTGCGAGACCGTCCGGGTATCCGGCCGCATCTTCATCGTCATTGGCGCAGCCAAGCTCTACACCGTGATGCTCACCACCGCCGGCTTCGACAAGTGGATGGCCAATACCATGCTGGGCTTCTCCACCAACCCCACCGTGATCCTCATTATGATCCTGCTGCTGTTCTTCATCGTCACCATGTTTATGGAGTCCATCGCTACTTTGACCCTGTTTATGCCCATCCTTTACCCCATCGCCACCAGCGTGGGCGTAGACCCCTATGTGCTCAGCGTTCTGATCACTGTGGTCATCGGCATCGGCCTGGTCACTCCCCCTGTGGGCATGTGCATCTACGTGGCCTGCGACCTGATGGACATCAAGGTAGGCGAAGTACTGCCCACCCTGATGCCCTTTATCTGCGCCACTTTGGTGTGTATTGTGCTGATGATTGCCTTCCCTCAGCTTATTACGGTGCCCACTCTGCTGATGAAAACCGGGGTAGCAGGCTAATCCGGGGAAAAGTCCCTTGAATAACACTTGAACCCCTGTAAATAATATGTTAAGATGGTAAAAGCAGGTAAAATGTGGGATGTTCAGGGGTATTTTTCCTTTTAACATTCCATATCGCCCCGGCAAGGGATTCAAACGTTTAAGGGGGAGACGCTCAGATGAAGCAGAAAAAGGAAGCTGCCAAGTCGGTGGTAGACCTGGTGGTGGACGGCATCATTTCGGATATCATTGACGGACGCCTGCTCCCGGGGAGCAAACTGCCCACCGAGATGGAGCTGTGCCAACAGTTTGGCGTAGGCCGCAACTCGGTGCGGGAGGCGGTAAAGAAGCTCCAGGCTTATGGGATTTTGTATATCAAGCGGGCCGACGGCACGTTTGTCAACGAGAACTACAACCAGAAGATGTTGGACCCCATGCTGTACAGCATCATCCTTCAGAAAAACAGCTGGCAGGACTTTGTTGCCCTCCGTGCGGTGATCGACGTTGGAACGCTGAACGTGATCCTGATGCGCCAGGATGTGGCGGCCTTCCTGCCCGACCTGTACCGCACCTATGGCGAGCTGTCCGCGGAGATGCACGCCCCCACCCCCTCCGTAGAACGGGCCCTGGAACTGGACAGCCAGTTCCACACCCGCATTGCCGATGCCGCCCAAAACCCCATGCTGTCCACCATTACCGAGTATATCACCCGCCTGACCCTGCCCAGCCGTCTGGAAACCACCCGCCGCGTGATCGAAGACGGCGACATTGAGCGCTTTGTAGACCTGCACCGCCAGATTCTTACCATCATTGAGCGCCGTCAGATTGACTTGATCCCCCAGACGGTGCAGGACCACTACATTTTCTGGAAATAACACACAGCGGCAAGGAGTATTGCCATGAAAAAAATCATGATCTCTGTGGCCCCGGTTGCGGCCACGGATATCCTCATCAACCCCCGGGCCATTGCCCGGGATGTGTACGAGTGCTATAAAAACGGCGCGGCTATGGTCCACCTCCACTGTCGGGACCTGAACGGCCGCCTGACCCCCGATCTCAGTCTGCTGGAAGAGACAATAGCCTATATCCGGGAGCTGTGCGATATTGTGGTGGAGATTTCCACCGGCGGCGTGTCCAACCTGACCATCGAGGAGCGCTGCCAGCCCTGCTATCCCAAGTGGGTGGAGGCCAACAGTCTGAATGTGGGCTCTGTCAATCTGGGAACTGCCGTCTATCAAAATCCCATTGGGGACGTGGAATACTGCGTCCAAAGGATTCTGGAGAACAAAAAGGTCCCGGAAATTGAGGTCTTTGAGTTGGGCATGATTCACACGGTGCGGGAACTGGACGACAAGTTTCATTTTGTCAGTCCCATCCTCTTCGCTCTGGTCTTTGGCCATGGCGGCGAGATGCCCGCAACCGTCCCCGCCCTGCGGCACATGATTGATGCTCTGGGCGAGAGCTTCCCCGGCCGGGACGACATCATCTGGGGTTACACCCAGGCCCACCGGGAGGACTGGGAGATGGTGAAGACCGCCCTGGACATGGGGGCCTCCACCGTCCGCATCGGCTTTGAGGACTCCGACTGCATCGCCCCTGGCGTTCATGTAGACAACAACGCGGTCCTCATCGCCGAGGTGGCCGACATCATCAAGTCCAAGGGGATGCTGCCCATGACTCCGGATGAGGCCCGGGCCATGCTGGGCATCCCGCCGCTGGCCGGAAGGGGGCGGAACCGTTGGTAATCCAAGGCGTCAGCTATTTATCCGACTTCGAGGCCAAAAAGGCCATCATCGAAACCGCCCGCCGTCTGGAGGCCAAGGGCTTTCTCACCGCTGGCGACGGCTCTCTCAGCGTCCGGGTAGGCCCCAACGCCGTGTGGGTCACAGTGGACGGGGCGGACAAGGCCGCGCTCACCCAAGACGGGATGGTGCGGGTGGACCTAAACGGCAAAGCCAACCTCTCCGCCCATCCCAAGCCCTTGGGGGAGGACCTGCCCATCCATCTGAAAATCTACCGGGAAAACGAGAATGTTCAGTGCATCCTCCACGCCTATCCCCCCTGCGCCGCCGTGCTGGGCCAGCTGGGCAGGGGGCTGCCCGCCGCTGGCTACAGCCCCTCCGTGCGCAGGCTGGGCCAGGTGGAACTCATTGCCGGTCTCACCGGCGAGGCTCTGGCCAAAGCGGTAGCCGAGCAAAGCCGCAGCGGCAAGGGGGTCCTGCTGGAACATGACGGCTGTATGTTTTGGGCCAAGTCCCCCGTTGAGGTATCTCACCTGGCCGAAGCACTGAACTACCGCTGGACGGTGGGCGACGCCATCCACCGGTCGGGCTGTGTCGGCTGTCAGGGCTGCGGCGGCTGTACCGGAAACTCCCAGTGCAGCACATGTTCCGGGTGCCAGGGTACCCAGGCACCTCCTCCGGAACCGCCCCGGACGCTGACCGGTGTCACCGAGCTGATTCAGCCGGGACAGCCTCTGCCCCCCCTGCCTCAAAACCAGGAGCCGGCACCGGAGCCCGTCCAGCCCAGCCTCCCTCTCC
>CAMWBA010000180.1 GCA_947172355.1 uncultured Bacillota bacterium
CTATCTAGTTCTGCCAGTAAAGCTGAAATAAAAGCCTGTAACGTTTTTAAAGGTTTTGTGTTTATAAAAATGGAGGTGAATATGCAGCAGCAGGCCGAGGAGGCGCAAGCAGATTGTAGAATGTGATTTGTAAAAAACTTTTTCAATGCCGGTTTATTTGCTTTTCTTCTCGTATATGCATTTTTTCTAAGAAAGCACACCGATTCATATTGATTTCAATTCACTTCCGCTTTTTATCATTACCCGCCTCCTCAGAAAAAATTCTGATTGATCTGTTGAAAAATCAGCATTTTTTACACTGCTGACCCCGCTGGAAGCAGATGCGCTCTATCTGATTTGCGTGGACGGCTATTCAGCGGCGGAACCTGCCCGGAGGGGGTATCAAGTCAAAGCGTCAGCCAAGCTAAGCGGCGGCCCCTTTCAAAACCGCGACGCTATTTTACGGAAAAGAAGGTGGTATGATCTTTGAAAAACAATCGCGATAGCGCCATCTCCCCAAAAGCTGAGCTCTGCGGGCTTTTATGCCTGCTGCTGGCACTGGGGCTCTTTTGCATGGGTGCGGCCAGGATTCTGACGCCAAAGCGCCTGGGCTACGGAGCCACCTGGGAGATGTTCCTCTGCGAGGAACCAGACTCAGTGGACGTGCTGTTCTTTGGCTCGTCCCTCGCGTACTGCGATATAGTTCCTGCTGTGATCTACGAGGAATCCGGCATACCCACTTATGTGATGGCGGGGCCCGACCAGCCCATGCCCGCCACCTACTACTATCTGCGCGAGTGCTGTAAAACACAATCGCCGGACACTGTGTTTATTGAGTGTACGGGCCTTGTGTTTGACTGGAAGTCGGATCCCGCCCATTTCTATAACCCCAACCTCACATTCATGCCCTTGTCGGAGAACCGCGTTATCCCCGCGGTCAAATATACCGAGGGCGAAACGCTTGCCGGCCTGCTCTTTCCATTATATGCCTATCACAGCCGCTGGGAGGATCTGGAGGCCATGGACGTTCAGCCCTTGGGCGCCGACCCTCTGGCCGGGTACACCTACCTGGAGGAGATATGCCTTCTTAAGGATTTTATGCTGTATGCTGTCTCAGATACCCTTGAGGAAAACGGAGTCTATGCCGAGAACCTTGCGTATGTTCAAAAGATACTTGATTTCTGCAATGAGCGGGGCATACGCCCGGTATTCTATATGGCTCCATCGGTCATACGCGTCACACCCTGCTGGAAAGATCGGATCGTCAGAGATCTGGCTGATATGGGCATAGAACTTGTAGATTTTAATGAGCAATTTGACGAACTCAACCTTGATATGCAGGCGGACTTTTTTGACAGCTTCCACCTGAACTGCCGGGGCGCGGAGAAGTTCAGCCGCTGGCTGGGCTCCCGGCTCACAGTGCGGGAAACGCCTGGCCGTTCCCCTGATGAAGGGCTTTGGCAGGAGAGGGTTGATTGCTTTTATGAGCGGCTTGAGGCAACTCTGGCAGCGGAATCAAAATATAAGGACGACTCCACCGCCCAAGCCGAGGTGGACTGAGGTATGAATTTTAATTCTCTCCGGTATATCCTGTTCCTGGCGCTTAACGTGCTGCTATACTATAGATTGCCGCCAAAGGCCCGGAATTGGCTGCTGCTCTTGTCCAGCTACTGCTTCTATATGTGCTGGAATCTGAAATACGTCCTCTTAATGCTGCTGTCCACGGCAATAACCTACGCCTGCGGGCTGCTGGTGTCCGCCTCAGCCTGGGGCAGGAAAAGGCTCTGGCTGGTGCTGTGCCTGATGGCCAACCTCTCCATCCTGTTCTTTTTCAAGTATTATAACTTCGCGTCGGGCCTGTTGGCCCGGTTTTCGGGAATGCTCGGCCTGGGGCTGTCGCCCCCGCTTTTGGACGTGCTCCTGCCGGTTGGCATCTCCTTTTACACCTTCCAGGCCCTTGGCTACACGATGGATGTGTACCGGGGGGACGTGCCTGCGGAGAGGAACTTTGCCCGCTATGCCCTGTTCGTCTCCTTCTTCCCCCAACTGGTAGCCGGCCCCATTGAGCGCTCGGGAAACATCCTGCGCCAGCTGAAAGAGGTGCACTGTTTTTCCATCGACAACCTGCGGGAGGGGGTGCTGCCGGTGCTGTGGGGGCTGTTCAAAAAGATGGTGCTGGCGGACAACCTGGCCGTCATCGTCAACACCATTTACAGTTCCCCCTCCGGGCACACCGGGCCCCAGCTCATCCTGGCCACCGGAGCCTTTGCCATACAGATATTTTGCGATTTTTCGGCTTATTCCGACATCGCCAGGGGCTCGGCCAAAATGCTGGGCTTTGACCTGATGGAGAACTTCCGCTGCCCGTATTTTGCCACATCTATTCAGGATTTCTGGCGGCGCTGGCACATCTCCCTGTCCTCATGGTTCAAGGATTACCTTTACTTACCCCTGGGCGGCAGCCGCCGGGGGAAGGTCAGACGTATTTTGAATCTGCTCATTGTATTTACGGTCAGCGGGCTCTGGCATGGCGCGGCCCTGACTTTTGTGGCCTGGGGGATCTTAAACGGCCTTTACCAGGCGGCGTCCATCCTGCTGCGGCCCCTGCGGAACAGGCTTTATAAGCTCCTTCATATCCCGGACAATGCCTGGTGGCTGACGCTCCTGCGGGTGCTTGCCACCTTTTCCCTGACGTGCCTTGCCTGGGTACTTTTCAGGGCCAACTCCCTCACCAATGCCATGACCGTCTATTCCATCATCCTGCAATGGATAGCCAATATCCCCCGGATGGGCCTGGAGTTCAGTTTTGGAGACACAGGAGTAAGCGAAGCGGCTCAGCATATGCTGGGACTATTTTCAGCGCTTATGCTGGGAGCAGAGTGGCTCGTATGCAATAAGGGCCTGTGGCGGCGGCTGAACGGCACAGTGGCGCTGAGATACGCGGTCTATTTCCTGCTTATCACGTCCATTCTGATATTCGGATCCTATGGCAGCGGGTACGATCCCCAGGATTTTGTGTACTTTCAGTTTTAGTAATGGAGCATCATTCATTTACAGCAGGAAGGCCCCCGCCGATTTGGCGGGGGCCTCCCAAGCAATGTAATAGCCGTGAGGCAGAGGTTGTAATTCTTCAGCCTGATCCGGTAGACATCGGTGGAAACAGGCTCCAGGACAATGCAGGAATCCGCGTCGTTCCCGGACTGGGGTTGATATGAATACAGCTGATTCAGGGGAGCTGTAAATTTCTTTGCCTGAATATAATCTCTTGGATTTCTTCCTGTATACAAAAGTTTACCCAAGAGATGCGCTTGTTTTTACCGAAAAAATCTATCAAATACGCATTTGCCAATATGCCAGTTTTTCCTTAAGGCAAAATTCTCTGATTGGGCTGTTGCAAAATCGACATTTTTCACTTATAATGGAAATTAGATTCACCTGCGGATAAATTGATAAACCAGTTGGCCGGCCCGTGATTTCATCCGCTGGGCCTGCTGCCCCTTTGCACGAGATGTGCAGCGGAGCAGTACAAAACGATCATTGATGAGATCCGCAGCGGGCGATTTCCAAACTTCAGCACTTCTTTATGGAAAGGGTGATATAGTTCTTCTGCTTATGGTTCTTTTGCTCTAAAACTGCCCGGAAACCTTCTTGCGATGTTCCTGCGGCAAGGTTTCAATTTGTGTTCCGGAACTCGACAGGCTGCGGACACATACAAAAAAGCAAAGGAGAAGCAAACAAATGAAACTGCAATACGGAAGCCCTGCAATGAAAAGATTCCTGACCGCCGCGATGGCGCTGTGCCTGCTGTTGTCCTGCTTGGTCCCCGCCTTTGCCCAGGGCGGTTACCGCCCGCAGACGCCGCCCTCCGGCATCTGCGGCCCCTGTGCCAGCTACAACGTTGAGGAGGGCGTACTGACCATCTCGGGCGCAGGCCCTGTGACCAACCTTCCCGATTTTGACGGCTGGTTCTTTCTCGACCCCCTGCACACGGTGATCGTTGAAGAAGGGATTACCGCCCTGCCGCACGACACCACCCTGTGCTTCCTGCCCAATATCACCCATGTGGAGCTGCCTGACAGCCTGCTTTACGTGGGCCGGATGGCCTTCGTAGACACTGCATGGCTGGACGGCCTGACTGACGAGTTCTATATTGTGGGCAACGGCATCCTGCTGGACTACAATGGCCCCGGCGGGAAAGTGGTTGTCCCGGACACTGTGCGCTATATCAGCAGCCAGGCGTTCAGCGGGACGGACGTCACCGAGCTGGTCCTTGGCGAATCCGTCAAGTACATTGGGGACGGCACCTGGGGCCTGGAGAACACCGCCAAGCTGGAAACGGTGACGTTCGTCAACAAAGCCTATGACAAATATGCCTATCCCACCATGATCCAAAACAATTACAATCCCTGGATCGATGTCAAGAGCGGTGTGGATCAGAACGGCACGGTTTATTTCAACAGATTTTTAGTGATGGACGGCGTTCTTCTGTATTATGGAGGCGGTCCCGGCTCTGTCACCGTACCGGATGCGGTAACGTTCATTGCCACTGGCGGGATCTATGGCAGTCCGGACAAGTTCACCGAGATCATCATTCCCGATACTGTGACGGAGATCGCGGAGAATGCCATCCAGGGCGGCAGTCTGGACGGCAACAAGCCCACCTTTGTGTTTGCGGCGGCAGATTCCGCAGCTCAGAAATTCGTGGAAAACAACACCGAGTGGCTGTTCCGCTTCATGGCCAACGGCCAGGACAACAGCAGCCTGCTCAACTTCACAGCCAAGGAAATATATTACTCCGATATGTTCAAAGATGTCCATGAGGAGGACTGGTTCCACGAGACGGTGGCCATTGCATTTGAGCTGGGCCTGATGAACGGGCGCGACAGGGATCAATACGCCTTCTATACGTTTGTTCCCGCTGGCGATATCAAGCTGAGCGAAGCCATCACGGTAGCTGCCCGTGTACGGGACACCTACTACTATGAAAAGACGGACTTCACCGCCGCCGAGGGAGCAATGTGGTATCAGCCCTATGTAGACTATGCTCTGGCCAACAAGATCATCGCGGAGGTGCCTGAGGATCTGAACCGTCCCGCTACCCGCGCCGAATTTGCCTCCATGCTGGCGGCGGCTCTGCCGGAGCGGGAGCTGACGGCCATCCATGAGGAGGTCCACTTTGCGGACATCGACGAAGCCCATCCCGCTTATGCCGCTATTATGCTGTTGTCCAGGGCCGGCGTTATGGAGGGCAAGGGCGAGGGCCGCTTCGACCCGGACACCCAGGTGAAGCGCTGCGAGGCCGCCGCTATGTTAGCCCGGTGTGTGCGGACGGA
>CAMWBA010000181.1 GCA_947172355.1 uncultured Bacillota bacterium
GCGCATGTTGTTTGTCCAGGTTTCCCGTTACCCGGGGGACCCCCGCGCAAAAAAAACCCGCGTGGGACAGGTTGACCCCCACCGCCTGGGAGATATCTCCCAGCGGATGGCGGACACCCTGTCCCAAGCGGATTTTATTGCCGCGGAGGACACCCGGGTAACGGTAAAGCTGCTCAACCATCTGGAGCTGAAAAAGCCCATGCTGGCCTACCACCGGCACAACACCCAGGCCAGCGGCCGGGCGGTCATCAACCGGCTGCTGGCGGGAGAGAGCTGCGCCCTGGTCACCGACGCAGGCACCCCCGCTATCTCCGACCCCGGCGAGGAACTGGTGGCCCAGTGCGCCGCCCTGGGCATCCCGGTTTGCGCCGTCCCCGGGCCCTGCGCCCTGGTCACCGCCCTGGCCGTCTCCGGCCAGCCCACCGGGCGGTTCACCTTCGAGGGTTTTCTGGCCATGAACAAGAAAAACCGCCGCGCCCATTTGGAGTCTCTGCGCTGGGAGCTGCGCACGATGATCTTCTATGAGGCCCCCCACAAGCTGACCGCCACCCTCCGGGACCTGGCAGACACCTTCGGCCCGGACCGGCCTGTCTCCCTGTGCCGGGAGCTGACCAAGCTCCACGAGGAGATCCTCCGCACCACCTTGGGCCAGGCCGCTGCATACTATCAGGAGAATCCTCCGAAGGGGGAGTTTGTTCTGGTGGTCCGGGGGGCGGAAGGTCCGGAGGAACTGGAGCCCACCCTGGAGGACGGCATGGTCCTGGCAGACCGGCTGCGGGGGAAGGGACTCTCCCTCCGAGACGCAGTGAAACGAGCCGCCAAGGAACTGGGGCTGTCCCGAAATCAGCTCTACGATTTGGCGGTGGGGAATTCCCGGGAAGAATGAAAAAATCCACACCGTTTCCCAAAAAATGGATAGAATAGAGAGAGAAACCATAAAAATGAGGTGCTGTCCAATGAAGCGTAACATAGAGGACTATATCAAGCCGGGGGCCCGCGCCCACCTGGTGGGCATCGGCGGGGTGTCTATGGCCCCCTTGGCCGAGGTATTGAAGGGAAAAGGAGTTCTGGTAACCGGCTCGGATTGGCAAGAGAGCGAAACCACAGCCCATCTCCGCGCCCTGGGCATTCCAGTGACCATCGGCCACCTGCCCCAGAGCGTGGAGGGGACCGGATGCGTCATCCGCACCGCCGCCGTCCACGACGAAAACCCGGAGATTGCCGCCGCCCTGGCCGCCGGGATCCCCGTCTTTGAGCGGGCCCAGGCCTGGGGGGCCATCATGGGCCACTACAAAAACGCCCTGTGTGTGGCGGGCACCCACGGCAAGACCACCACCACTTCCATGTGTACCCACATCTTTCTGGCGGCGGGCCGGGACCCCTCGGTGATGCTGGGGGGAACTCTGCCCATCCTGGGCTGCGGGCACCGGGTGGGCCACGGGGATACCATCATTGCCGAGTCCTGCGAATACTGCAACTCCTTCCTGTCCTTTGCCCCCACCGTGGCGGTTATCCTCAATGTGGAGGAGGATCATTTGGACTTTTTCAAGGACTTGGACGACATCAAGGCATCTTTCCGCCGCTTTGCGGAGCTGGTGCCCTCCAGCGGCAGCGTGATTGTCAACGCCGACAACGCCGGGGCCCGGAGCATCGCTTTCGGCCTGGACGCCTTTACCTTCGGCCTGGAGGCCGGGGCGGAGTGCACCGCTGCGCATCTCACTTGGGACAGGGGACTACCCACCTTTGACATCCTGATCCACGGCGAGCGGTATGCCCATGTCTCCCTCCGGGTGGGGGGGCGGCACAACGTCTCCAATGCCCTGGCCGCCGCCGCTGCCGCCTATGTGCTGGGGGTGCCAGGCAAGGCGGCGGAGGAAGGACTGGCCGCCTTCACCGGGGCGGGCCGGCGCTTTGAGAAAAAAGGGACCTACCACGGCGCGGACATCTACGACGACTATGCCCATCACCCGGACGAACTGCACGCCCTGCTCTCTATGGCCTTTACGCTGGACTATAAGCGGGTGATCTGCGCGTTCCAGCCCCACACCTACTCCCGCACCGCCGCCCTGTTCCACCGGTTCGTGGACGAACTGGAGCTGGCCGACCTGACCATACTGGCCCCCATCTACGCCGCCCGGGAGACCGATGATCTGGGCATATCCTCGGAAAAACTGGCGGACGAGATCCCGGGTGCAACGTACTGCGGCAGTCTGGAGGAGACGGCGGACTGTCTGGCGGAAATCGCCCGGCCAGGCGACCTGATCCTCACCGTGGGCGCGGGGGATATCTATCTGGCAGGAGAGGCTCTGCTGAAACGAAGTTAGATTTTAAGTTTTTTCTTTCCGATATCTTTACAAAACGTATCCCGGGGTGTAGAATAGTATCCATCCAATTTTGACCGGACAGGGGGAAGCGGGCATGACCAGGCACAATAAAAAGACCATAACACGGCTTGCTGTTTTGCTGACGGTGTGCGGCGCAGTCCTATTGACATTCGCCTTTGGGATGCTGACCATCCGCTATCGGATGGTGGAAATAGAGCTGGACCGGATGCTGATGGAAAGTCTGACCGCCCACACGGTCGAGGCGGGTGACGGCGCAGGCTATCTGATCCACTATGCCGAAACTGCGCTGAAAAACGCCGATCTTTTAATTGAGGAAGAGCCCCGAGCCCCGGAGAAAAGCTGGACGGAGCCCATGGTGAAAACCTTTAATCTGGTGGACGACCGTATGGAGCTGAGTTATCTGGACCGCGGAGACCTGACGTCAGCCCCGTGGGGCCAGGAGGAGCCGGAGATGCTCAGCCGGGTCTTTCTGGGCGAGGCAGCAGTCAGCGGGCTGATCCCAAACCCTGAGGGGGAAGCCTATGTTATGGCCGTCCATCCGGTGGAGTGGGACGGCCAGGTGGTGGGCGCGGTACAGGCTAAGGTAGACGCCGGCACCCTGCTCCAGCAGGGCAATCATTCCACCTTTTTTCACAGTGTCCACAGTGTGATTGCCGGGGCAGACGGCCGGATCGTCTACAGCGGCAATCCAGAGAATCGAAAAGCCGACCTGTCCGAGCTGGGCGTGGAGAACGGGATTTCCCAGGCGGACAATCAGGCGTTTACCTCCGCCTATCAGGCCCAGGAGACCGGGTCCTTCTACTACGACCCGGCGGGGGGGCGCTGCTACGTGGCCTGGGCTCAGGTGGGCTATCACGGCTGGCGGGTGGTGCAGTTCTCCCAGTCCCCGAATGTTCAGATTGAGCGCAGCTTCTTGGTGCAGACTGTGGTTATGTTGGTCAGTCTGGCGGTGTGCGTGGTGCTGGCGGCCATGATTTGGCGGCAGAGGGCGCGGCTGGCGGAGGAAAAGCTGCGGTACGACGCTTTGGCGCAGTTTAAAGACACCCTGCTCTTTGAGTATGACTGCGCCAGCGACAGTCTGGAGTTTACCTCCAATGCTCTGGACAGCCTGGACCTGGACTGTGCCCGGCTGGAGCGGTTTACCGACACGGACAGAACCTTTGCCGTGTTCCACCCGGACGAGCTGGATCATGTGCGCAAGCGGCTGCGGAAGGCCGCGGACATGACGCCGGACCAGGTGGAACACGACCGGACCCGGATGAAAAAGCGGGACGGAGGATACAGCTGGTATCGAAGCCAGTACAAAGCGGTCTTCAATCCAGAGGGGCGGGTCATCCGCGTTATCGGTACGCTGACCGACATCAGCGCACAGATTGTACGGGAACTGGAACTGCGGCAGCAGGCCCAGCAGGATCCCCTGACCGGACTGTACAACCGGGCGGGCATCAAGCTGATCGACGCCCGGTTAGAGCAGATCTCCCGCGGCATTTTGTTTATGCTGGATCTGGACGACTTTAAGTCCATCAATGACACCTATGGCCATGCCGCCGGAGACAAGGTGCTTACCGCCATCGGCCATATCTTGGAGGAGACCTTCCGTGCGGATGATATTGTTGCCCGGGTGGGAGGAGATGAGTTTGTGGCCTTCCTGTCCGGCTCTGACAATGCGTCCATGGCCCATGAGAAGGCCCAGGAACTGTTGGATCGGGTGCAGGCGCTGAAAATTGAGGGAATTGATGCGAAGATCAGCGTCAGCATTGGCATTTCCAGCGCGCCCGGCTACGGCAGAACCTTTGAAACACTTAGCGCCGCTGCAGACGAAGCGATGTATGAGATTAAAAATCATGGCAAGGGCGGGTTTGCACTCCGGCAGCAGGATCCTACCCCGTAAATACACACGTTCCGACTCAAAAACCTCTTCTGCAAGCAAAGTCCCACAAAACATCCAAAGATATACCGCCCGCCGGGACCGTTTCCGTGTCCCGGCGGGCGTTTGCCGCTGCGCGTATCCTGCTCAGCTTTCCATGTGCCGGCCTAAAAAGCCTGCAATGGACTGGACCAGCTTATACTCCACTTCGCCGCCGCTCAGCCGGTCTGTCCCTGCGAACAGAACACAGCCCAATACATCCCCCTCCGACAAGATGGGCGCCGCAGTACTCAGCGCGTATTTGTCGCTGTCTGCACAAAGGGGAATGGGCTCGTCCCCCTGTTTATATTGATACACCTGCCGCCCTTCCATCAGCCGCTCCATCTGCGGAGAGATGGATTTCTCCGCCAATTCCCGGCGGGGGACACCTGCTACGGCGATACAGCTGTCTCGGTCGGTAATCACTGTCACTTGCCCGGTGGTGCGGTTCAGCGTCTCACACAGCTGGCCGGCAAAATCCACCAGTCCACCCATCAAAGAGTATTTTTTAAAAATTACACCGCCGTCCTTGTCGGTGTATATCTCCAGGGGGTCGCCCTCGCGAATGCGCATAGTACGGCGGATTTCCTTGGGGATCACCACCCGTCCCAGGTCGTCAATACGGCGCACGATACCAGTTGCCTTCATAATCAAAACTCCTTTTCTCTGTTGTAATTATGTCTGTCTGGCAAAAGATAGTATACGCAATATTTCCCCTACGATACCGCCTGTTGTCTTGGAGATGTCTGGAAATTGGCGCAGCTCGGCCGGCGGACATACGTCCATTCCCTTTCCGCAAATGGGCGGGGATTCATTCCAGACGCCGCCTTCCGATTGATAAAGCTGTTGTCCGGTTTTCTCCACTTTCCATGCAACAAACGCAGGAAGGCATCGCTTGTATGGATGCCTTCCTGCCTATTTACGATACTATTTTTTCTTGTCCGCCGGGAATCTTTTACTGCACATGGGTGTGGTTGTTGATGTGGTTGGCGCAGTAGCAGTAGTAGCCGTTGCACTTGGAGCAGTAGCGGAACTCCAT
>CAMWBA010000182.1 GCA_947172355.1 uncultured Bacillota bacterium
ACACTGATACGCTCTGGCTATAAATTCGAGGTGACGGCATGAAAGAAGCATTTTCGCTCCGTACTGTTCGGAAAAAGATTTTAATGCTCTCCAAGCTGGCGGGGGCCGTGTTGATCTTTTCTTACATCTTCTCCACCGGCCTGCCGGTCAGTGAAGATGCTTCTTTTCTAATCTGGCTGGGGTTTGTTTTTGTGCTGATTATCGGTATCGACCTTTTTATGGATCGCTTTATCACAAGACCGATTGACAAGCTGAACGCCTCCGCAAAGCGTATGGCACAGCTCGACTTTTCTGCTCCCTGCAATCTTGTTTCAGCTGATGAATTTGGGGATCTGTCCGCCAGTCTGAACACGATGGCCGAAAATCTCCAGCAGGCCCTTGTCCGTTTAGGAGACGCAAATGCCCGGCTTGAAAGGGATGTAGAAAAGGAACGGCTTTTGCTGGCCGAGCGCAAGGAGCTGGTAGACAGCCTTTCCCATGAAATGAAAACCCCGCTGGGTATCATTCGGGCCTACGCCGAGGGCCTGCAGGACGAAGCGGATGAGACCAAAAAGCAGAAATACGCCCAGGTGATTGTCTCCGAAACGGAACGCATGAATGACCTGATCGTGACCCTGCTGGACTTGTCGGCGCTCGAAAGCGGGACCGCAAACCTGAACATTTCCCAATTTGATTTTGTAGAGCTGGTGGAAACGGTGGCCGGGCGGCTTCTGATCGACACCCCTGGCACCGACTTTGAACTGCAATATGAGCTGCCGGAGCAAAAGGCTTTTGTTCAAACAGACAGGAGGCGCATGGAGCAGGTTTTGGACAATCTGATCGTCAACGCCAGGAAAAATGTATCCATCGGCGGCGTTCTGCGACTGGAACTGACCGTGGATGATGGGGCGCTGCATTTCTCCATCTTCAATCAGGGCCGACACATTCCAGAAAGTAATCTTTCCAAAATCTGGACAAAATTCTATCGGGACAGCCGCGCAGAGTACAGCGGTTCCGGGCTGGGATTGTCCATCGTGGCGCAAATCCTGTCCATGCAAAATCTTCCCTATGGTGCGGAAAACCAAGCGGATGGAGTGCGGTTCTATTTCTCCATCCCCGTCACAGAATAACTTCACACGGATTTCACAGCGGCCTCACACCAACTTCACACCGCATACCTAAACTCTCCTTATCACAAATTAAGGAGGGTTTTTTTATGTTCTTAGGTTTAGCATGGTACTGGTGGCTGGTAATTGCGGCGGTGCTGATTATCTCCATTCCCTTCAAAATCAGGTTTATGAAGTGGTGGAGCAAGCGCCAGCAGGAGAAGAATCAGCGTGGGAAGTGGGGTGATGACAAGTGATCAAGGTTAAAAACCTGACATTCTCCTACGGCAAAGACAAACAGGCCCTCCACGGTCTGGACTTCACCGTAGAGGACGGGGAGATTTTCGGCTTCCTGGGGCCGAACGGCTCCGGAAAGTCCACGACCCAAAAAATTCTGACTGGAATTTTGAAGGGCCACGGCGGCAAGGTTTCCCTGTTCGGGCAGGACATTTCCGCCGTCCACGGCCAGAAATTTTTTCAGAAGATCGGCGTCCTGTTTGAGTTTCCCTACTTGTACGCCAATTTGAGCGCCGTAGACAATCTAAACTACTTTGCCTCGTTCTATCCCAGGGAGCAGCGGCGGGATGTGGAGGAGCTGCTGGATGCGCTGGAATTTAAGCCGGACTTTCTGAAAAAGCCGGTGTCCTCCTACTCCAAGGGGATGCGCCAGCGGGTGAGCATGGCGCGGGCGCTGGTGAGTAACCCCCGGCTGCTGTTCCTGGACGAACCCACCAGCGGCCTTGACCCCTCTGGTGCGGTGCTGTTTCGGAAGATCATTGAGCAGGAGCGGAAAAAGGGGACGACGGTGTTTGTCACCACCCACAACATGGTGGATGCCGACCTCCTGTGCGACCGGGTGGCGTTCATCTCCAACGGTAACATTGCCGCTTTGGATACGCCCAAAAATCTGAAAGAGAAAAACAGCAGCCACCGGGTTGTAATGGACTATCTGTATCAGGGGCAGCGAGAAACGAAAACCATCGAGACCCCGGAACTGGAGGAAGGCATCCCCTTTGCCCATGACGAAATCATCAGCATCCACTCCCAAGAGCCGACTTTGGAGGATATGTTTATCCAGTACACGGGAAGGGGGCTGTCCTGATGAGAAAAGACTTTTGCGCCCTGTTCAAAAAGGACTGCCGGATGCTGTCATCGGGGAAGTTCTTCCTCATGGCGGCCGCATTCCTGGCCCTATACACGGCCTATGTGAACTTCGGCTATATCCGTTTCATGCGGATGGAGCCGTACAATGTGTATCTGTATGACCCGGCAGGCACACAGACCGGAAAATCACCCCTGGTGCAGACCGTTTCCTCTATGGAGGACATGAACGCCGTCCTGCTCTCCGATGCCAACGGCGTGGGGCTGGACGCCAGCGCCGGGGAAGTGCAAGCGGTACTCTATAAAGGTGCCAAACACGTTGACCGCCACCGGGCGGATTACGCCCTGTCCCTGCTGCGGCCCTCGGTAAGCCCGGCCCCGGAGATACTCGGCACAAATACGCCGGAACAAAAAGTGAGGAAAGAGATTACCTGTGAGTTGCTGTTTTTCGAGCTGGCCGCTGTGGGATTTTTGGGCATCGCCGCCATACTGTTCAGAGAAAAGGGCATGGGGGTCATTCGTGTCCACGCCATTCTCCCGGTGCAAAAAGACTTGTTCCTCCTGTCCAAGCTGGCGGTGTTCCTGCTCTCCGATCTGGCCTTTGCGGTGCTGCTTACCCTGCTGAACACAGGACTGACCGACGGCGCGGCGGTGCTGCCCGCAGTCCTGCTCCAGACGGCCATCCTGTCGCTGATGATGGCTCTGGTGGGCCTGCTCTGCGCCCTGCTGCTGAAAGACTTCCGGCAATTTACGCTGGCGTATCTGGTGATTGCCATTTTTGCCGCGACCCCCGTATTTTTATCCGCCAATACTTCTGTCAAACTTGCTTGGATTGGCTATCATCCGTTCTATCATATTTATATGGGCCTGAAAAACGCCTATTTCGGAACGAACATTTCTCCTGGCTACTATGTCGGCGCTGTCAGTGTGATCGTGCTGCTGTTCCTGGCAGTGCGGCTTGCATTTCACCGGGAGATTGGAAAGGAGGGGTGAGACATGAGAGGCTTAAAATATCAGCTGAAAAGTATCCTGCGGGATAAATTCTGCCTGATGACGTTCCTGCTGCCTGTCCTGGTCGCCGTGGCATTGAATTTTATGGGTTCCATTGATCTGTCCACCCTGGGGGAACTTCACTTCGGCGTACTGAAAAACGACCTCTCCCCGCAGACAGTCACATGGTTGGAACGGTACGGCCCGGTAACGGCTTATGAGACACAGGAAGAACTGACCGCCGCCGTCAAAGAACCGTCTACCAATGTCATTGGCGTGAAAGCAGACGGGGACAGCATCAAAACTGCAATCAGCGGGGACGAACTGGACATTTTCCAGCAGGCGGCGGCTACTCTCCCGGCTCTCTATGAACAGCGGGCAGAAGCGGAGCTGGTGAAAGTTTTGACGCTGGAACGCCCTGACATTCTGGAAAGTTTTCAAGACATTTTCATCCCCGCCGTGCTGATCGTGGCTATGTTTATGGGCTGTACGTTCAACGCCATGAACATCATTTCCGAAAAAGAGGACGGCGTGGCTTTCATCAACGAAATCCTTCCCATGACGCCCAGCCAGTACATTTTTCAGAAAGTCGTAGTGGGCTTTCTCTTTGGCAGCCTGTCCTCTATTGTAACGGCGTGTATCTGTTTCCGATTGTCCTGGCAAAATTTCGGGCTGCTGCTGGCGCTGATTGTGCTGTCGTCCTTTGTGGCTGCACTGATTGGCCTGTTTATCGGTAAGCTCTCCGAGGGTCTGATGATCGGCGTGGTCTATATCAAGATCGTCATGCTGCTGTTCCTGGCAGTCCCCATTTTATGCGCTCTGATTGGGCCGAGCGGGCCGTTGGCGGTCATTTGCAATATTGTCCCATCCCAGCCCGCTTTTGATGGCATTATGGCACTGTCCGCCGGGAACACGGGAACGGCGGTAAAGGACGTTGGCATTCTGACGGTCCACTGTATTGTGTGGTTCTCACTCTATATTTTGATTTTACAGAAACGTTGATGTTTATACGTTGCCACTGCGGCATTATTCGTTGTGGTGCAGCTATTTTTGACCGGATTGATAAATCAAAAGTCTTTGCTTATCGTAAAGACGGCTATCATTGGAATGTGCTTATGGCCGACAGGGAAAACGCCGGAGCAAAATATAAAAATGCAGTAGCAGATGACGCAACGATTGACGATATTCTACTTCTGCATGTGAAAGGAGAACAAACCAGATGAAAAGACTTATCTTGAAAGATTGCACACAAACCTGATATAATGGGGGCAATCGCCCATCCGGGACAGAAAGGCAGAAAGAAAAATGTACTGCTTCGACAGGTAATATCTGAATTTGTGACGCTCAACGAAGCGTTTAGTATTGAATCAACGCTTAATATGTTCTAAATAGATTCTCTTTTTGATATACTGCAGTCACAAATATTGCAAAGGAGATTTATTGTATGGATCAGAAAAGAATAGGTGCCTTTATTGCACAGTGCAGAAAAGAAAAAAATCTGACACAAATACAGCTTGCAGAAACTTTAGGGATTACCAATCAGGCAGTTTCCAAATGGGAAAACGGAAGAGGAATGCCGGATATGTCGCTTTTACAGCCTTTGTGCGATGTTTTGGGTATTAGTTTGAACGAGCTTTTTTCAGGTGAGCATATATCAGCGGAGGAATACAAAGGAAAAGCGGAGGAAAATATTTCCAATCTTTTTAAAGAAAAGCAAATTGCCAATCTTAAGCCTGTAAAATACTTATTCTCCATATGTGCTAATGCCGCTTTGCTTGTAGCAGTAATTGAATTAGCGGTTGGTCTTGTTGGGAATTTTTTTAGTTCAACTATATTGGAACCCATGTCAATCAATGCTTCTGTATGGCTGATATTGTTTTTTGCTTCAATGAGTAAGCTGATATATGACAGGAATAAATTGAAAAAACTGAAGCATTCAGGCGCTTGTATGGACTCAGACATAGAGGACATGCTTCCGGCAGCCTGGATTAGAGTAGGAAACTACGTCACCTGCAGAATTGCCTGTCGGTTTATTTACGAGGGTAAGGAATACAAAGCAGTAAGTAATTATTATGTTTTGACACAA
>CAMWBA010000183.1 GCA_947172355.1 uncultured Bacillota bacterium
GAGGCAGCCGCCAGGGGGAGGAGACACCAGTTCAGGAGGAGGGGGCGTCCTTTGACTTGGAGGCATTTGAGAGAAAGCTGTCCCAAACCCTCTCGCAAGTGGAGGGGGTGGGGGAGGCCAGAGTAGTCCTCACTCTGGACGGCGGGAGCCGCCAGGTACTGGCCAGGGAGCAGGACCGGGACGGGAACGGGGGCGGTTCCAACACAGTGGTCACGGTAGGGAAGGGCTCCGGAACCCAGGAGGTCGTCCCGCTTCAGACGGTAGCCCCGCAATTTCGCGGCGCACTGGTGGTCTGTCCCGGCGGCGGCGATGCCCAAGTCCGCCTGCGCTTAATTCAGGCGGTGTCCGCGCTCACCGGACTGGGGGCCGACCGTATCTCAGTGTGTCAGGGGGGAAGCTAGCAGACGGCCAGAGGGGCAGAGCCCTCCTTCCACCAAAAGCAGAGCATCCAATCAGCGATGAAACCATGTAACGATCTGTAAGGAGGAATCGAAATGAGAACAAAAAAAACGGATTGGTCCCAACTGTGGAAGCGCAACGCGGTAGTGGCTGCGATTGCATTGTTTGTGTGTGCCGCGGTGTACTTAAACTGGAATTATGGCAAGGAGGGGGAGCCCAGCGAAGACGCAGGCAAGACGTTGGGGCAGTCCGCCATGGTGGGGGGCAAGACGCAGGACCCGCTTCTGGGAGGAGACACCTCTGCCCAGGGGACGGAGGACGGCAGCGCCGGGCAGACCAGCGGAGATACCCAGATCACCGACCCGGTGGAACCCAAAACAGACAGCGCCTATTTTGCCACCGCCCGGCTCAACCGCCAGCAGGCCAGAGACAGCGCCCTGTCGCTCCTTCAAGACGCCGCCTCCCGGGAAGACGCGGATGAGGCGGTAAAGAACCAGCTCAACGACAATATCCAGACCATGGCAAACTATACCGTCACCGAGGCCCAGATTGAAAATTTAGTGGTGGCCAAGGGTTATACGGACTGCGTGGCATTCATCGGAGAGGAGGCGCTGTCTCTGGCGGTATCCGCTCCGGAGGGCGGACTGACCGAAGCGGATACTGCCAAAATTCTGGATGTGGTGAAGCAGGCCGCCGGTTTCACGGCGGACCAGGTGACCATTATTGAGGTGGAGTAGAGGCAAAGTTTTTCGTCTGTGCGGTTGTCAAATGGAGAAAAGTGTGGTAAGATATCGGTAACCGTTTGAAAACTGGGAACAGGAGTGGTATCACATGGGCGAAAGCAAAGATTATGTTTCCCGCTCTGACGAGCTGGGCAATATCCACATTTCGGAGGAGGTTCTGGCGGCGATCTCCGCCGCCGCCGCCCTGGAGGTGGAGGGCGTCAGCAGTCTGGCCAACCCAAGCAAGAAAAACACGACCAAGGGGATCCATATCAAACTGGAGGACGACCAGGTGGTCGTCGGGATGTCCGTCCTCATGGCCTACGGGCATACCATCCCCGAGATGGGCAAGGCCGTGCAGGAGGCGGTAAAAAACGCCATCGAATCCATGAGCGGGCTGGAAGTGTCAGCGGTCAATGTGAATGTGATTGGCATTACCTTTCCTCCAAAAGAACAGGCATAAAAAAGAAGCTCCCTTTTTCGGGGAGCTTCTTTTTTATACAGTCTTACAATTTTTGCAGATGGCGCAGCAGGATGCCGGCGATATCCTCACAGGAGCCTTGAATCTGGACCGCCCCTATGTTATAGGCCTCCATAGGCATTCCGTAGACCACGCAGGACTCCTTATCCTGACCGATGGTATAGGCCCCGGCCTTACGCATTTGAAGCAGGCCATCGGCGCCGTCGCGCCCCATACCGGTCATAATGATACCCACCGTCTTGCACTTGACCTGCTCCGCCACCGAAAGGAACATAGCGTCCACCGAGGGGCGGTGTCCGCTGACCTTCTCCCCGGGCAGGCAGGAGACGGTGTACTTGCTTCCCATGCGTACCACCCGCATCTGGAAGTCCGCCGGAGCCAGCAGGGCCAGCCCACGTTTGATTTCGTCGCCGCTTTTGGCCTCCCGCACCTCCATATGGCACAGGCGGTTGAGCCGTTCCGCATACATCTGGGTAAAGCCCACGGGCATGTGCTGTACGATCAGCATACCGGGAATGTCTGCGGGCAGCCGCTTCATCACCTCCAAGGTAGCCTCCGTTCCGCCGGTGGAGGCGCCCAGAGCGATGATCACATTGTCCAGCGAGGGCCGGTTCCCCAGCAGAGGGGGGGTAGGCATAGCGGGAGCGTTTCCGGTGGTGGGCATACGCACAGCGCCGCCTTTGGCCGCCAGGGCAGCAGGAGGCGTCTGGATACCGGGACGGGGGCGCACATGGGCTCCCTTAGCGCAGATCACCTTCTGAGTCAGGGCGGTGATGAAGGCGTCATTCTGGCCGGGCTCCGGTTTGCGCACAAAGTCCACCGCACCGGCGGACAGCGCATCGAACACCCGCAGATCCAGGGAGGACACCAAAATCACAGGCAGAGGATACCGGGGCAGGAGCTGTTTGAGAAAGTCAATCCCGCTCATACCGGGCATCTCTACGTCGGAGGTAATGACATCCGGTTTGTACTGTGCCACTTTGGTCATGGCGTCTTGGGCATTAAAGGCGGTGGTCACTACCTCGATCTGCGGGGAGGCGGACAGTCCCTTCGAGATCATGGTGCGGGCCAAAATGGAGTCGTCCACCACCATGACGCGGATTTTTCGAAATGTATTTGCAGGAAGGATGGGCATAGTCAGACTCTCTCCTTTGCCAGATAATCAAGCGCGTCCCAGCATAGCTGAGACGGCTTTCTGTGTTTTCTCCCGCCCAAAACAGGGCGGGAGCAGCGTCCCGTTCCAGGTTCAGGACAGGGTGTTTATTTTTGGAAGGTAGACGGGGCTACCATGCGGTAGGGGGCGTCCTTGCTGAGATTTTCCGAGTGGCTGATCATCAGGTAGCCTCCGGGAGTGGTGGCGTCATAGAACCGGCGCACCAGCGCGTCTTTGGTGGGCTGGTCAAAGTAGATCATCACATTGCGGCAGAAAATCACGTCAAACTTCAGCTTAAACTTGATGGGGTCCATCAGGTTGAAGGTCTGGAAAATCACATTGTTGCGGATATCGGGGGCGACGGCATACCGGTTGCCCTCCACCCGCTTAAAGTATTTCTTGCGCCAGATCTCCGGAACGGTGTCCGGGACCTCATAGATGCCCTTTTTGGCGGTGGTCAGGGCCTTTTGAGAGATGTCGGTGGCCAGGATGCGGGTGTCCCACTGGCTGGCCTGCATCCCGAGGTAGTCTTTGATGTACATAGACAGGTTATAGGGTTCCTCGCCGCTGGAGCAGCCCGCGCTCCAAATGGCCAACACCCTATTTTTCTGGTGCTTGCGCACCAGCTCCGGCAGGACGACCTTCGTGAAAAACTCGAAATGCTCGGTCTCCCGCATAAAAAAGGTGTAGTTGGTAGTCAGGCGGTTGAGGACCTGTTCAATTTTCTGTGGATTTTTCTCCTTCAGCAGTTGGGAGACAAACTGGGAAAAATCGCTATATCCCTGTTCGGTCAGGAGTGAGGAGAGGCGGCTGGTAACCAGCTGCCGTTTTTCCTGCAACGTGATGCCGTACTCACTTTTAATAAAATTGGTCAGCCTGCGAAAATCTTCATCAGAGATGGGCTGTATCATCTCGCTCTTCCCCCTTTGGAACGGTTATTTGTAAATCAGCCGTGGAGCAGCAGATCGCAGTCCAGCTCCAGCATGGTATCCCCGTCGGGCAGGGTACACATGCCGGAGACGGTGGCCTGGCTGTTGGTGGTGGGAACCGGCAGGATGGAGTCCAGCGGAACATCCACCATCTTCTCCACCATGTCCACCAAAAGGCCCACCATGTTGCCGTCCACCTCCACCACAATGCCGCACAGGCTGTCCTTGGGCATTTTACCCAGGCGCAGGCGGATGTCCAGCATAGGGATAATCTGTCCGCGCAGGTTAATCACACCCCGCACGTAGCCGGGGACCTGGGGCAGATAGGTGATGGCGTAGTCGGTAATGATATCCTTTACCTGTTCGGCCTTGATGCCGTAAAGCAGGCCGTCGGAGGAGAAAATCAAATATTTTTCGGTTTGCAGCTCAGGGGGCTGTTCGGTGTAATTATCTTCCTGTTCGGTAGCAAACAATACTTCTTCCTGCGGCATTCGTTAACTCTCCCTTCTTATCGTCCGAAATCAAAACGCGCTGTGGGCAGCGGCGTAGACGTTGATTACGTCCAAAATGATGCTGATGCTGCCGTCGCCCAGGATGCTGCACCCGGTGATGCCGTAATTCTTCACATTGAAGCTGTTAATATAGTTGGGCATGGGTTTTACCACAATCTGCTGTTCGCCCATCAGCTCATCTACGAACAGGCAGTAGGAGTGTTCGCCGGCTTCCACCCACATGAGGATGCCGTCCTCAATGTTGTCGCAGCCCTCATTCATGCAGAACAGCTCTTTGGCCCGGATGATGGGGTAGAAATTGTCCCGAATCTTGACCATCTCGCCCTGGGCAGGGTCGTGGATAACGTCCTGCGCCGTGACCTTGAGGGAGGACTGGATGGAGTTGATGGGGATGGTGAACATGGAGCTGCCCACCGAGACCTCCATACCGTCCATAATGGCCATGGTCAGGGGGATCTTCAACGTGGTGGTCATTCCCTTGCCCCACTCGCTGGAGATGGTAACGGTGCCGCCCACGTCGGCCACGTTTTTCTTCACCACATCCATGCCGACCCCTCTGCCGGAGTACTCGGTGACCTCGGTGTTGGTGGAGAAGCCGGGCATCATCAGGAAGTTAAGAATCTCCTTCTGGCTGTAGTCGTGGTCGGGGGCGGCCAGTCCCTGGCGGATGGCCTTGTTCAGCACAGCCTGGGTGTCCACCCCCTGGCCGTCGTCCTTAATCTCAATGATAACCTCGCTGCCGGTGTGCCGGGCAGAGAGGATGACCTCTCCCACCGGGTCTTTGCCGGCTGCGATGCGGTCTTCCTCGTGTTCCTCCAGGCCATGGTCCATGGAATTTCGGACGATATGCATAATGGGGTCGCCGATGGCGTCCACAATGGTCTTGTCCACCTCGGTGTCTTCGCCGACGAGGGTGAGCTTGGCCCTTTTGCCCAGCTTCTTGCTCATATCCCGGACGATGCGGTTCATCTTCTGGAAGGTGCCAGAGACGGGCACCATGCGCAGGGACATGGACACATCCTGAAGATCGTCGGTGAGCTTGCGCAG
>CAMWBA010000184.1 GCA_947172355.1 uncultured Bacillota bacterium
GCGCAAATAAAAAAGACAAGGTTTGCAGCTCTCTGGTAGAATGAAGTAGCGACACGCCGAACAGTACGGTTATAGCAACAAATATTTTTTTAGTTAGTACGTTTGCAGGTATTCGTACCAACCAAAAATGGAACGGGTGAACTTCTTAAAAGCACCCTAATCAGCCGGGGAACCTATCCAGCGCACTCCGCAAGGGCCAAGATTTCCCCGGCCCTTTTGCGTTTACGGCCCTTTTCCTCCGGCTCCAGATAAAGAGCCTGAAATTCCTCGAAGGATACATTGAACTCAATATCCAGCTCATAGCCCCGCTTGACGCGGACGGCTTTCACAAACTGAGCCACAATCATTTTCTTTGCTTCAAGGGAACAGTTGTCATACAGCTCGGCCCAATTCATCAGCTGAGTGTATTCCTTCTGTACCTGCTCGGCGCTGGACACGGTTTCCCGTACTTCCAATTCCGCCGCCTGCATCTGGCTTTCCAGCTCCTTCAGCTGGGCGGCGGTTTCGTCCATCAGGCTGTTCAGCAGGTCGGCGCTGAAACGGCTGTTGCCCTGGATAACTTTCAGCGTCTCGGCTCGTAAATCCTGATAAGCCCTCTGCTTCTGTTCGTACTCGTCATGCAGGCGCTTCGCTTTCATTTTGGCAAGGTCAACTTCCCGGCTTCTCTGCTTCGCAAGCAGCGTTTGGGGCGGGGCCTTTTGGATTTGCGACAGCTGGATGCGGATGATCTGCTCCACAAGGTTGTCCAGCTTTTCAACACTGAAAGAAGTCTGCCCGTCACATTTCCCAGGGGCGAATGTCCTGTTGTAGCACTTATAGCTGGAACAGGTGCTTGTGCTTACAGTACCGTCCTTCTTCTGATACTTGTGGCCGGAGGTTGCCAGCATGAGACGTGCCCCACAGCAGCCGCAATAGACATTTCCCACCAAAAGGGACCGGCCTCTTGTAGTGAGGGGGACTTCCCGTTTTTGCACCTTCCGCTCACCGGCAATTTCCAACGCCCTGAAAAACAATTCCTCGTCAATGATTTTCAGGTCCGGCAGCACTTCCGATTTACTGTCACCTCTGTGGATGACACCGATGTAGATGGAGTTTTTCACAGCCCTGTTAATCATGCCCACGGTCACTTCGCCGCCGTCCTTCCTTCGTATGCCCTGCTCCCTGAAATAGCGGCAAAGACGGAGCGCCCCGTAACCCTCATAGACATATTTCTGAAAAATCAGCTTGACGATCTCCGCGTCCTCCGGGTCTATCACGAGGTCTCGCACGTCCTGATTTTTCTTGTTCATGCGGCCTGTCTTTTCGGCCCGGTAGCCAAAAGGCGCGCGTCCGCCGGTAAAGTGGCCCTCTTGGGTCAACTGTTCAATCCGTGTCTTAACACGCATAGAGGTCTTGATACTCTCCCCGGACGCCTGCCAGTAGCGGATGTAATTCAGCAGTTTATCAACGTGATTGTCAAATCTTTGCTGGCCCTCCATGGCACTCCACACTTCGATATTCTGCTTGACAAACCACTCCACCACAAAAGGCGTTTCATCGTCCCTGCGGCCCAGCCGGTCAAACATGAACACCAGCAGGATGTCAAACCCGCCTTGCAGGGCCAGCTTCTGGATTTCCTGAATGGCGTCCCTGTCCTTTGCGGACTTCTTAAAACCGGATACGCCCTTCTCGGAAAACTCCTTAACAATCTCCCAGCCAGTTTGTCTCTGAACAAACTCCCGGCAGGACTGCTTCTGCATGGGAATGTCATCCTTCTCTACCTGTCCCACCGAGGACACCCGATACAGACAAACAACCCGTCTTACATGGACTTGCGCTTCTCCGCCAGTGATGCCGCTGATATTCTGTATCATTTGCTCTGCCATAATATACTCCTCACTTTCCGAGTGAACGGTGTATATATGGCGGCCAGAAATATTCTGTTTTCAAGGTGCCGTCTACTACACCATTATTATCTCATATTTCAACAAAAAATGCAAAAAATCAGCTTTTCCTGGCAGTCGCGCCAGCAATCAGCGTGTCCTTGATACGTTTGACCGCAGACGGATTTTTCTGCCCGCTGTATCTGACAGTGACCTTACAGCCGCCAATATAAACCACTTTCGGCTGTTCTGCGGATTGATCTGCTCTCTTGGAAAAATTATCCCTCTCCATTGCACGGCCTCCTTGTAGAAAATGCAGGGCTGCCCCCGGCTGTCGGACGCGGCCCTGGTATGTCAGCCGGACCGGAGATATTGCGTCATGCGGCAATATACCGGCCCGGCTGTTTCGCTTGGAATAGGGAAAATGATGCTCCCGTTCTGTTTCACCCCCTGTTTCATAAATTGCCGTTCTGTCCAAAGTCGTTCCTGCCCCTGGTTCGTCAGCGGCGTATCATCCCCCAGGCACGCAGACGGCATACTCAAAAGGGTACATATCCTCTTTGGTCGGTCATTCCGTTTTCAAGGTGCATGGGCCGGACTGTCGCCAGTCCGCACGGACGCGCCGGGGACGGTGCGCCCGTGCCGCTTGGCGGCGTGTCGAAATGTGTCTCAATTTGAGCCGCATTTCTCTGGCCCCGGCTGGGGCTTTTCACCCCAGCCGGGATAGATTTTTGGGGAAGCTATGCCTCCCGCCGCCGCAGAAACGCAGCAGCCATATCCAGAAACATCCCGTTGGTGGGCTGGTATGTCAGGCGAGTACCCGCCACCTCGTCAAAAAACTCCCGGTTCCCACGGCTCCAGCAGATATGGATAACAGTACGCAGATTGCGCTCCACAACACTTGGGGAAACATTGAAATGTCTGGCTGTTTCCGGGTAAAGGTACTTTGTGACCTTTGTAACTGCGGTCGGGTCCTGTTCTGCCAATTCGATCATATGGACGGCATACCGAAACCCTTTCAGGTTCCCGGTAGCGCCGAGATTTCTCAAAAGCTGTTCTGTGTTCATTTCTACCTCCGACTAAAGCCAATCGTCCACAATGTCCAGCAGAGTGGCGGGAGTAACGCTGTTCCGGGAGAGCTTGTCCGCTAAAGTGTAGATACGCTCCGGCTCCGTGGTCAGATCAAAGGCCAGGGACTGTGCCCCGCTGTTTTTCTCAATGACCTTGATCCCATACTGTTCCGGTTCGCCGTCTCTTACCTAAATGAAGTAGCCCAGGGCCAGGGGCCGTCCGTCCTCTGCGTGGTCCAGCTTGGATGTATAGGGAATATCTCTCATACTGCCGCCTCCTTGGTGATTATGTTGTAGGGGCTGTGGCCGCTCATGCGGCCCGGAACGCCAGGATGCCGGTAATCAGCTTGATTTCCAGCCTGCGGCGCATAGCCTCGTCCACGCAGAGATAGGTATTGCCATACTCGTCATGGAGCTGGCGCATGGCCAAACGGGTGATATAGCCCTCATAGTGCCGCAGGACGGCGTTCACAGCGTCGGGGTCGCCCTCGGATGCCGCCCGGATGGTGGCGTAGGGCAGCAGGCGGCTGTGGGGCTTGCTGTTGCGGCGATAATTATTCATACTCATATCCCTCCATCAGTTTTCTTAGTTCTTCCAGGGTGTTGGTGCGTTGGTACTGTACGGTGGAGCGGTTCATCTGGAGCCTTTGGGCGATCTCGTCGTCCTTCATTTCCAGCAGATAGGCCAGCAGGACGATACTCCGCCGCTCCAGGGTCAGAGCGGCCAGCGCCCGGACAAGGTCGGCGTCCTCAATCTCAAAGTCCATATCCAGAACGGTGAACACCCGGCGTTCCGGGGCGTAGCGGTCTGTGCAGCAGAGACTTTGCAGCTCCCGCTGGGTCAGTTCGGAAAAGACTGCTTCCCGTTTCCCCTGGCGGGCATACTCCAGATGGATGTTGACCGCCTCGTTTTTCACCAGCCGCTTGCAGTAGGCGTCAAAAGTGTGCCGCTTGTTCTGCTCCATGCTCATGCTGTCACCCCCTTTTCCGGGAGGGGCTTGTTTTTCCCCTCTATCCTTATTACAAGTGCCAGGGGGTGTTTTGCCAAACTTTTGGAAAGAATTTTTTTATTCGGCGAAAGAAGATACTCCTCGACAGTTTTAGCGGCAGCGCGTTGGCCGTCCCCTCTGCAAAAACGCTCGTTTTCTGTCGAATAGAAAGAAGCCGCCGCCCCTTGTTCCGGGGCGGCGGCCTGTTCTGCCAGCGATATGTACTTGACGTGGAAAAATGAAAAGCGTTTCATGGTGGTCGTCCTTTCTTCTGTGATAAGGACAATGTACCACTCGTTTCTAACACTACTCTAACAATGCGCTAACACCGCTCTAACACATATCGCAAGTTTCGACACAATACGCGGTAAAGCAATAGCCAACCCGATAGACTGTTTTGATATAGACCGGGTTGATCGGGTCCGGTTCGATAGCCTGCCGGAGTAAACGGACCGGATGGGAAACACCTTGATTATAGCTTCCCTCCATCCCCCAGGCGTGTTCACATATTTGCTCAGAGTTCAATACAATGTTGGGGTTTCGCATGAAGTACAGGAGCAGCGAAAATTCCCGTGGGCGGAGATTTACCAACCTTCTGCATACTTTCACAATGCGCCGGGCCGGGTCTATAAATATATCACCCATTTGAAAAGAAGAAGTCTCTGTACGTGCCGGGTCATTGTAATGATTATATTCCGTATATCGCCGGAGCTGGGCACAGGCGTGATTGGCAATCGCGGCAAAAGGCGGCTTTCCTGAAATGCACATATCAGCGCCAAGCTGCACCATGTTATTTATATCTTGCTCCGGGGTGTCGGACAGGACGATAAGCGGCACAAAGCTGATGTGCCGAATATCTGTCAGCCAGTCGGCTTGCTGGATTGTCCGCAGATAGTCCAGGCCGATAATCAGAAGATGGAATACTCGACGCTCCAATAAGCGGTTTGCCTCCCGCGTGGTCAAGGATGTAGTGAAGTTCAAATCATACTGGATGATTAAGTTTTGCAGGGCCGCAACCAATTTATCAGACAATCCCACGGTCAATACGCTGTATATCATGTCGGATAGTCCCCCCTTTCTTTCCAAAATGCGTCTCAAATTGAGACATATTTCTACAATTTTTGCGGAAATGCTTATATTGAAAGCGGGACGGAAAAACACCGTCCCGCTTTCGTGGTACTATGCGTCTTTCAAGAAAATACAAGTTTTTTAAGCATCGGGCTCCCGATTCTCAATAAAGTTTTTCAGCATCTGCGCCACCTGCGCCCGTGTCGC
>CAMWBA010000185.1 GCA_947172355.1 uncultured Bacillota bacterium
ACCTCCAGCTGGGGACAGCCACCATGCATGGCCGCCACCTCCCCCCGCTCGTCGGCCAGAGCTACCCGGAGGGGAACAGCCCCCTCCCCTTCCGACACGGAGCAAATCAAGTCTCGGAGGAGGGTGGTCTTTCCCAGGCCGGGGGGCGCCAGAATCAGAGTATCCGCCAGCCGCCCCCCCGGACACAGCCTGTCCAGCACGGGGCCAGCCGCCCCCCGCACCTGCCGGGCTACCCGAAGATTGGCGGAGGACAGGCTGCGTAGAGCTTGTATCTCTCCCGACTTTCGGACGGCGGTTCCGCACAGCCCCAGCCGGTGACCTCCCTCCACGGTGAGATAGCCCTGGCGTACCTGGTCCAGCACCGCATGCAACGAGGCACGGCTGGCTATCTCCACCAGCTGATCCAACTCCTCCCCCCGCACCGGCGGACCGTTCAGCGGATACTCCTCCCCGTCGACTGCCACCGCGGCCGGCCAGCCCACCCGCAGCCGCAGCTCCTCCGCCCGGGCCTTGTCCCGCTCCGGAATGGAGAGGGCCTCCTCCCTCAGACGGAGGGGCAGCACCTTCACCGCCTGCTCATAGGCCTGTACCGCTGTCATTTGTACCATATCACTCACCACTACCCTATCATTTCATCCAGTGTGTTAGTTTCTTCGTTGGGCAAAGCCCCCTTGAACCCCAGCTCCGCTGCTTTTCAAGTTATTTGACTATATGAGGACAAGCCGGGAGATATGACAAAAGAAAACCGGAGGACCTGACTGTCCTCCGGTTTTCATACACCTTTATGGGTTTGATGTGAATTCATTGATGAATGCCTTCAGCTCCTGTTTCGTCTCCTCCGGGAGCCGGTTGTACTCCTGATTGGTGACCGCCCCCTCTAACACGTACAGATGCACCAGACAGATATTGGGAAATATCGCTTTCAACCGGCAAAACGCCTGTTTGGACCCCAGTTCCCTCAGCTTCTCCGGGGTGTCAATGCCCGCCGCCGTCAGTTTTCGCGCCATCTCTCCGCCAATATTCTGCATTGCCGTCAACTCTGGCATATTCTTCCATACCCCGTTCAACGATTTTGTTTTGCTTCTTCGCTGGATCACCAGTTCCAGTTTTCTGGAAATTTCCTCTACCACAAAGTCGCAGGGATCCTTAAAGTTTTTGAACTTCTGCTGTTTCAGCTCGGAACAGATTCGTGTCCCAAACTTTTTGTCCACACGTTCGATCAGCTCACATATCATGTGGTAGCCTTCTATGTTATCATAGTCCGTCTGGCCCTCCTGCGCCGTCATAAACCCGATTACACCCACCGCAACGGTAAATGCGCCGCAGCACGACATTTCCGACTGCATCCCCAGCCCCATGACGGAAAACATCTTCCGGGCATCTTCCCCAAGTTCCAGATGAAAATACTCACTACACGCCTTGAACATAGCCTCTGCACAGCTCAGTTTCGTACCGATATGATACCGATTCACCAGTTCATACAGCCTCATAAGGATCTCTTTCCTCTAACGCCTCACGTCCGTCCAACTGACAACAGCAGCCGCCCAAGGGCGGCTGCTGTTTCTCATCAGACAGACTGGGACGCTTCGCCGCCAAAGGTCGCGACAGCCTGGGCGGTCTCAGCCCGCTTCTCTTCCAGGGCCTCCTTCAAGATCATGTCCTTCACCTTCATCAGCCGGATGGTATTGGAGCGCTCGTTCTCGTCCAGCTTCATGGTGATATACTTGATATTGGCCTGCATCTCGGGGATCTTCACATACTCCAGGGCGTTGACCCGGCGCCGGGTCTTTTCGATCTCCTCAGCCAGCAGCTGGGAGGTCTTTTCCACCTCCGCCAGCCGGAGCATATCGGACAGGACCCGGGACAGGGCGTCCACCGCATCGTCCAGCTCACCGCTGGTCTGCGCAAAGCCGTAAGGATAGACTTCGCCGGGGTCCTGGCTGCTGGTGCGGAACTGATACTGGGGGACGTCCACCGACATGATGTTCTGGAAGGTCATGTCCAGCTCTACGCTCTGCTTGGGATAGAGCAGGGACTGCTCCAGCATCTCCGGCGACATGAGGGCGGCCGCCACAGTAAAGGCCCCGTGGGCCCGCATCAGGCCCTCCTCCACCCGTTTCCGCAGAGCCCGGTTCTCCCGCACCACGTCCATGAACTGCTTCATCAGCTCGTCCCGCTTATCCTTCAGCAGCTTGTGTCCGCGGACGGAGGTGCGCAGACGATTTTTCAGCCGGTTCAGCTCCTGCCGGGTGGGGTTGATTGTTGTGGAAGGCATTTATACCCCCCCTTGTTCCTTCTTAGGCATATACTTGGCGATAAACTCAGGCCGGATACGCTTCAGCTCGCTGGCGGGCAGGATGGACAGCAGGTCCCAGCCCAGGTCCAGAGTCTCAAAGATGGAGCGGTTTTCGTCCGTCCCCTGAGAGACATAGCGCTTTTCAAATTCGTCGGCGAATTTGGCGTAGAGCAGGTCGGTGGGGGACAGTGCAGCCTCGCCCAGAATGGACATCAGCTCCTTGTTCTCCTTGCCGGTGGCGTAGGCGGCGAAGAGCTGATTCATGGTGCCGGCGTGGTCCTCCCGGGTCTTGCCCTCGCCGGTTCCCTTGTCCTTCAGACGGCTCAGAGAGGGCAGCACGTCCACCGGGGGGTTGACGCCCTTGCGGAACAGCTCCCGGGAAAGGATGATCTGGCCCTCGGTGATGTAGCCGGTCAGGTCGGGGATGGGGTGGGTCTTGTCGTCCTCGGGCATGGTCAGAATGGGGATCATGGTGATGGACCCCTCCTTGCCCACCTGACGGCCGGCACGCTCGTAGAGGGTAGCCAGGTCGGTATACAGGTAGCCAGGGTAGCCGCGGCGGCCCGGGACCTCCTTCTTAGCGGCGGAGACTTCGCGCAGGGCCTCGGCATAGTTGGTGATATCGGTGAGGATGACCAGAACATGCATCCCCTTCTCAAAGGCCAGATACTCCGCAGCGGTGAGGGCCATACGGGGGGTGGCGATACGCTCCACGGCGGGGTCGTTGGCCAGGTTGGTGAACAGCACCGTCCGGTCGATGGCGCCGGTGCGGCGGAACTCCTGGACAAAGAACTCTGACTCCTCGAAGGTGATGCCGATGGCGGCGAAAACCACGGCGAAGTTGGATTCGCCGTCCAGCACCTTGGCCTGACGGGCAATCTGGGCCGCCAGAGCGGAGTGGGGCAGGCCGGAGCCGGAGAAGATGGGCAGCTTCTGGCCGCGGACCAGGGTGTTCAGTCCGTCGATGGTGGAGATGCCCGTCTGGATAAACTCGTTGGGGTAGTTCCGGGCGGCGGGGTTCATAGCCAGACCGTTGATATCCCGGTACTCGTCTGCCAGGATGGCGGGACCGCCGTCGATGGGCTGGCCCATGCCGTTGAACACCCGGCCCAGCATGTCGCCGGAGACGGCCAACTGGAGGGGGTGGCCCAGGAAGCGGATTTTGGAGTCCCGCAGGTTGATGCCGGCGGACGCCTCGAACAGCTGGACCACGGCGGTGTCGCCGTTGACTTCCAGAACCTTACAGCGGCGGACGGTGCCGTCGGTGAGCTCCACCTCGGCCAGCTCGTCGTAGGTGACGCCCTGGACCCGCTTGACCACCATCAGAGGGCCGGAGATTTCTTCAATTGTCTTGTATTCCCGAATCACGCTTCATCCGCTCCCTTCTCGGCGATGGCGGTAATCTGCTCCTCCATCTCCTTGGTGATGATGTCATAGGCGGCCTGATACTCGTCGGCCACCACCGACTTGGCACGGCCAATCTTCTCTCGCACGGGGACGCTGAACAGCTCATCCAGGTTCCCGCCCTTGGCGGAGGCATCCCGGCACAGGTCCTCATAATGGCGGATCATGGCCAGCATCCGGGCCTGGCGGTCATACTCGGAGTAGGAGTCGATGTCCACAAAGGAGTTCTGCTGGAGGAAGTCCTCTCGGATCATCTTGGCAATCTCCAGCGTGATCTGGTCTTTGGCGGACAGGGAGTCCTTACCGACCAGCTGGACGATTTCGTTCAGGTTGGCCTCTTCCTGGAGGGTGGACATGGCCCACTCCCGGTTGAGCAGAAAGTCTTTGCCCAGATTCTCATCATACCAGGGCTTCAAGGAGTCCAGATACAGGGTGTGTGAGGTGAGCCAGTTGATGGCGGGGAAGTGGCGGCGGTAAGCCAGGGAGGCGTCCAAGGCCCAGAAGACTTTGACGATCCGCATGGTGGCCTGGGAGACCGGTTCGGACAGGTCTCCACCCGGAGGGGAGACCGCGCCTACGGCGGTCAGGGAGCCCCGCCGGTCCTCGTCGGAGCCCAGGCAGGAGACGGAGCCGGCCCGCTCGTAGAACTGGGCCAGACGGGAGGACAGGTAGGCGGGGTAGCCCTCTTCGCCGGGCATCTCCTCCAAACGGCCGGACATCTCACGCAGAGCCTCGGCCCAGCGGGAGGTGGAGTCGGCGATGACGGCCACGGCGTAGCCCATGTCGCGGAAGTACTCGGCGATGGTGATGCCGGTGTAGATGGACGCCTCACGGGCGGCCACCGGCATGTCGGAGGTGTTGGCAATGAGCACCGTCCGCTTCATCAGGGTCTCGCCAGTGCGGGGGTCGATCAGTTCGGGGAACTCCCGGAGCACGTCGGTCATCTCGTTGCCCCGCTCGCCGCAGCCGATGTAGATCACCACGTCCACGTCGGAGAACTTTGCCAGGGCGTGCTGCATCACCGTCTTGCCGCTGCCGAAGGGGCCGGGGATGGCGGCGGTGCCGCCCTTGGCCACAGGGAAGAAGGTGTCTACAATCCGCTGGCCGGACTGGAGGGGGATGACCGGGGGATACTTGTGCTTGTAGGGCCGGCCTACCCGGACGGGCCACTTCTGCATCATGGTTAGATCATGCTTCTCCCCCTTGTCGTCCATCAGGACGGCAATCTTGTCCAGCACGGTAAAGGAGCCGGACTGAATGGACTCAATGGTGCCGCTCATTTTCGGGGGAATCATAATCTTATGGAGGATGGAGGGGGTCTCCTGAACGGTGCCGATGATGTCGCCCCCCACTACCTTGTCGCCGGGTTTGACGGTGGCGGTAAAGTCCCACTTCTTCTCCCGGTCCAGGGCGGGGACCTCCACGCCGCGGGGCAGGTTGTTGCCCTTGACCTTCTTCATGATGACCTCCAGCGGGCGCTGGATGCCGTCGTA
>CAMWBA010000186.1 GCA_947172355.1 uncultured Bacillota bacterium
GTCAATATATTTTGAACGACCTTATCTAATCTGAATAGACTGTTGTCAGTCGTCGGATTAGGTAAGGTTGTTTTTGTTCTACAAGGTTTTATTGTTGCGTTTTTTTTTGCACCACAGTCCACATCGGAGCAAGCTGCATATCGTTTGCTCCGACTTTTTCAAAAATCAGAGCGCGCTCATTGCGTTGCTCCTCCGTTCCAAATCGAACCCGCGTCGTTGGGCTTCGATTTGGTTTGGGGCGCAATCTCGAAAGAAAATCGATTTTACCCACTTATTGCATGATAAGTTGACAGATTACACCAGGGGGTGGTCTGTCAACTTTTATATATAATCAAAAATCACATAAAACCTTTGTGCCGCAGTCATTTCACTGCGGCATTCTTGTTTATAGGAGGCAGTGAAGTGCTTTCGGGACAATTGGGATGTGAATGCCGCGGACTTTGCCGATATGCTCACGCGCTCCCTTGCCAAGACATATAATCTGCTGGCTTCCATAATGGGAAAAAGGAAGGAACACAGCCCGGAAGAACAGGAGCGCCGGGCGCAGCATGGCGGACATCCAGGCCCTGTTCAAAGAGACGATTGCCGAGTTCATGGCGGATGGTCTGGAAGCGGAACTAACCGAGGAACTTGGCTACAGCAAGTACGGCTATAAGAACAAGGAAACAGAAAGCAGCCGAAATGGGTACAGTTCGAAGAAGCTGCGTACCAGTTATGGAGAGGCGGAAATCTCCGTTCCCCAGGACCGGAAGGGTGAGTTTGAACCGCGGTTGCTGAAGAAGAATCAGACCAGCGTCAGCCAGGACATTGAGGAAAAGATTCTGTCCATGTACATAAAAGGTATGAGTACCGGGGATATCGAGGCACATATACGGGACATTTATGGTTGGAAGTTTCAGACACAGCGGTGAGAGCCGGATCACAGACAAGATTCTCCCCGTGGCGAAAGAATGGCAGCATCGGCCGCTGGAGAGCATGTATGCGGTGGCATTTCTGGATGCCATCCACTACACTACCATGTCCACAGCGACGGATACCAAACGCCGGCTGTCCCTGCCCCTTCGGCCCATATTTTCGGCGTGGTGTGTACGCTGATACAAACAATAGAACCTGTTTTAACAGGTCAAATACCGCCATGTGTTAAAAAGGCTGATGCAGATGATCACTGCCATCAGCAAAGTAAACAGCCGTTCCACCGCCCTGCCGTCCATCCGCCGGTTCAGCTTTCTGCCTAAAATACCTCCTCCCAGCCCTCCCGCCGCCATCAGCGCCAGCACCGGCCAGCGGAACTCCGGGACAGAGGCGGTAATCAGGGTGGTCAGCAGGCTGCATAGCTGGCTGAAAAAGATGATGTAAAGGCTGTTGGCGGCAGCTGCTTTGGTGTCCATACTGAAAAAGAAATATAGCGCCACCAGATTGATGGGTCCCCCGCCGATCCCCAGGAAGCTGGACATACAGCCCAGCGCCAGACCGATGGCGGCACAGGCCACCTTGTTTTGGAGCCGGTGCGTAGGGATGCGCGCTTTATTCAGTGTGTACAGGAGCGTCCCCACTGTGACGGCGGCCAGACAGGCGGACTGAACTGCCCCAACCCGGTTGGGGGTATCCGACAGATCCCGCACAAGCGTAAAAAGCTGATTGCCCAGCAGGCCGCCCGCCGCCGCTCCCACAGCCAGCGGCGTCCCCACATCCAGAGAGACGCTTTTCTCCCCCGCCAGAAGCGACTTGCCCACCGAGTAGCAGCTCATGGTCAGTACAGTGCAGCCGGACGAAAAGCTGATGGTGGACACCGTCTCCAGATGGAGCAGGTCCAGCACGGGCTTGATGATGACCCCGCCGCCAATGCCGCAGATGGCGCCCACAACGCTGGCCCCCAGGGCCACAAGGAAAAATATCAGCATAGGATCACCTCGATCTTAACATACTTTGCGCCTGACGCAGGCGGGGGAGGGCATAGGCAAAGAATCCGGCATAGGCCCGGCAGTAGTAATTGCGTCCCAGCCTGTCCTCCTCCACCGTCCGGTCCCGGCGGCAGCCGTTGCGGCACAGGGGATACCACTGACAGTTTTTACATTCCTCCGGCACACGCAGAGACGTCTCAACAAAGCTCAGCTCCTCCCGCCCCCGGTCCAGTTCAGACCAGGAGTTTGAAAGAATATTCCCCAGCCGGTACTGGTCCAGGCCATAGAAATCGCAGGGGTAGACGCTTCCATCCGCCTCCACCAAATACTGCAAACCGCAGTACCCCCGCATGGAACACTGCTCCGGGGCGTGCCCGTCCAGCATCCACACCAGATTGTCAAAATACCGGATAGACCAATACCGGCCTTGCTTCAGCTCCCGATACCACAGGTCGAACAGGGTCTTCAAAAAGCTCTCATATTGCTCCGGAGACAGGGAATATCCCTGGCCTCCGCGCGTTTCCTCCAGGGGGTCCAGACAGGGGATGTACTGCTGAAAGCGGAAGCCCCCCTTGCATAGGGTGGAAAAGACGCTCTGAATATGCTTGGCCAGATGGCCCGTCACCACTGTGAGAACGTTGTACTCCACCCCGGTCTCCTCCAGCATGCGGGCCGCCTTTATCGCCCGGTCGTAGGTACCCTTTCCCGTCCCATCCCGGCGGAAGCGGTCGTGGCACGCTCGGTTTCCGTCCAGGGACAGGCCCACCAGAAAGCGGTTTGCCTGAAAAAAGCGGCACCAGTCCCTGTCCAGCAGCATCCCGTTTGTTTGAATGGCGTACTGAACCGCCAGACCGCCGGGGGCCGTCTCTTTCACATGGGAGATAAAATCCCGGTAGAAGTCCAGTCCCGCCAGAGTGGGCTCGCCGCCCTGGAACAGAAATGTAATGGAGCCCTCCGCCGCCCTCACCGCCTTCTCAATGAGGGCATGGCCAACCTCCCGGGGCATCAGGCCGTAATTGGGCACGGTGCGGATACTGGCCTCGTCGGCGTAAAAGCAGTAGGCGCAGCGCAGGTTGCAGCCGCTGGAAGCCGGCTTCAGCAAAATACTCAGGGGCGGCATGGAAGCTCCTCCTTTTGATGTGGGCCGCCCCATAAGGGCGGCCCGCACTGTCTATTTTACGGCGGGGCCGACAGACCGGCCCACATAGATCTCCGGGGGCAGGACACAGGTATAGCCCAAATCGTCGCAGTCCCGGTTCTGGATCATCCGCGTCAGCCGGGAGGCCACCTCCTGCCCGATTCGGTAGCCCTGGTGGACGGAGCAGGTAACTCCCTCCGCCTCCCAGTCCTCGCTGGAATAGTCGAAGCACACCAAAGAGCAGTTCTCAGGTACCCGCTTTCCTTGCTTCTCCAATACCTGCCGTACCAGCCGGTAGATCATATAGTTGCAGCAGACCACGGCGGTACACTGGGGCAGGCGCTTGAGGAAGCGGTCGATGGAGCGGGCAAAGCTGAGATCGTGGGCCTCATCGGAGACGCACCATTTGGTATAGTCGTCCTGATACTCCACCCCGTTTTTCTGGAGGGTGGCCGCCATCCCCTGAAACTTCTCAATGCTCTGGTAGTTGTCCGAGACAAAGATCCCCGCGATATTCCGGTGCCCCTGCCGGATCAGCAGGCTAATCAGCTCCTCGGCACACCGCAGGTCGTTGACTACCACCCGGGGACACTTCAGATTTTTGTAATAGTTGTTGTAAAAAATGACGGGAATCCGCTTCTGGTAGATTTTCTGGTAGCAGTCCAGGTTGGGGTTAAGCAGGCTGGCTTTTACTCCGTCCACGATAAAGCCCTGAAAACCCTGGTTGATGACGGTCTGGAGGCAGTGCCGCTCGTTGGCAAACTTGTTGTCCGTTAGAAAGGTGCGCAAATCCACCTGGTCGGGAGACAGCACACTGCGGATGCCATCCATCAGGCTGGAGTTTGCGTTCCCGTCCTGTCCCTGGAGAATCAGCCCGATTTTCAGCTTTCCGCCGCTCCCGCCCAGCTCCCAGGACAGGGCCTCCTCCTTATTGATGTAGGTGCCGCTGCCCTTGACCCGGAGGAGCAGCCCCTCCTCGGTCAGCCGCTCCAGAGCCCGGCGCACCGTCTCCCGGCTGACAGCCAGCTTCCGGCTCAGGGTGTTCTCCGAGGGGATTTTCGTGCTGCTGGAAAACTTATTCTCCTCAATATAGGCCCGTACCCAAAGATAGACCGTCTCTGACTTTCCGTCCAGCTCCTTCATGCCGCCCACCTCGCCAAACCGCGCAGCTCCTCAGTCTGTAATCTCGGGCCGTTTTCCCTCCGCCTTTTCGATCCAGTCCAGCAGCCGCTCCCGAAGCTCCTCCTTCACCTGGACATAGGCGGGGTCGGCCACCACGTTGTTCAGCTGGTAGGGGTCCTTCTCCATGTCGTAGAGGAAGTCGTCAGCATACCGGTCCGCCGCCGCCGCCGTCCCGCCGTCAACGCCGGGGGCGTAGACAGAGTAGGTATACCGGGCCGTGCGGATACACCGGCCCACCCGGCTCTCAGAAATCTGCGCAAAAATCTCGTTGGGTCTATTATCGTCCTTTTTCTCCACCACGTCAAGGAGGTTTTCCCCGATCATGGCGTCTCCCACATCCACCCCGGCCAGGGCCAGGATAGTCTTGGGCAGGCTGGCGGTGCTCACCAGCTCCTCCACGGCGATCCCCCCCTTGAAGGGCCCGCCGGCAATGACCAGGGGCACATGGAGGGCCGCGTCGTGACAGGAGCGCTTGTAGTCGTCGTAGCCGTTGAGGTGGGAATCCCGGTTGCGGGTGAGGAAGTGGGAGCCGTGGTCGGAGGCGAAGATGATGACCGTGCTCTCATACAGCCCCTTCTCCTTCAGCCTGGCTACCAGGCGGCCCAGGTTCTCGTCCAGACTGGCGCACTGGCCCAGGTAGTCGGGGTACTCCTCCAACCCGTTGCCCCCCAGAGCCTTCAGGTCCTCGGGCAGAATAAAGTCCTTGAACCGCTCCTTGGAGCCCTTTGGACCCTCGTAGTGCTTGTGGTCGTTCTGGTGATGGGGCTCGATCTGGGAAATGGTCATAAAGAAGGGCTTTTCCCCGTCGTATTGGTCGAAGAACTCCAGCGCCATGTCGTTGATGCAATCGGCCCGGTAGCCCTTGAAGTCAATGCGGTGGTCGTTCTCGTCAAAGACGAAGCCGTCGTAGCCGTGGGAGGTGAACTCCAGCACATCGGCGG
>CAMWBA010000187.1 GCA_947172355.1 uncultured Bacillota bacterium
GCGAGGGGGTGGGGGTTCTGCTGGGCGCGGGATTGATTATCAAGCGCAGTCCCCTGTGCGGCCGGAACTTCGAGTATTTCTCGGAGGATCCCTATCTGGCGGGCAAGATGGCCGCCGGATATGTCCGGGGCATCCAGAAACACGGCGTGGCCGCCTGCCCCAAGCACTTTGCCTGCAACTCCCAAGAGCTGCGGCGCATGGCGTCTGACTCGGTGGTGGATGAGCGCACCCTGCGGGAGATCTACCTTACCGGCTTCGAGATTGCCGTCAAGGAGGGCGGGGCCAAGTCCCTTATGTCCTCCTATAACCGGGTTAATGGCACCTATGCCAACGAGAACGAACATCTGCTCCAGGAGATTTTGCGGGACGAGTGGGGCTTCAACGGCTTTGTGGTCTCCGACTGGGGCGGCTCCAACGAGCATGTGGAGGGAGTCCGGGCGGGCTCCCACCTGGAGATGCCCACCACCCGGGGAGACTCCGACTTGGAACTGGTACAGGCGGTGAAGGACGGCCGGCTCAGCGAGGCGGCCATCGACCGGCGGGTGGATGAGCTGGTGGATGTGATTTTGTCCGTTTCCCAGGCCATCGCCGGGCAGAAGGACCAACCCTTCGACGCGAATGCCCACCACAGAATGGCGCAGAAAGCCGCTGGAGAGTCCATTGTCCTGCTGAAAAATGAGGGGAACCTCCTGCCGCTGGCCCAGGGGACCAGGGTGGCGGTCATCGGCGAGTTTGCTCAGAAGGCCCGATATCAGGGGGCGGGTTCCTCGGTGGTCAACCCTATCCGGCTTGACAACACCATGGATATTATCGGAGATTATCAACTGACCGTAGTGGGATTTGAGGCGGGGTATCCCCGCAGCGGCAAGGGCGATCCCGCTATGCAGGCCAAGGCGGTGGAGCTGGCCAAACAGGCGGATGTGGTCCTGCTCTACGTCGGCTTGGATGAAATCAGCGAGTCCGAGGGGCTGGACCGCCCCCATATGAAGCTGCCCCAAAGTCAAGTGGACCTGATCGAAGCCGTTGCTGCGGTCAATCCCAACGTAGTGGCGGTGATGTCCGCCGGGTCGGCGGTAGAGATGCCCTGGCTGGACCGGTGCAGGGCGGTGATTCACGGCTACCTCTGCGGCCAGGCGGGGGCTGGCGCTATGCTTCAAGCCATCCTGGGGGAGATCAACCCCTCTGGAAAGCTGGCGGAGAGCTACCCGGTCCGGTATGAGGATGTGTCCTCCGCCCCCTATTTCCCGGCGAAGCAGCGCAATGCCGAGTATCGGGAGGGGCTGTATGTGGGCTACCGCTATTACGAAACGGCGAATATACCGGTATTATTCCCCTTTGGATATGGATTGAGCTACACCACCTTTTCCTATGGCGATCTGAAAGCGTCTGACAAGGAAGTTTCCTTTACACTAACAAACACGGGCAGCGTGGACGGCGCAGAGGTGGCCCAGTTGTATGTGGGCAAATCGGATGCGCAGGTATTCCGGCCCGCCAAGGAGCTGAAGGGCTTTGCCAAGGTGTTTCTCAGGGCGGGAGAGAGCAAGACCGTAACCATCTCCCTGGACGACAAGGCGTTTCGCTATTTCAACGTCCAGACCAACCGGTTTGAAGTGGAGGGCGGAACATATCAGGTGATGGTGGGGGCCTCTGTGGCAGACATCAAGCTCACCGGCAGTGTGACCGCCGTGGGGACCGGAGCGGAAAACCCCTATCCTGCCAAGGAACTGCCCGATTATTACAGCGGCAGAATCGAAGCGGTCTCGGACCGGCAGTTTGAGATTCTATTGGGCCATCCCATCCCCGACGGAACCTGGAGCGGCACCCTCACCATGAACGATGCCATCTGCCAGATGTACTATGCCAAGAGCGGCCTGGCCCGTCTGGTTTATAAGGTGCTTACCAATCTGCTGAACAAGAGCATGGCCAAGGGAACACCCAATTTAAACCTGATGTTTAACTACAACATGCCTTTCCGGGGGATTGCGAAAATGACCGGCGGAATCTGCACCATGGAGTCGGCGGAGGGCATTTTGACCATAGTCAACGGACATTTCTTCCGTGGGCTGGGACGGATCGCCGGCGGCTTCGCCCACGCGGGCAAAAAGCACAAAGCGGCGGATGCCATCAAATAAGGAGGGAACGCCCTATGAAATTTTGGAACGACTTTGCCCAAAAGCACCCCGGCGCGGCCAAATGGATCCGAGAAGGCGGGCTGTTTGTCATTGTCAGCAATGTCATCACCGTATTCAAATATCTGCTGCTCACCTTTCTGCCCGCCGCCTTTGCCGGGCTGGGTACCCGGTCCTTTGGCTGGCCGGGCATCCCCCTGACCCTGTTTGGCGAGACCTTCGAGTGGAATATTCTGGGCTATGACCAGAACCACGGCGGTCTGGCCTACTTCTGTGCCTATATGGTGGCTATGACCATTGGAGAGTGCGTCAACTTCCCCATCCAGCGCAATGTTGTCTTTCGCAGCCACGGCAATCTGGGCAGGCAGATTGCCTGGTATTTAGCGGCTTTTATTGTTATCACCTGCATTGTCAATTCTATCAACTGCATCTGGGTGGCGGTGGCCGGACTGTTTGTTCCGCCGTTTATCTATAACATTGGTTCCACCGTCCTCAACGGCGGTATTTCGATGGTAATCTTCTTTTTCGTCAATAAAATCATCTTTCCGGAAGGGGAGGGCAAGAAGGCTTGACCGGGGAACTCCTGGGGTTCAGCATGGAGGAACCGGCCCACAGGTCGGAAGGTCAAAAGATTGGAGCTGGTTCTCGGGAACCGGCTCCAGTTTTTTCAAAGCCTGTCGGCTTTGTCCGCTGTTTTTGCGGCCGGGCAAGTCCGGCGGGGCCTGCGGAAAAGGGAGAAAAATATGGCAGGAGGATTCAAAAATGCGGACTGGTTTTTTGCAATCAGATGATTTTTCTGCGGCGTGCCATCTTCCCCTTGCATCTGACGGTGCTTGATGATAGGATATAGGCAACGCACCGGAACCGCTTCCAAGATAGACCGGACCAAGGGGGTGAAGTTCGGCCTTGCGGAAGCGCCGAAATAAGCCGAGGACATTTTATAGAAAAAGGTGAGCGAATATGAGAAAAGCGGGCGTTTTAATGCCAATTTCCTCCCTTCCCTCCCCCTGCGGCATCGGGACCATGGGGGCGGCGGCCCGGGAATTTGCGGACTTTTTGGCGGCGGGCGGCCAGTCTTGCTGGCAGATTCTTCCCATTGGCCCCACCAGCTACGGCGACTCCCCCTACCAGGCGTTCTCCTCCTTTGCCGGCAACCCCTATTTCATCGACCTGGACATGCTGGCCGAGTGGGGGCTTTTGGAGCCGGAGGAGTATCAATCCATGGACTGGGGGAGCGATCCGGAACGGGTGGACTATGAGGCCCTCTATCAAAACCGCTTTGATGTCCTGCGTCTGGCGGTCTCCCGCCTGTCCCGGGGGGATAAGTTCGAGATGCGGGGAACCCTCTGGGGGGCGGACTGGCTGGAGGACTATGCCCTGTTCATGGCCTTGAAGAACAAATTTGGCGGCGCCGCCTGGCTGGACTGGCCGGAGGAGCTGCGCCTGCGCGAACCCGACGCGTTGAAGCAGGCCCGGAAGGAGCTGGCGGCCGAGGTTGACTTTTGGAAGTGGGTGCAGCATCTCTTTTTCAGCCAGTGGTGGGACTTGAAGGAATATGTCAACAAAAAGGGGATTTCCATCATTGGTGACCTGCCCATCTATGTGGCCTTGGACAGCGCCGATGTGTGGTCCAATCCGGACCAGTTTCAGCTGGATGAGGATGGCCGGCCCACCGAGGTGGCGGGCTGTCCTCCGGATGCCTTCACCGCGGACGGCCAGCTGTGGGGCAATCCCCTGTTCAACTGGGAGAAAATGAAGGAGGACGGCTATGCCTGGTGGCTGAAGCGGATCGCCTGGCAGTTTCAGATCTGCGATACCCTGCGCATCGACCACTTCCGGGGTTTTGACGAATATTACGCCATTCCATATGGAGACAAGACCGCTCGCAACGGCGGATGGAAGCCCGGACCGGGCATCGCCTTTTTCAAGACGGTAAACAAGCAGCTGGGCAAGCAGGACATCATTGCCGAGGATCTGGGCTTTCTCACCCCCTCGGTGCGCAGGCTCCTCAAAGCCTCGGGCTATCCCGGCATGAAGGTGTTGGAATTTGCCTTCGACAGTCGGGATACAGGCAGCGACTATCTCCCCCACTGTTACCCCACCCGCTGTGTGGTCTATGCCGGCACCCACGACAATGATACCATCCAGGGCTGGATGGCATCCGCCCCCAAAAAGGACGTGTCCTTTGCCAAGGAATACCTTCGGCTGACCAAGCGGGAGGGCTACCACTGGGGGATGATGCGTTCCGCCTGGGCCTCTCCCGCTGATCTGGCGGTGATGCAGGCCCAGGACCTGTTGGGCCTGGGCAGTGAGGCAAGGATGAATACCCCCTCTACACTTGGGGATAATTGGAAGTGGCGGGCCCTGCCCGGGGCCTTTGACGAGAAGCTGGCCCGGCGGCTGTACAAAGAAATGCGGGTGTATCAGCGGCTGCCCAAAGCCCCAAAACCCAAGAAGCTTACGAAGCTAACATAGAACGGTCCGCAGGGGCGGCCTGCGGCCGTCCCTGCAAACCAATTTCTTTAGAATTGAACAACAAGGAGATGTCTGTCCATGCAGTTGAAAGAACAACTTTTCCAGACCACCCAGGCCCGTTTTGGCTGTGCCCCTGACCAGTGTGACGACCGTCAGCTCTACGAAGCCCTGCTGATTCTCACCCGGGATATGGCCCAGGACCGCCCCGCTCCCGGAGGGGAGCGGAAGCTCTACTACTTCTCCGCCGAGTTTCTCATGGGCAAGCTGCTGTCCAACAATCTGCTGGCTTTGGGCATCCACGGTCAGGTGAAGGAGCTGCTCTCCGACCTAGGCCGGGATCTGGGGGTCATCGAGTCCATGGAGCCAGAGCCCTCCCTGGGCAACGGCGGGCTGGGCCGGCTGGCCGCCTGCTTTTTGGACT
>CAMWBA010000188.1 GCA_947172355.1 uncultured Bacillota bacterium
TGCATGCCATCCCGGTAGGACACTAAGATATCCCCGGCTCCTCCCGAAACCGCATAATATCTTTTTCATTTATTTTTATCCATCACTCCGGATGCCTCCGACATATAAAAAGTAAAATTGCAATTTCCACAGCCAACAGAGCCAACAGGACATACAGCAGTACCGGCCAGGCCGAGACACCTCCCGCAAGCAGCAGCATTACCACCGGAACCACATATTTCCGAGGGTGATGCCACAGATCGCTTTCAATCTTCCGGCCAGATCGGAGCCAGGATACCACGAATATAGACATGACGCATAACCGATTTCTCCTTGAAAAAGGGGCGCTTACTCTCTGGGGATAAGTACCCCGGAAAATTTGTTTTATTCATTTGTTTTTCTATTCTTGTGATGATAAATCACCAACACCAAAACGAAGGAAACAAGCTGCGCTGCCATAATCCGGACAATCTGCAATTCGTCCGTACCCGTTGAAGAAACCACATGCAGCATATTGGTGGCAACGGTATTATTGAACAGATGGTCACCAAGTCCAACCCATAGGTTCCTTGTCACGCGGTAAAGAAGCCCCCACTTGACACCCATGATCCCGGCGAGAATCACATAACCGATGCTCATAAAAGCCATTGCCCCAAATGACACCTCACCATCTATATAGCTCCTGATTGGCATGACAATGTGCCAAATGCCAAACAGAAATGCGGCAATCAAATTTGCGGCCATAAAGGGCTTTGTTTCAGAGAGCAGCTTAATAAACAGCCCGCGGAAAACGCCCTCCTCCATCCACACATTGACGATATTGAATAATACGCACAACGCAAAGAAAACAAAGCCGGTATTCTTTATCGGGGAGCCGGTCAGCGAAAAACCGCTGATATATAGTTCAAAGTGCGCGGGATTGCCCTGTATGGCCAGAATTGCAAATTCAATGCCGTATGAAATGGCGAAGCAAACAGTTCCCAACAGCAAGCCCTTCAAAACGCCACAGGCAAAACCTTCTTTTTGAAACCCGATATCGCTCCATGAAATTTGCGCGCATTTTAGCGCCGCTGCTAAAAGGATGATTCCGGCAGCCTTGTGAAGCACATTTTCTCCAATCGCCGTTTTGTCTGTTTCAATTAAAAAATACTCTATAAACCTAGCCGAGAGGCAAATTGCGAATATTGCAAAGCACAAGCGCCGCCCCTTTACGCACCTTTTAACTTTCACGTTTTCCTCCTGTAAATTCCAGTTTACCGCTTTGATTATAGCGCAACCCTGGCCCCTAAACGCTCCTTTGAAAAACAACCGTCTGCTCCCGCATGGAGATTTTCCCCACCTGATACCCATAGTCCGCTAATTCCTTTTTGTATCTCAGGAACGAGTGATCAATAGGAACTCCGGCAATCTCCTGAATCTGCGCAAAGGTCAATTTGAGGGTTTGGCTTCCATCCTTTTGCACATAGGCCCACAGAGCGTCATATTTACTCATGAAGTTCCTCCATTTCTCTACACAGCCGCAATATTCAGCAGCACATTCAGCGAAAATGTACCGCCAGACTTCTCCGTCAGCACAGCCCCATGGTACTTCTCCGCCACCGCCCGGATGTTGGATAACCCGGTACCCGCCGGGGGCAGCGGCTCATCGGCGCAGGTGTTCTCAAAGGTCAGCATATAGAAATCTCCCTGACGCTTGCCGCTGATACGGATAGCCCTGGCTCCGTTGTTTGCGCGGCAGGCGGTAATGGCATTATCCAGGACGTTGGCAAAGAGCACGCACAGATCAAAATCATCGATCCCGCAGGGGTTTGGCAAAACCAGGGACACCTCTGCCGTAATCTCTTTGGCCAGCCCCAGCTTCTCCCCCAGCAGAATATCCACCACCTGGTTGCCGGTCTGGTAGGGGAAGGACAGAGCCTCCGAGACGGTTTCCAGCTTTTTCAGATACTCCCGGCCCTCGTCCAGCTTCTCATTCTTGAGCAGGCCGTCCAGCACAGACAGATGGTTCTTGATGTCGTGACGAAAGGATTTCGTTTGCTCATAGCGGGCCCGGGCCTCAGCAATGTAAACTTTCTGAGCCTGGGCTGCCTGGGTCAGCGATTGCAGTTCAACCTGAGCCTGAAAGCCCCGGCAGAGCTGCCGGTAGGCGTACAGGGTGCACAGCAGCGCCGCCAGCCCCGTGATTTGCAGGAAGAACAGCGTGCCGTGCTTACCAACATCCTCCAGGGAAACGGAGGGGACAAAAAAGCTGTAGGCGGTCTGGAGGATGTACAGCTCCGCCCCAAAGAAAAACAACCCAGGAAGCAGGAGAAGCCCGATATAAGGCGTTTGGCTGTCCTGCGTCCAGGCCAGGAGCTTCCGCACAGCGCGGTAACAGCCAATGCATGCCACAAAATAGAGGGCCTGTGCAACCAAAAGCAGCAGATATAACTGAGGGGTCCCGATAAAGCCGGGAAAGAAGGCCACCTCCACAGAGTTGATAATTCCAAAAGAGAGCTGCGAAACATAAAAGGCCAGCACCGCCGCCACCCAGGAAATGGGCCGCTGGTTCCCCAGCGCAAAGCGGCTGAGGGTGTACAGCCCCAGGATTCCTGCGGCAATGGAGATAATCCCATCGTCTTTAAAGCCCAGCGACAGACACTGAATGACGCAGAGGGCAAGGCAATAGACCGCAAAATGCCAAAGCCTGCGCCCCTTCCCAGTAAGGCGGCTGACAAAAAAGATGTGCATTATACCCTGCCCAAGGATGCTGATCCCGTCCATAATCAGGCTGAAATAATCCATATCAGATACACCTCTCTTTCATATGGCGCAAAAGGGCCTGGGTCAATTCCCGCTCCCGCAGCCGCGAAACCGGGATGCGCTCTCCCTGGGATAGCAGGACCTGCCCATCCTGGCATCCGCCCACATAGTCCAGATTCACCAGGTAACTCCGGTGGCACTTGAAAAAACGGCTGTCCACGCGCTGTTCTAAATCTTCCAGCCTGTCATAGTAGTCCAAAACAATACCATCCTTTTTGTGGATGTAAATTTTCCTGCCCAGCACCTCGCAGTACAGGATGTCAGAGAGAGGAACGACCTGGCAGCCGGAGCCTCGCTGTATCACCAGATTTTTTGCCGCGTCCCGCTCCAGCCAGCGCAAGGCCCGGTCCATTGTCCGCCTGAACCGATCCCTATCCAGGGGCTTGAGCAGGTAATCGAAAGCTTCCAGCGGGAACACATCAAACACGCGATCTTTCAGCACCGTCACGAAAATCAGCAGACTGCGGCTTTCACGCTGCCGCAGGAGCGCGGCTGTTTCCATCCCGTCCGGACGCTCCATCTGGATGTCCAGAAAAATAACATCAAATTCATCTGAGGACTTCAGCAGCGCATACCCGCTGGAGAAACAGTCAACCGAATAGTCACAGTCCGTTTCCTTCATATAGCCTGCAAGCTGATCCACAATTTCTCGGGCCATCTGTGGCTCGTCATCGCAGATAGCAAACTTTATCATGCATATCACCCTGTTTTTAGGTTAACAAAAAGACGGCAAAGAGACAACCTATTTGTAATGAAATGTTGGAAATCCGTCACGAAATGTTTTTGGCGGCAGATATAGCATATTCCTGGCAGGGGATGTTGTCAACGAAAAAATTTTGCGCTCAGACTATTTGTTTGGGTTGAGGTAGCTGGTTAAGTTTAGTATAGATGCGCTATTTCTATTTTTCTGCCGACAGTATCTTTCTTTGGGTAATTCCCTAGACCCGCCACCATGACAGGAGGCACCTGCCACCGGGAGAGCGCAAAGGTTCCCTGACGGCAGGTGCTTTCTGTCACATCTTATTTAGGCGAAAAAGCAAGCTGCTTTTGCCACCTTTAACCCGGTAACGCTGCTCCGTTTCCAATAACTCTGCTTTTCTTAAATCCTGTAAAGCCCTGCGCACCGTAGACTGCGACAGTTTCAGCTCCCTGGCAATAGTGGGAATGGCGGGCCAGCACTCACTATTCTTATTCGACCGGTCAGCTAGATAAATATAGACAGCCACTGCTCTGTGGTGTAGGTCCATCTTATACAGAAAATCAAACCGGCCCATCCGGTGCTACCTCTGATTCGGATTCTCGGTTACGGGGAGCAACCTCTTTCAGCGGCCTGTTCTTGGAATTGCTGGGTCTTTTGTTTGTGGATGACCTCTTGTGCTGCTTTTTGTCAGGTGTATCTTGCTTCTGTCCACCATCCGGCGTATCATCCTCCTTCAACCAGTCAGGATGGTACTTCAGCACAATGGCCTGGAGCAGTTCATTCTTTTCCGCATAGGACACCTTGCGGTTGCCGTTCTCTGGTACGGCATATTGTTCGTCGAATTGGATACCCCAATCAAAATACAGCTTGAGCCTGACTTTCATTGGGTAAAAGCCCGTTTTCATCACGATGAACTGACCCTTGGGCATAGACTTTAGTTCGTCTGCCGTCATAAGGGGCCGTTCAATCATCTGCAAGGACTGGCTGGGATCGTTCTTGCTGCGGGAAACGGAGCCGGACATGACCGTGCGACTGCCCAGGGCCTTGGACAGCACTTCGGCGGAATTACTGTTGGGCGCAAACCCGCCGAAGATTATATCCTGCAAATTATCGACTATAATCTCTGCGCCCTCTTTGCCGTAGTTCTTTTCCAGCTGCGCAAATGACTGTATAATTGGCACGATCTGCAAGCGGCGGGAGCGGGAGGCCGAGAACATCATCTCAGCAGACTCAATCTTTGGAATGGTGCCAAACTCGTCGGCGAAGAACACACATCGATTTTTCAGTTTACCGCCGTTTTCATCGGCAACGGAAAGGATTTCACGGTATAGCTGCTGGATAATGAGCGAGATCATAAAAAACGAGTTAGGATTTTCTTCCGGTAAAATAACGAACACGGCGCATTTCTCGTTGCAGAATCGTTCTGCGTCTATCTCCGTATCAAAGCAGAGGATTTGCTCGAGCTCCGAGTCTAAAAAGGAGTTCAAACGCGACAGCGCAGTACCCATGACACTTGCCATGGACTCTTTTGAGGTGTTCAGCG